>DATJNL010000148.1:0-4789 GCA_035508175.1 Myxococcales bacterium
CGGCAGGGGTGAACTTGAACTCCGGGCCGCCATTGAGGGCCACGAACTCCGTGCCCGAGAGCTTGAATGCTACCGTCATGACGGAGCCCTTGGGGCCGGGGCCCGCCTCGCCGTAGCGCATGACGGTCTCCACCTTTGAGCCCGGGAACAGCGACACGTAGAACTCGGCGGCCTCCTCGGCGTCGCCGTCGAACCAGAGGAACGGTTTGATCTTCTGCATGGCGTGAGCTCCTCGGAGCAGGTGCTGGGCCGTGTGCGCGCCTGGGTGGCGGCGCCGGGCGAAGGGTAGGGCTCGGCTTGCGGCTTGGGAAGCCCTATGTTAGAGCTGGCGCGTCCGGTAGGCCGTCTCGGCTCGACCGCTTGCCGGAGTTGAAAATACACACACTTCCGGATCGTTCCGGGGTTCCCTGAAGCGGTGGGGCCTTCCGAGGCCTCGCTTTCGCCGCAGGGCCCGGCGCGAGTGGATGGAAGTGGCGGGCAGTCACACACAAACACGGAAAGGCAGTGGCAAGCACATGAACGAGATGCAACAGGCGATGGCCGCGACGACGCCGTCGCAGATCACCATGAAGCAGCTGCTCGAGGCGGGCGTCCACTTCGGGCACCAAACGAAGCGCTGGAACCCCAAGATGAAGCCGTACATCTTCGGGGCGCGCAACGGCATCTACATCATCGACCTCCAGAAGACCGTGCAGCTCGCGCGGTCGGCGTTCCGCTTCGTCTCGGACGTCGTGGCGCACGGCGGCTCGGTGCTCTTCGTGGGCACCAAGAAGCAGGCGCAGGACGCGATCGCCGAGGAGGCGAAGCGCTCGGGCCAGTTCTGCGTGACCAACCGCTGGCTGGGCGGCACCCTCACGAACTTCAAGACCATCAAGGCCGGCATCGACCGCCTCAAGACCATCGAGAAGATGGCCGAGGACGGCACCTACGAGCGCCTCCCCAAGAAGGAGGTCGCCGCGCTCGAGCGGGAGCGGGAGAAGCTCGAGAAGAACCTGGGCGGCATCAAGGAGCTGCAGAAGCTGCCCGCCTGCGTCTTCATCGTCGACCCGAAGAAGGAGCACATCGCGGTTCACGAGGCGCGCCGCCTCGAGCTTCCGATCGTGGCGCTCGTCGACACCAACTGCGACCCCGAGGGCATCGAGTACATCATCCCGGGCAACGACGACGCCATCCGCTCGATTCGCCTCTTCGCTGGCAAAGTCGCCGACGCGTGCATCGAGGGCGCGGCGCGCCACCAGGCGATGCTGGCCGAGCGCGGCGGGGCAGCCTCCGAGGAAGAGGAAGGGCCCAAGGAGGGCCGGCGGAGCCGCCGCAACGACGATCGCGGATCGCGGGTCGAGGTGATCCGCAAGGCGCCTGGCCAGGACGAGGAAGCCGCGCCCGTCGAGGAAGGCGGCGAGGGGATCGAGGGGCCTCTGAGCGAGGCCGCCGTCGCCGAGAAGACCGAGTAAGGAGAGGCCATGGAAGTCAGCGCAAGCGCGGTGAAGGACCTGCGGGAGAAGACCGGCGCGGGGATGATGGACTGCAAGAAGGCGCTCGTCGAGGCGGGCGGGGACTTCGGGAAGGCCGAGGAGTGGCTGCGGCAGAAGGGGCTCTCGGCGGCCGCGAAGAAGGCCACGCGCGTCGCCAGCGAGGGCGCCATCGGCAGCTACGTCCACATGGGCGGCAAAATCGGCGTGCTCGTCGAGGTGAACTGCGAGACCGACTTCGTGGCGCGCAACGAGGTCTTCCAGCAGTTCGTCAAGGACGTGGCGATGCAGGTGGCCGCCACCGCGCCGCTCTACCTGCGCCGCGAGGACGTCCCCGCGGACGTGCTCGAGAAGGAGCGCGCCATCTACCGCGAGCAGCTTCGCGAGCAGGGCAAGCCCGAGAAGGTGTGGGACAAGATCATCGAGGGCAAGCTCGACAAGTTCTTCAAGGACACGTGCCTGGTGGATCAGGCATTCGTGAAGGACCCCGACAAGAGCATCAGCGAGCTGACCACCGAGATGGTCGCGAAGATCGGTGAGAACATCCAGATCCGCCGCTACGTGCGCTACCAGCTCGGCGAGGGGCAGGAAAAGAAGGCCTAGCCGGGAGCGAGCGGTTTGACACCCTCCGGCGGCACGCTCTAGCAACAGTGCCCGTAGCGCTCAGCCGTAGGACTCGTAGTTGATGCGGTTCTTCTCGATCCGCATGGCCGCGAGGTCGGCGATGACGGACTCGAGGAAGCGCGGTCTCGGCTCGGCCCCCTGCGCTCGGGCGGCCTTGCGCTCGAACGTCGTGATGCCGGGGCCGCATGCGTAGACGAGCGCGGTCCGGCGGTCCTCGATGAACTCCTCGAGGAGGGCGCGGTCGATGCGGCCGGCGCGGTAGGAGGATCCGTGCTTGCTGGCCTCCTGCTCCCGGCTGAGCGCGTGCACCACGCGCAGCTGCTGGGGGTGGGCGCGCTCGAGCGCCTCGAGCTGCGATCGAAAGATGATGTCGTTGTGGGTCTTGTTGCCGTAGAGCAGGGTGTGGCGCAGCTTGGGATGCTCGTGCAGCGCCGACTTGAGGATGCTGAAATTCGGCACGATGCCGCTGCCCGCGCACACGTGCACCAGGTGGTCGGTCTGCGCCTCGACGTCGTCCGGGAGGACGTAGGGGCCAGTGAAGCCGATGACCGTGAGGCGCTGCCCCGTCTGCAGCCCGTGCACGAGGACCGGGCTCAGGAGGGGCGGGTAGGGCGTGTGCCCCGCCTCGAACAGCTCCTCCTTCACGGTGACCGCCAGCTGCCGCTCGTGGGGCGCCGAGGACATGGAGTAAGCGCGCGTGGGTTCGCGGCGGCCCTTCACGTGCTCGAAGTAGGCGAGCTGGCCGGCGAGCTGGGGGAACTGGTGCGGATCGATCGTCAGGAAGTGGCCCGCCCGGTACGCCAGGGTGTCGTTGCCGGTGAAGAATACCAGCGTGACCGTGTCGTGGGTCTCGCGCACGATCTCTGCGATCATGACCTCGAGCGGCTTGATCTGCTGGCGAGCGTCCATGGTGAGCATCCTAGGGTGGGCCTGCCTCGAATGCCACGCAAACGAGCTTGACTCGCCGCCGCGGCTAGATTAGAAGCTCTCCAAACAAGCTGCGCGCATGCGAGCCATCGAGCAAATCGTCGAACGTTGCCGGGAAGCGGGGATGCGGATGACGCCCCAGCGCCTCGCCATCTTTCGCTACCTCGAGGGCAACAGCGGCCACCCGACGGCGGAGGACGTCTACCGTGCGGTGCGCCGCAAGTACCCCGGGCTGTCGCTCGCCACGGTCTACAACACGCTCGAGACCTTGAGCCGCCTGGGAGAGGTGGCGCGGCACGACCTGGGCGGCGGTGCCGAGCGCTGGGATCCCGAGGTCCGGCCGCACCACCACTTCACGTGCGAGGGGTGCGGCGGCGTCCGCGACGTCTTCGCCGAGCTGCGCCTGCCCGAGTTCGAGGGGCTCGGCGCCGCTACCGTCCACCGCGCCCAGCTGCAGCTCAGCGGGCTCTGCGAGGCCTGCCAGTCCACCGTGAAGCACCGGTCCGCGCGACGCGGGCCGCAGTAGTCCGTTCGAACCACGAAAGGAGAAGCGCCCATGCCGCAGCTGCAGAAGAGCCACAAGACGTTCGAGAACCTGAAGACCGCCTTCGCGGGCGAGTCCCAGGCCAACCGCCGCTACCTGTACTTCGCCAAGACCGCCGACGTGGAGGGGTATCCGGACCTCGCCGGCCTGTTCCGTGACACCGCCGAAGGCGAGACCGGCCATGCCCATGGCCACCTCGACTGGCTGAAGCAGATCGGCGATCCGGTGACCGGCGAGCCCATCGGCGACACGACCAAGAACCTCAAGTCGGCCGTCGCGGGCGAGACCTACGAGTACACGCAGATGTACCCGGGCTTCGCGAAGACCGCGCGCGAAGAGGGCCACACTGAGATCGCGGAGTGGTTCGAGACGCTCGCCAAGGCCGAGAAGAGCCACGCCGGCAGGTTCCAGAAGGGGCTGGACTCCCTCAAGTAGGGATCGCCGGGCGGCCAGGAGGCTCACCTCCTGGCTGCCCGTGTGCGGACCATCCAGATGAGCGAAGAGACGCGCGGCTACCGCATCGACGACCCGGAGTTCTGGTCGCCCACACACCTCGAGACGGAGCTCCGCCGCGTCTTCCAAATCTGCAACGGCTGCCGGCTCTGCTACAACCTCTGCCCCTCGTTCCCTGCGCTGCTGAACCGCGTCGACGAGCTGGATCCGCATCGGGCCGACGCAGAGGGCAAGCTCCTCGCCGAGGGCGCGCCCATCGCAGAGCACGAAGCGGCGAAGGCGCTCGAGGGCGTTCACGTCGCCACCGACAACCCGGTCGATCGACTGGGGAGGGTCGACCTGAACCGCGTCGTCGACCTCTGTTACAACTGCAAGCTCTGCTTCCCGATCTGTCCGTACGTGCCGCCGCACGAGTTCGCGGTGGACTTTCCGCGGCTCATGCTGCGCGCGAAGGCGGTGCGGGCCCGGGAGGATGGCGTGACCCTGCAGGACAAGTTCCTCGGTGCGACCGAGCTGGTGGGCTCGGTCATGACCAAGGTGCCCGGGCTCGCGAACTGGGCGAGCCACAACGGCTTCAACCGCATGCTCATGGAGCACTCCGTGGGCATCCACCGGGAGCGGAACTTGCCCCCATGGACCGACGAGACGTTCGAGGCCTGGTGGTCGGATCGCCGTGTCGGGAAGGGCGCCGAGGTGCCGGTGGCCGGCGGCGAGACGCCGCGCGCGGTGCTCTTCTACACGTGCTACGGCAACTACAACGACCCCGAGGTCG
>DATJNL010000149.1:0-15815 GCA_035508175.1 Myxococcales bacterium
CGCCCGCTCGAGCCGGAAACGACGCGCCTCGTCGCCGCCGCGCTGGGCCGCGAGCCCGAGGTGAGGGTCGTCGCCGATCTGGGGGCGGGGGTGCGCGTCACGACGCCGGCGGGGCAGGTGGACGCGACGGCGGCTGCGATCGCGCGGCAGGCGGCGCGCGCGGTGTCGGCCGCGGAGTTCAGGATAAGGGAGAAGGGCGCGGCGCCTGGGGCTCCCGCGACCGCCGCCGGAAGCTGATGGCCAGCGCGTTCCCAGGGCACCTCGGCGGGCTGGACCTCGGGCTGGGGGGCGCCTTCGGTCCGCGCGGCGCGGTCGCCGAGGTGGGCGACGGCGTGGCCCGCGTGGTCGGGCTCGCCGGAGTCGGCGCGGAGGAGCTCGTCGCCTTCGATTCGGGCGCGCTCGGCATGGCCTACGAGCTGGAGCCCGAGCGCACGGGCGTCGTGCTCCTCGAGGGCGCCGATCGCGTGTGCGCCGGGGAGGGCGTCGCGCCGCTGGGGCGGCTTCCTTCGCTCCCGGTGGGCGCCGACCTCTTGGGCCGCGTCCTCGATCCGCTGGGCCGGCCGCTCGACGATCGGCCCGATCCTGCCGGCGAGCGCCGTGCCGTGTTCCGCGAGGCACCGCACCTCACCCAGCGGGCGCCGGTGGAGCGGCCGCTCCTGACCGGGGTCATGGTCATCGACGCGGCGATCCCCATCGGCCGCGGGCAGCGCCAGCTGTTCGTCGGCGACCGCAACGTGGGCAAGACGTCCCTCGCGCTCGACGTGGTCGCCGCGCAGCGGCCGGGCGACGTGGCCTGCGTCTACGTCGTCGTGGGGCAGCCGATGTCGCGCGTGCTGAGCATCCGCGAGTCGCTGCAGAAGAGCGGCGCCATGGGCAACACGGTGGTGATCGCGTCGGACTCCGCCGACCCGCCGGGCCTGCAGTACCTCGCGCCCTATGCCGGCGCCACGGCGGCCGAGTGGTTCCGCGATCAGGGGCGGGACGCGCTCGTCGTCTACGACGACCTCACGAAGCACGCCGACGCCTACCGCGAGCTGGCGCTGCTGCTCGGCCGGCCGCCCGGGCGGGAGGCCTTCCCCGGCGACATCTTCTACATCCACGCGCAGCTCCTCGAGCGGGCGACCGCGCTGGATGCGCGCGCCGGGGGCGGGTCCGTCACCGCGCTCCCGCTCGTCGAGACGACCGAGAGCGACATCTCGGCGTACATCCCCACCAACCTGATCTCGATCACCGACGGCCAGGTCTACCTGGACACGGCCCTCTTCGAGCGCAACCGGCGGCCCGCCGTCGACGTCGGCCGCAGCGTGTCGCGGGTGGGCGGAGCCGCGCAGCCCTCTTCGATGCGTGCGGCGGCGCGCAACCTCCGCATCACGCTCTCGCAGTTCGAGGCGCTCGAAGCGTTGACGCGCGTGGGGCTGGACGTCGATCCGGCGACGCGGCAGGCGGTCGAGCGCGGCCGCATCCTGCGCGAGGTCTTACGCCAGCCGCGCTTCACCGTGCGCACGGTGTCGCAGCAGATCCTGGCGCTCACGGCGGTGGGCGAGGGCTGGCTCGACGGGGTGGCGCCGGTCGAAGCGGCGCAAGCGCTCTGGGCGGGCGCCGAGCGTCTGGGCTCGGAGCAGCCCGAGCTCGCGGCGGCGCTCGAGGCCGGGACGTCGCTGCCCGCCGGCGGCAAGGAAAGGCTGCGGGCGCTGCTTCAGCTTCCGGGAAGCAAGTGAAGCGCGAGGCGGATCTGCAGCGCCGGCTCCGGTCGCTCGAGACGCTCGGCGAGGCCGTGGGCGCGATGAAGAGCCTCTCCGCCCATCACTTTCGCGAGGCGCGCCGCGCCGTGGAGCCGGCCCGGAGCTACCGCGAAGGGGTCGAGCGGGTCCTCGGGTGGACGGGCGCCTCGATCGCCGCGGGGGATGGACCGCCGGGGCTCCTGGTGATCGGCGGCGAGCTCGGCCTCTGCGGCAGCTACAACGCGCGGCTGGTCGCGGCCGCCGCGCGGCGGCGCCAGGAGCTGGGCGCGGGACCCACCCGCTGCGTGGGGCACCGCGCGGCGGTGCTGCTCGCCCGGCGTGGCGTGACCCTCCAGCAGACCTACGCCGCACCCACGAGCGTCGGCGGGATGACGGATCTGCTGCTTCGGCTCGCCGAGGACGTCCTCGGGAGCTACGTGAAGGAGAGGCTCTCGAGCCTCGACATCGTCTCCAGCCGCTTCGGGGGCGTGGGCGCGGCGGTGCCCGCCAGCGTCCGCCTGCTCCCGCTCAAGCCGAGCCGCGCAGCTCCCGAGAAGCCCGCCCGCTACGTGAGCGCGGACCAGCTCGGGTTCGCGGCCGTGCGGGAGTACCTCTACATCATGCTCTACGACCTGCTGCTCGATGCCATCGCTTCCGAGCACAGCGCGCGGCTCCTCGCCACTCAATCCGCCGAGCAGTGGCTCGACGAGCGGACCGGAAGGCTCCGTCGCCAGCTCGCCGCGGCGCGGCGGGAGGCGAGCACCCAGGAGGTCATCGAGATTGCCGGAGGCGTGCGGGCGCGGGCGCGCCGGTGAGCGCTGGCCGGCCCGGCTACGTCCCGACGCCCAGCGCGCGGGTCAGCGCGGAGCGGGCGCGCAGCTGCCCGTAGCGCGCGCGGACGAGGTTCAACCGCGCCTGCGTGAGGGCCGACTGGGCGTCCAGCAGATCGGTCGTCGTCGCCGCCCCGGCTTTCACCGTGACGGCCGTGACCCGGAAGGCTTCCTCGGCCTGGCGCAGCGCCTCCTGCGCCACCGACACGGCCGCGGCGGCCGCGCGCTCCTCCTCGAGGCGATCGTCCACCTCGAGGGTCACGCGCTCGCGCGCGTCGACGGCAGCGGCGGCGGCGGCGTCCGCGCGGGCCCCGGCGGCTCGGGACTGGTAATAGGCGTTCCCCGAGTCCCAGAGCGCCCAGCTGAGGCTGAAGCCCGCGGTGAAGTAGTCGGGCGGCAGCGCCGAGGGCAGCCCCTGCAACCGCACGTACATCGCGGTCGCGTCGATCTCGGGCAGCAGCTTCAGCTCCGAGGCGACGAAGCCGTGGTGGGCGGCGTCGCGTTGCAGCTCCGCGGAGGCGACGTCGGCCCGGTGCGCCAGGGCGACGGCCTCGGCCTGCGCGGCCTCGGTGGGAACCTCGCGCTGTCCCAGCTCGGTGGGCTCGGCGAAGTCGACGTCCGGCGACCGCGTGGGGAGGCCGAGCAGCGTGAGCAGCGCCGCGCGGGCGGCCTTCTCCTGCACCTCGGCCTCGATCTGCTGCTCGCTCGCATTGGCGATGGCGACCTCCACCCGCAGGAGGTCCCCCTGCGTGGCGACGCCGTGTTCGACCTTCGCCTGGGCGACGGTCCGCTGCTCGCGCAGCTCGGCCTGGGAGGCCTTCGCGATGCCTTCCAGCGCGCGGGCTTCGAAGAGCGAGAGCAGGTCGCCTTCCACTTGCTGCCGCAGGTCGGCCCGCTGCTCGCGCAGCTCGGCCTGGGAGGCATCCGCCCGCTCGTTGGCGGAGGCCAGCTCGTGCGAGAGGTGCCACAGGCCGAGCAGCGGCTGCGAAGCGGTGACGATGCCGAGGCCCAGGCCGAAGCCGTGGAGGGTGAGGGGCGGGAGGCTCGTGGAGCCGGACGCGCCTGTGCCCGCCGCGCCGAGGAGACCCTCGAGGTCGATGCTCTCGGGCGAGCTCGCGTTGTAGTAGTTGGCAGACACCGACACCTGGGGCAGCAGGCGGCCGCGGGTCGCCTTGGCGTCGTCCCGGTCGGCCTCGGCGGAGTCGCGCCGGCTCTCGAGCCTGGCGTTGTGCTCGAGGGCCTGGTGGACGGCCTGCTCCAGGGTCAGCACGGTGCCGGGGGCGGGATCCGCGAGGCCCACCGGGGCGGCTCCGACGGTCAGCGCGAGCGGCAAGAGGTGGAGGCGCATGGCATGATCCTCACGAAGCCGCGGGCCGGACGTGAACGCCGGCCTTCAGCGTGGGGGCGGGGTGCGAGATGACGAGCTCGCCGGCCTCGAGCCCCTCCACGAGCTCGGTGCGCAGGGGCCCGCGGTGGCCGATCTGGACCGGCTTCACCACCGCCTTGCCCTCGTCGATCGCGAACACCGCCCAGCTCTTGCCTTGCCGGAAGAGGGCGCTCGTCGGAATCTGCGGGACTTCCTCGCCCGACCACGTGAGGATCTGGGCCTCGAGGGCGAACCCGTCGCCGAGCGCCTTGCCGTCCGCCGGGTCGTCGAGGTCGAGCAGGACGTTCACCCGCTGCTCCTCGACGCCGAGCGCGGACAGGCGGGTGAAGCCGGAGGGCTCCACGCGCCGGACGTGCGCGCGCAGCTCGTTCGGCCCGCCCCAGTGGCTCAGCGTCGCGGTCATCCCGGCCCGGATGGTCACGGCGTCCTGGGACAGAACCGCCACCACGATCTCCAGCGTCGCGGGATCGCCGATCTCGACGAGCGCGGTGCCGGCCTGGACCACGCCCGCATCCTCGTGAAGGACGTGCAAGACGCGGCCGTGGACGGGGGAGGTGAGCTGCATCTGTTCGCTCGTGCCAGCCCTGGCGCTGAAGCTCTCGAGCGCGAGGCGCGCCTCGTCCACCGCGTGGGCCGCGACCTTCTGGGCGAACCTCAGCGACTCGAGCTCGCTCTTCTGCATGCGATCGTCGGCCTCGTCCTTCTCGACCTGCTGCGCGGTGACGGCGTTCTGGGCGGCGAGCTCCTTGTCCCGGGCCAGCGTGATGTCCGCGAGCCGCGCGGCGGCTTCGCCGCGGACCACGGCCGCGGCCGCCTGGCTCTGGGCATCCCGCGTGGAGGCCAGGTGTTGCTCGGCGATGTCCCGCGCGCGGGGGTCGAGGAGCGGGCTGGGCAACGGCAGCAGCCGCGCGATCACCGTGCCCGGCTCCACCGCGTCGCCGGCGTGCAGCTCGATCCGCGCGAGCGTGCCCGCGACGGGCGCCGACACCATGTAGCGCTCCCGCACCCGCGTCTTGCCGTCCTCGTCGACGATCTGCCGGAACGGCCCCCGCGTCACGGGCGACGCCTCGACTTCGAGCGGCTTGGGCCGGGCCGCAATGGCGATGAGCGCCACGGCGGCGACCCCCACGAGCACGTAGATGATCTTCTTCATGACGGCGCCCTCCTAGTCGCGGGCCTTCAACACTTCGACGAGATCGAGGCGGTCGGCCTCGCGGCGGACGAGCAAGGCACACCCGAACCCCGAGAACAGCACGACGGCCGCCGCGGCGATCAGCGAGCTGGGCAGGAACACGGCGGGCGCGCGGAAGAACTCGGGCGGGATCGACGCCATGGTGGCCGCCCCCATGAGGCAGCCCAGCGGCAGCCCCAGGGCCACGCCCAGCACCAGCTGCACCGCCTGCTCGCCGAGCAGCACCGTGGCCACCTCTCCGCGGGTGAAGCCCAGGATGCGCAACGTGGCCAGGTCGCGGCTGCGGACCGCGAGGGCGATGCGCGCGTTGTTGAAGACGATGCCGATCGCGATGATCGAGGCGAAGAGCGCGAGGATCACGCTGAGCGCCTTGAACGAGCTCGAGATCTCGCTCTCGAAGCCCTTCCGGTCGAGCGCGGGCTCGTCGAAGCTGGCCACTGCCGGAAGCCGCTCGAGCCGGCGCGTCACCTCGGGGAACGCCAGTCGATCGACCGACAGCAATGCCCCCGAGATCGTCGGGGGCTCGCCGAGGCGGCGATCGAGCTCGGGGAGGCTCATGTACGCGTTGAGGCCCGCGAAGTCCTCGACGAAGCCCGCGACCGGGAGTGAGAGGTGCTTGCGGCCCGCCTCGAGCACGTCGACCTCGACGGGATCGCCGGCTCGTACGCCGAGGATCTTGGCGAGGGGCTGGGACAGCGTGAGCCCGCCTTCGGACACGTGGAAGGGCAGCCCGCTCAGGTCGCGGGGCGGCCGGAGGGTGGCGTTCGGCGGTACGCCGACGATGCTGCCGTCGCGGGATCGCCACTTCGATCGCAGCCGCACCGGGACCGAGCGTTCTGCCTCCCCGACGAGCACGCCGGGGACGTGCTGCAGGTCGCGAAGTGCCTCGGCGCTGCGCGGCCGGTCGAAGCCCAGGTTCAGGTCCTCGGTCTCGATGCGGGTGAACTGGATCTGCAGGGCCCGGTTCAGCGAGTCGATCATCGTCGTGCCGACCAGCAGGATCGACGTGCCGAGGGCGACCGCGAGCGCGGAAAAGCCGAGCCGCAGCGGGTGGCGCTCGACGTCGCGCAACACCATGCGGCCGGCGACGCCGAAGAGCCGATCGAGCCGCAGGCGCTCGATGACCGTGGGCTTGAAGCTCTCGGGCGGCTCCGGCTGCATGGCCTCGGCCGCCGGGAGGCGGATGGTGCGGCGAACGGCCACGAAGGCGCCCGCGGTCCCCGCGGCGAGGCTCGCGAGGACGCCGATGGCGACCGAGCTCGGGCCCAGCTCGAAGATCAGCACCGGCAGGTTGAAGTACCGGATGAGCGCGTGCAGCCCGCCCTCGCCCTCGAGGATGCCGAGGCCCACGCCGAGGACGCCGCCCAGCCCGCAGATCACCAGCGCGAACGTCAGGTAGTGGCGCGCCAGCGCGCCGGGCCCGTAGCCCAGCGCCTTGAGCGTCGCGATCTGCTCGCGCTGGGTCCCGATGATCCGCGAGAGCACCAGGTTCAGGATGAACGCGGCGACGCCGAGGAAGAACAGCGGCACGAACTTGGCCATGGCGCGGTACTGGTCGATCTTCGCGCTCAGGGCGTAGGCCGAGGGCTGGCGGTCGCGCAGGACGGCGCCGGTGCCGCCGTAGGGCTCGAGCAGGCGGTCCACCGCGGCCACGATGTCCGCGGGGTGGGCGTTCGCGCTGAAGGTCATCACCGCGTCGTCGAACGCGCCATAGAGCCCGAGCGCCGTCGAGAGCGCCTTGCCGTCCATCCAGAAGATGCCGAAGTGCGAGGGATCGGGAAAGCCGGTGCGCGGGTTGCTCGAGTAGATGTACTCGGCCGACACGCCCACGCCGCAGATGCGCAGCCGCACCTCCCGGCCGTCGAGCACCGCGACGACCGAGTCGCCGGGGTGCAGGTCGTGGGCCTCGGCGAAGAGCTCGCTGACGACGACCTCGCGCCCGTCGCCCGGCTCCACGTTGCGGCCTTCTTTCAAGAGGAGGGTGTCGAGCCGGCTGTCGGGGTTCTCGTCGAGCGAGATGAAGCGCCCCAGGACGGGCTCGGCGACGCCCGGAATGTCGAGCCGGAAGTCGGAGACGACGCGCCCGTCGACGCGCGCCACGCCCGGGATCTCCGCCAGCCGCCCCAGCAGGGAGCGCGGCGCGCGGTCGAGGTGGACGAACAGGTCGCCGAAGCGCGTCGCCGAGAAGAAGGCCGCGCGCGAAGCCTCGAGCGATCGGTAGAAGGCGACGAAGGCGACGAGCTGCGAGATGCCGCAGGCCACCACGAGGGCGATGGTGATCACCTGGCCCTTGAGGCGCCCGAGGTCGCGGACGAGCTTGCGGTCGATGGCCTTCACCAGACGATCTCCGACGGCCGGCGGCGCTGCGCGTTGGGGACGTCCGAGGCGATGCCGCCGTCGCGCAGCGACACGGTGCGGTCCGCCATCTGGGCGATCGGCGCGTTGTGGGTCACGATCGCGACCGACGTGCCCAGCTCCGCGTGCACGCGCTCGATGGCCTCGAGCACGAGGTGGCCGGTGGCCGCGTCGAGGGCCCCGGTGGGCTCGTCGCACAGGAGGAGCTCGGGCCGCTTGACCACCGCCCGCGCGATGGCGATGCGCTGCTGCTGCCCGCCCGAGAGCTGCGAGGGGAAGTGGTCGAGCCGCTCCTGCAGGCCGACGAGCGCGAGGGCCTCCTCGGGCTTCATGGGGTGCGCGGCGATGTCCGCCACCAGCGCCACGTTCTCGCGGGCGGTGAGGCTCGGGATGAGGTTGTAGAACTGGAAGACGAAGCCGACGTGCTCGCGCCGGTAGCGCGTCAGGTCCGCTTCGGTGGCGCGCGAGAGGTCGTCGGTTCGGTAATGCACGGTGCCGCTGGTCGGCGTGTCGAGGCCGCCCAGGATGTTGAGCAGCGTCGACTTGCCGCTGCCGGACGGCCCGAGCAACACCACCATCTCGCGCTCGTGCAGATCGAAGTCGACGTCGCGCAGCGCGACCACCTGCACGTCGCCCATCTGGTAGCGCTTGGACAGCCCGCGCCCGCTCAGGAGGACGCCCGCCATGCGTCACCTCCGCGCTTCGACCAGCCGACGGAACGTGTCCAGCGCCACGCGGATGTGCTCGCCGAGGTTCTCGGGCGAGCCGTGCTTGAAGAGCCGCTCGTCGACCGCCTGGTCCGCGGCGCGCACGATCGCCACGAGCCAGTCGAGGTCGATGTCGGTGCGGATGCAGCCCAGCCGGCGGCCCACCTCGAGGAAGGCGCGCGTCTCGGCGTGGGCGCGCGTGACGAGCTCCTGGAAGCGGCCGGTGGGCGCCCGCCACACGAGGAGGATCTGCCGGCTGAGCGGAACGATCTCGGGGTAACGCGCCATCACACGCACCGACCGCTCGGCCCAGCCTTCCAGCTCGGGCCAGAACGTGCGCGCGTCGAGCTTGGAGAAATCCGGACGCTCGCTCTCCTCGTCGATCCGCTTCAGCAGATCCTCGAGGATCGTGGCGAACAGATCTTCCTTGTCGGAGAAGTAGTAGTAGTACGAGCTCTTGCCCAGGCCGGCGGCCGCGAGGATCTCGTTGAGCGAGGCCCCCTCGTAGCCCTTCGCCGCGAACTCGCTCGCGGCCACGCTCAGCAGCGCGCGGCGTTTCTCCGGGTCGAGGCGCTCGAATCGCGGCAGCGGCACCGCTCTGTACTAACGGTCCACACCGCCGGTGTCAATGAGTCGTAAGCTGCCGATATTCAAGCCAGTGGCCAGTGGTAGAGCATCAAATACACCACCACACCGGTCACCGACACGTACATCCAGATGGGAAACGTCCACCGCGCGATCCGGCGGTGCTTGGGAAACCGGCCGGAGAGCGAGTAGTAGAGCGAGAAGCCGACCAGGGGCACGACGGCCGCGGCGAGGGCCATGTGCGGCAGCAGGATGACGAGGTAGAGCGCGTGCCAGAAGCCGACGCCGGGGAAGCTGCGGGTGCCGTGGAGAGCGGCGCGGGTCAGGTAGCCGGCGAGGAACAGCGCCGACGCCACGACCGCCGACAGCATCAGGAAGCGATGGACCTTGCGATGCCCCGTGCGAATCGCGATGAAGCCGGCCAGCAGGCAGCTCGCGGAGAGCCCGTTGAAGCAGGCGTTGATGCCTCCCAGGTACGGCACGATCGCGCCCATGTCAGCTTCCTTTCAGCAGGCGCGCCGCGTCCCGATCGAGGCGCGCCGCCCCGTCGGCGTCGCCGTCGTAGTAGCCGCGGATGTGCCCGGCCCCGTCCACGAGCACGAGCCGCTCGTCGTGCACGACGTCGCCCTCGCCGGCCTTGGGATCGCCCCCCAGCATGGTGAGCTTGAAGCCGTGGGTCACCAGGGTCCGGATGGTCTCGACGGGCCCGGTGAGGAAGCTCCAGCGCGCGAAGTCGGCCCCGGCCTTGCGCCCGTAGTCGAGGAGCTTGGCCGGACCGTCGCGCGCGGGATCCACCGTGAAGCTCACGAGCCGGAGCGAGGGGTGCTTGCGGGCGAGCGAGGCCATGCGCGCTGTGATCAGCGGGCACGTGTCGGTGCAGGACGTGAAGATGAAGCCCGCCACCCAGGGATGCCCGGCGAGGTCGGCGCTGCCGAAGGAGTGCCCGCCCTGGTCGGTGAGCTGGAACGACGGCACCGAGCCGAGCACGGGCAGCGGAGGCACCGGCCGGAGGTGCTCGAGCGCGAGCTGGCCGAGGCCCGTCACCGCGCCGATCAAGAGGCCCAGCGCGAGGCCGCGGACGATCGCCCGCTTCAGCCGGCCGGTGTCGGGGACGCTGTTCGACGGACGGGCGAGCAGATCGACCGGCTCGGCGTCGCTCTTGGAGATCGACACGCCGCGTACTTAGCAGCGGGAGCGAGGTCCCGCAACCGGTAGACCGATCTCAGTGCTTGCCGAAGCCGCGGACGAGCTGCACGAGCCCGTCGATCTGCGCCGGCGTGAGCTTGCCCTTCCAGGCGGGCATCCGGTGCACGCCGTCCTCGACCACGCCGTTCTCGATCACCTTGCGCAGCTCTGCGTCCTTGGCGTTCGCCTGCCACTTCGCCGACGCGAAGTCCGGCGCATGGAAGCGCTTCCCCATGCGCGTCTTGCCGCGGCCGTCGTCGCCGTGGCACACCGAGCACTTCTTGTCGTACAGGTCGCTCGTCTCCGAGGCCCGCGCCAGCCCGGCCACGAGGCAGAGCGCGGCGAGCGCCATCTTCAAAACTGCGTCTCCTGGCACTGGCCCGACACGCACTCCACCTCGGTGCACGTGTAGCCGGCGTCCTCGGGCGGTGAGACGTCGCCCTGCACCAGTCCACCGTCGGGGAAGCACTGCCCGCAATAGCTGGCGATCATGGCCTCCAGGCATTGATCGAGCGCCGGCCGCATCGAGGCGTTGATCGGCTGCGTGTAGGTCGTCTCGTAGCACTCGTAGCGATAGAGGGAGCCGCCGTCGAACTCTCCGTAGAGCGCGCAATCGGTGGCCGCCTCGCAGGTCGCGTTGGCGTTGAACTGCCCGTGGAACTTCGAGGTGAGCGCGTCCGCGCTGCCCGTCGCGCAACCGCCGGTCCAGGTGCAGCCCGAGGTGTTGCCCGGCCCCGCGTCCGTGACCGGAGAGGAGATGGGCGCCGGGTAGCAGCCGGCGTCGTAGGTGCTCGCGGGCGGAGCGCAGGCGAGCGCGGTCAGGACGAGGGCCAGCGGGACGGTCTTGCGCAGCATTCGGCTCACCTCCGGAAGGGCGGGCGACTGTACCACGGGCGAGCGCGGGCGAGGAGGACGATCCCTCGCGCGCCCGCCGGACCGGCTGGATCAGATTCGCACGAGGTCCGAGGCGGGGCCCGCCAGGAGGTGATCGAGCCAGGCGTTGGTCACCTTCTCGAGCACGCCGTTCTGCCGCAGCCGCGCCCCCAGGTTCTGGAAGTCGACCTGGTCGAGCCTCTGGTCCTGGTTGAAGCACGAGAAGACGACCGTCTCCTTGCCCGTGGCGGGGTCGACGTGCCGCTGCAGGCACTGCGCGCAGATCTCCTTCATCATGCACTGCATCGGCGAGTTGATGGAGCCGATGGCCTCGGCGCGGGACAGGTGCGGGGCGAGGACGCCGTGGCGCGCCTCCTTCACGGCCGCCATCATGCGGTCGCTGCCGATGGCGATCAGCCGGCTGACATCGGAGAGCGGCGCGACCCGCTCGCCCAGCTTGCCCTCGCCGAAAGCGACGAGCGCCTGGACGATGTTGCCCACGAAGCTCCGGTCCTGCGGCCGGCGCGGCGCGATGGGCTCGCCGGAATCGACGCTCCAGATCACCTGATCGGTCGCGGCCTCGATCTCGTCCCGCTTGAAGAGATCGGCCTGGCTCCGGTAGCCCGCGAAGTAGAGGACCCGGTTGCCGTGGTCGCGCAGCGCGCGGGCGATGGAGAAGAGGACCGCGTTGCCGAGGCCGCCGCCGCAGAGCAGCACCGTCTCGCCTTCGGGAATCTCGGTGGGCGCGCCGGTCGGGCCCATCACGACCACCGGCTCGCCGGGCCGCAGGCTCGCGCACAGCCGCGAGCTGCCGCCCATCTCGAGCACGATCAGCGACAGCAGACCTCTGTCCGGGTCGGTCCACGCGCCGGTGAGCGCGAGCCCTTCCATGAGCAGGCGCGTGCCGCCGGCCGCGCGCGCCTCGGTCTCGTAGTTCTGCAGCCGGTAGAACTGACCGGGACGGAAGTGGCGGGCGGCGAAGGGCGCACGGACCACCACCTCGACGATGGTGGGCGTGAGGCGCTCGACCCGCTCGACGCGGGCGCGCAGCCCGTCGTCCAGCTTGGCGGCCAGCGCCGCGAAGCGCGCGTCTCGCAGCGGCTGCTCCTCGGGCCGGAGCGCGCGCAGCTCGGCCTCGAAGAGCCGGACGATCTCGGGGTAGCCGTCGCGCGCCGACGCCATCGCCTTCACGACGCTGCCCGCGTAGGCGGGGTGGTTGTCGCCGTAGTAGCTGACCCGCTGGCCGCGCGGCCCCACGTACGAGGTGAAGAAGCCGGCGTGCGACTTGGGGGTGCCGATGGCCTGGCGCGAGGCCTTCGTGAAGCGGCCGTCCGGCTCGGCGCGGTAGAGCTGGAAGAACTGCCCCTTCTCGTCGAGCTCGAAGCTCCCTCGCCGCTCCTTCTCGTAGACGATGTTGGGCGAGGTCCCCGCCGCGACGCACACCGTGCGCGCGGGCATCTCGACGAAGTCGCCGCTGCCCGCGAGCTTGCCGTCCCGCTCGACCTGGCGTTCGAAGCGGAGCGCGCGCACCTGGCCGTCGGCGTCGACCAGGGCCTCGACCGGCGACATGCGCTCGACGTAGCGGATGCCTTCCTCGAGGGACTTCAGCACCTCCTCGTGGTTCAGCCGGTAGGCCGGCGAGTCCACCACGCTGCGCCGGTACACGATGCGAACGCCGCCCCACGCGTCGACGAGCTTGCCGAAATCGGGCGCCTCGCCGGCCGCCTTGGCCCGCGCCCGCTCCTCGCGCACCGCGCGGCCGTGCGCCAGCATCTCGTCGAGGGTGGCTTGCTCGTCGCTCCGGAAGGCGCGCCGCAGGGCGCCTTCGGGCTTCTCGCGCGCGAGGGTCTCCCAGCGCTCGAGCAGCTTCTCGACCTGGACCGGGTAGTACGCGGCGAGCTCGGTGGCGGTGTCGATGGCGGTGAGGCCGCCGCCGATCACGACCGCCGGCAGCCGGACCTGGAGGTTCGCCATCGCGTCGCGCTTGAACGCGCCCGTGAGCTGGAGCGCCATCAGGAAGTCGCTGGCCTGCCGGATGCCGCGCGCGAGGCCGTTCTTCATGGGGACCACGGTGGGGCGGCCGGCGCCCGAGGCGAGCGCGACGTGGTCGAAGCCCAGCTCGAAGGCCTCCTCCGCGCTGAGCGTGCCGCCGAAGCGCACGCCGCCGAACAGGCGGAAGCGATCGCGCCGGCAGAGCGTCAGGTGGAGCAGCGTCAGGAAGTTCTTGTCCCAGCGGACGGTGATGCCGTACTCCGACACGCCGCCGAAGCCCGCGAGCACGCGTTCGTCGAGCTCCTCCTCGAGCGCGGCGAAGTCGCGGATCGGCCGCGGAGTGCCGGCGCCGTCGGACAGCCAGGTCCGGGGCAGCGGCTCGATCTTGAGCCCGTCGATCCCCACCACGCCGAAGCCCTCGTTCAGGAGGTGGTGGGCGAGGGTGTAGCCGGCCGGCCCCATGCCGACGACCAGCACGTTCTTGCCGTTGTAGGGCAGGGCGTGCGGCCGCTTCACGCGCAGCGGGTTCCAGCGCGTGAGCAGCCCGTAGATCTCCAGCCCCCAGGGCAGGTGCAGCACCTCGGAGAGCACCGCCGTCTCGATCTGCGGGATGTTCACCGGCTCCTGCTTCTGGAAGATGCAGGCCTTCATGCAGTCGTTGCAGATGCGGTGGCCGGTGCCGGGGAGCATCGGGTTGTCGACGCAGATCATCGCGAGCGCGCCGACCGAGTCGCCGCGCGACTTCAGCAGGTGCATCTCGCTGATGCGCTCCTCCAGCGGACAGCCGGCGAGCGCGATGCCCAGGGCGTTCGGCTTGAAGGCGCCCTTCGGGTCGCGCAGGCCCTTGGAGCACGAATCCTTCTCGCGCTCGTGGCAGTAGAGGCAGTAGTCGACCTCGGAGAGGATCTCGAGCGCGTGGGCGCGCCGGTCGGTGAGCTTGAAGCCGTCGCGGCGCCGGCGCGTCTGCTGGGGGCCCACGAACGACTCCGGCAGCGACGGGTCGTCGCGCACCAGCTCCACGAGAGCGTGCGGGTCGATCGCCTTCGGTAGCTTCAGCGAGGCCCAGCCGTGGAGGCGCGCGCGCTCCCCTGGATCCTGGCAGCGGGCGAAGGTGAAGCGGTCCAGCAGGTCGAGGCCCGCCGCGTCGCCCTGATCGGTCAGCCGCTTCACGGTCGCGGCGAAGGCCAGCTCGTCGTTCGCGGCCGCTGGACCCCCGAGGAGCGGCTCGGCCTGCGCGCGCAGCGCCGGCAGGTCGGCGGCGGTGGGCCGGTCCTTCGCGCCCTTCTTGAAGACGCGCTTGATCATGAAGTCGCGCTTCAGGTCGAAGCGGGGGCGCTCGGCTTCGACCGAGCCGCGCAGCCTCGCCGCTTCCGCCTCGACGCCGAAGAGGCGCGCCAGGAAAGCGGAGAGGTGCCCCGCGACGCCGACCAGGAGCTGCGATTCGTCGGGCTTCGAAAGGCCGTGCGCCGGGCCGGTTCCCTGCTCGGCCGCCCGGTAGCGGTAGAAGCGTTCGGCCAGCGCCGCGTCGGCCGTGCGCAGGTGGGCGTCGAAGGCCGCCGAAAGGGCCGGCAGCCGGTCGGTCCGATGGAGGTCCGAGAACGTGAAGCCGTCGATGCCGAGGGTCGGCGCTTCGGGGCCGGGAGCTTCCTGGGGCGCGAGCATGGTGTCGAAGCCGCGCCAATACCACAGGACGACGATTCTGGAAAATGGACTCCCGGGGGTGCGGCCGAGCTCGGCCGCACCCGTGCCGGGCGAGCGCGGCTACCGCTGGACCTTGATGTTGATGTTGCCGTTCTGCAGCGCGCCGTAGAGGCGCGTCCACATCGCCATGTACATCTCGGGGGCGCGCGCGGAGGAGACGTCGCCCAGGTCGATGATGTCGCTCCAGCCGAACGACTTGAGCAGCTCGGTGACCTTCGCCTTCGCGTCCTTGTCGTTGCCGGACACGAAGAGGGTGTGATCGCCCCCCTTGAGGCCCTTGGGGTTGACCATGACCGTCGCCGCGACGGTGTTGAGCGACTTCACGACCTTGAGGTTCGGGAAGGCGGCCTGGACCCGCTCCGCCAGGCAGCGGTCCTGGCTCGCGAACACCGCCGGGGGAAAGCCTTTGCTCATGTCGATCTCGTTGCCCACCTCGATCAGCACCTTGGGGCCCACCTTGCCCGCCTCCGCCATCTGCAGCGCCTCGATCGTGACCTGGCCGTGCGTCGCGCAGATGAGCAGGTCGCCGTGCGCCGCCGCCTCCTTGAAGCTCGCGACCCTGGCCTTCTGCTTCACCGTGCCCAGCCACTCCTCGAGCGAGCCCGCCATGTTCTTCTTCTCGCCCAGCTTCTTCGGGTCGCGCGTGCCGAGCACCACGTCGTGCCCCAGTGCGACCAGCTTCGCTCCCAGCGTCTGACCGACCACTCCCGAGCCGATGATTCCGATCTTCATGAGATGAGCCTCCCTCGAGCGCACGAGCGCGCGGCCGCTTGCCTAACGGCGGAGCCGGGGCGGCGCTACCGATTTTCGAAGACGCGGTCGGCCGGGACCCCGAAGCGCGCCAGCGCTTCCCGCACGCCGTCGACCATGCCGGGCAAACCCGAAAGGTACGCGACGGTACGGTCTGCGGCCGCCCCGCCGAAGCCGGTCGCCGCAGCGACGTCCTGCACGTGACCCGTCGCGCCGTTCCATCCGGGCTCGGGGCGCGAGGCGACCAGCGTGAGCGCGAGGCCCGCCCGCCGCCAGCCGTCCCACTCGTCCGCGTACGCGAACTCCGCCGCGGCGCGCTGGCCGTAGAAGAGGTGGAGGCGTCCCGCCGTCCGGCGCTCGGCCAGGAGGTGGTGGGCGAGCGCGCGGATGGCGGTGATCCCCGAACCGGTCGCGAACAGGAGCACGTCGCGCTGCCGCGCCGCCTCCGTGGGGAAGCCCGGCCCGCTCGGCTCCGTGACCTCGAGCTCTTGCCTGGCCTGCGCCGCTTCGATGACGGCGTCGGCGACGTGAGCGCCC
>DATJNL010000150.1:0-5300 GCA_035508175.1 Myxococcales bacterium
ATCCCGAGGCCCACGAGCGTCACCACGGCCCCGGCGCCTGCGAGCCACCACGGGGCCGCGCTCCGGTGGTGCCGCGCGGGCGGCGGACTCGCCGTGATGGCGGCCACGGGAGCCGGCGGCGGAGGCGCCCGGCCCGGGTACAGCTCGGCCACCGCGCCAGGCAGGAGGTCCAGCACCGCGTCGGGCTTGTCGGCGGCCACCCGGCGCGTGACGTCGTGCAGGACGCGCGCCTTGTGCACGTCCACGGCTCGCAGCACCAGCACCAGGCTGTCGCCGAGCCGGGACAGCGATCCCGTGACCATCTGGTCGACGCCCAGGGCGCCGCCAATCTCCGCGAGACAGGAGGCCTCGGAGCACTGCAGCATCTGCCGTTCCTTGGCGAAGCCCAGCAGGTTCTCGATGTCCTGCCGACTCGTCACTGCCAGCCCGGGCAGCTTGCGCAGCTCGGAGACGGTCAGCGTCGTCACGAGGTGCACGAGCTTCGGGTCCGCGCCCAGGCCGGCTTCCAGGTCCTGGACGGCGACCTTCACCGTGGGCGGGGCCGTGAGGGCCAGGAAGAGGAGGAGCGACGCGGGCATGGATGCCAATCCTAGACCAAGCGGCCGCTTTCCAGCATCAGACATTCGCGGCGTGCTAGCGTGACCGGCCGCGATGAATCGGTCGACGCTCGCCGCGATGCTCCTCCTGGGAAGCGGCTGCGCCCACGTGCTCGCCGTGGCGCCGCCGCCGCTGACGGTCGCCCCGGGCGCGCTGTCGGTGCGGGCCGAACCGCCGTGCCGCGCCAGCGACCTGGCGGAGGTGGCCCGGGCCGCGAGAGAGGCGCTGCCGGCGCTCGTGCGCTGGGGCGCGCTCTCGGCGCCGGTGAGCGTGGTGGTGGTGCCCTCGCACGAGGCGCTCGAGGCGGCGGCGCACCACGCCGGCTTTCCCTGGCTCCGCGCCTGGGCCCGCTACGACGTGGTCTACCTGCAAGCGCCGCACACGTGGGGGCTCTTCGAGGGCACGCCGGCCCAGCTTCGCGACGTCCTCATGCACGAGCTGACCCACTGCGCGATGTTCCAGGCCTCCGCCGGACCCGACGACTGGGTCGGCCGGCACATCCCGTTCTGGTTCCGCGAAGGGCTGGCGAGCTGGGCCGCCGGCCAGGGCGGGCGCCGCTGGAGCCGCCGTGAGCTGGGCCGCACGCTGGCCAGGGCTCCAGCGCTCGACCCCCTGGAAGACGGCGACGCGCTCAGCCAGAGCGACCCCGGGCTCGCCTACTCGGCCGCGCACTGGGCCGTCGCCGATCTCGCCGCCCGAAGCGGCGAGGTCGCGCTGCGCCGGCTCCTGTCGACGATGAAGGCGGGCGCGGCCTTCGACGTGGCCTTTCATTCGGTGTATGGCGAATCCGTCTGGCGCTTCGAGCACGGCTTCCTGGAAGCGCTGCGGCGAGGGGTGCCGTGATCGCCCTCCCTCCGCATCTTCTCCTCCATGGGGGGACTCGCGCCGGCCGTCTGGCTGCTCGCCGTCGCCGCAGCACCCCTGGAGATCGTGCGCGTCACGCCGGGTGCTGCCCTCCTGGACGCCGGAATGGTCGACGGGCTCGTGCCGGGTGACATCGTGGAGATCGATCGGCAGGTGGAGGTCGACCTTCCCGACCGCGCTCTGGCCGCGCTCCGTCCGCTCGGGCGGGCCGCCGTGAAGGCCGCCGGCGCCGACCTCTCGCTCGTCCGGCCGCCCCACGGCGCCCGTCCGGGCGATCGGGTGCAGCTCTTGGAGCAGCGCGTCAGCCTGTGGCCCGCGTTCCCACGAGCAGCCGCCCGCCGGCCTTCCCCGAGGGGACCTCCAGCACGCCCTCCGGGCTGACGATCCAGCGCTCGCCCGAGTGGACGTCGCGCAGGGGCAGGCCCGCCACGCCCGGCACGTGCGACAGGTCCAGCTCCTCCCAGCCGCGCGACGTCCGGTCGGCGATCGCGAGCGCCAGCTCGCCCGCGAGGGCGCGCGCGACCACCAGGCGCTCGGAGTGCGGCGCCCAGATCCACAGCATGCCCTCGCGCAGCGCCGCCGAGTCTCGCCGGGCCCCCAGCGCGGCCTTCATCCAGACCAGCGCGTCCTCGCGCCAGGCCGGCAATCCCCAGGGCATCGGGCGCCGGTTGTCGGGGTCGTCCCCGCCCGGCAGGCCGACCTCGTCGCCGTAGTACAGACAGGGAACCCCCGGCCAGGCGAGCTGCAGCACCGTGGCCGCGCGGAAGGCCGCCTCGCCGCCCACGCTGCGCAGCCGCGGTACGTCGTGCGTGTCGACGTGCAGCATCATGCGGCCGGCCGTCTGCCAGCCGAGCGCCGCGAGGACCTCGCTCATCTGCTCGGCCGCCTCGCCCGCGGCGAGCGGCGCCGGGCGCCCGGACGGATCCTCGCCGCAGAGCCAGCGGCGAATCGGGAAGGCGAAGCCGAGGTAGTTCATGGTGCCGTCGAGCCGCCCGGGGCCGACGATGGGACTCGGATCGAAGTAGTGCTCCCCGAGCAGGTACAGGTCGGACCGCTCTTCCCTCAGCGAGGCGCAGAGCTCCGGCCAGATCTCCTGGTGCAGCTGCACGTCCCGGTCCCGCGCCACCATGTTGGCCGCATCGAAACGGTAGCCGTCGGCGAGGAACGGCGGCCGCACCCAGCGGCGCAGCGCGGCGTCGCGGCCGCGGTAGAGCGCGTCGCGCAGCGCCTGCGAGCGGAAGTCGAGCTTGGGCAGCAGGTCCACGCCCTTCCAGGCGCCGTAGCGATCGGGCCAGCGCTCGAAGCGGAAGTAGTCCGCCGAGGGCGCCTCGCGGCTCTGGAACGCGCCCGGCTCTGCGAACAGCCCTTCGCGGTTGAACCAGCGATGACCGCTCCCCACGTGGTTCACCACGGCGTCCAGGAGGTAGCGGAACGACCGCCGCCGCAGCTCCTCGGCGAGGGCAGCCAGCGCCGCGTCGCCGCCGAGAGCGGGATCCACCGCCGCGTGATCGAGCGTGTCGTACCTGTGGTTGGTGAGCGAGGCGAAGATCGGCGTCAGGTAGAGGCCGGAGACCCCCAGGGCCTCGAGGTGATCGAGCTTGCCGCGCAGGCCGTCGAGATCGCCGCCGTGGAAGTCGAGGTTCCGGCCCTCGCTCCAGGGGAGCGGCGCCTCGTGCCAGTCGCGGTGGGACGCCGTCCCGAGCCGCCCCCGCGGCTCGCCGGGCTTCGGCCTCCGATCGATCGGCCCGCGGGCGAAGCGATCGGGGAAGACCTGGTAGAACACGCGGCCCGCGAGCCAGTCCGGCCCGGGCGCCGCGGCCCGCAAGAGGAAGTCGGCGCCGTCGACGGGGGTCGGCCGCTGCTCGGTACGGGCGGTGAGCCAGAACAGCCCCGCCCGCTGGGACGACCCGCTCACCTCGAGGCGGAAGCGGTAGCGCAGCTCGGGCCAGTGCAGCCGCAAGCGCGCCGAGAAGCGGCGCAGCCTGCCCGCGGCCTCGCGCGGCTCGAGCGGCCACAGCTCCTCTTCGCCGTCCGGTGCCGCCCGCAGCCACGCAGCGGCCACGTCGGGGCCGGCCCAGAGCGACAGCTCCACCTCGTCGCCCAGCCGCGGCCCGGCCGGCCGGACGAGCGCGCCGTCGTGGTGGGCCAGGAGCCGCATGGAAGGACTAGGCGGCCCTCACCGCTGCGCCGCCCGGCGGCCGCCAAGCTCCTCGTCGATCAGTGCCTCGAAACGCTCGATCGGCTGGGCGCCCAGGAGCAGGCGCCCATTGACGAAGAAGGTCGGGGTGCCGCCCGCCCCCAGCGCCTTGCCCTCGGCCTCGTCGCGTTCGATCGTCGCCTCCACCTCCGGCGACGCCCGGTCGCGATCGAACCGCGCGAGGTCCAGCCCCAGCTCGACGGCCCAGGCTCGGTAGCTGGCCTCGCCGAGATCTTGCTGGTGGTCGAACATCCGGTCGTGCATCTCCCAGAAGCGGCCCTGCAGGCCCGCAGCGACGGCGGCCTGGGCCGCGGGCAGCGCGTTCGGGTGGAAGGGCAGCGGCTGGTTCTTCCAGACGAGGCGGATCTGGTCTCCGTAGAGCGCGCGCAGGCGACGCAGCGTGGGCTCGACGCGGCCGCAGAAAGGACACTGGAACTCGGCGAATTCCACCAGCGTCACGGGCGCAGAGGCCGGCCCGCGGGTCGGCGCATCGCCGATGACCACCTGGAGGCGTTCGCCGGAATCCGCCGTCCCGGCAGTCGGACGCGCGGGCAGGCGCGGGTGGGCGAGGACGTTGGCCGCGACGAGGGCCTCGTAGAGCTCGCGGGGTGGCGTGCCGCGCCGCAGCAGCGCCTCGGCGTGAGCGACCTCCTCCTCGACCACCGTCTCGAAGACGTCGAAGGGCTCGGCGCCCACGACGCGCCGGCCGTCGACGAAGAACGTCGGGACGCCCTCGGCACCGATCGAGGCGGCATAGGCGGCGTCGCGGCGAACGCGCTCGCGGTAGCGGTGCGAGGCGAGATCGGCCTGGAAGGCCGCGGCATCGAGCCCCAGCTCGGTGGCCCAGCGCGCGTAGCTCTCGGGCCCCAGCTCGCGCTGACCCTGGAAGAGGCGATCGTGCATCTCCCAGTACTTGCCCTGCGCGCCCGCCGCCAGCGCGGCCTCGGCGGCGCCCTCGGCGTTCGCGTGAAACGGGAGCGGATCGTCGCGCCACACCAGGCGGACGTCCCGTGGATGGGCGGCGAGCAGCCGGGCCACCGTGGGCTCGACGCGCGCGCAGAACGGGCACTGGTAGTCCGAGAACTCGACGATGGTGACCTTGGCGTCCGCCGGGCCTCTCGCGTAGCCGTCGCCGAGGGCCACGTTCATCGCCTCGGCGCCGGCCCTCCGCGAGGGAGCGCGGACGGCCGTCGCCTCCTGCTGGGTCAGCTCGCGCTGGTTCAGCGCCAGCTCGGTCGCGTAGAGAGCCGACGCGCGCACGCCCTGCCGCAGCAGCAGCGCCGCCCGGCCCAGCTCCGGCGTGACGGCCTTCTCGAAGGTCTCGATCGGCTGGGCGCCGAGCACCCGCCGGCCGTCGACGAAGAACGTCGGCGTCCCGGTCGCCCCCAGGAGCTTCGCGTCGGCTTCGTCCGCCGCGACGCGCGGCCGGTAGCGGTGCGACGCGAGATCGGCCTGGAAGCGCTCGACGTCGAGGCCCAGGAGCCTCGCCCATTCCACGTAGCTTCCGCTCGAAAGCTCCTGCTGGTGCTCGAGCAACAGGTCGTGCATCTCCCAGAACTTCCCCTGCGCGCCCGCGGCGAGCGCCGCCTCCGCTGCGGCGGCGGCGTTCGTATGGAAGGCGAGCGGCAGGCTCCGCCAGACG
>DATJNL010000151.1:0-22456 GCA_035508175.1 Myxococcales bacterium
GCGTCGAAGCGGGTGATCGGCCCGATGCCCGACCTCCCGTTGACGAGGCCCTGCCAGGTCTTCTCGGTGCCCGTCCCCAGCGGCGTGACGAGACCGATGCCGGTGACGACGACTCTGCGGCGCTCCATCCTCTGCTCCTTACGGCCGCCGGCGTGGCGGCCCTACCACCGGGTTGCTTCGCGGTTACTTCTTGTGCGTGTTCACGTAATTGATGGCGTCCCCGACCGTCTTGATGTGCTCGGCTTCCTCGTCGGGAATCTCCACCTCGAACTCCTCCTCCATCGCCATCACCAGCTCGACGATGTCGAGGCTGTCGGCGCCCAGATCCTCGATGAACGACGACTCGGGCTTGATCTCCTCCTCGCCCACGCCCAGCTGCTCCGCGATGATCGACTTGACCTTCTGCTCCACCGACGCGTCCGCCATTGCACCCTCCTGCTGCTCGTTGTGCCGAGGGGAGAAGACCCCTCGGCTTGAAAGCTACATGTACATACCGCCGTTCACCCGAATAGTCTCACCCGTGACGTAGGCCGCGTCCTTCGAGGCGAGGAAAGCGACGACCGAAGCCACCTCGTCGGCCGTGCCCAGCCGGCCTGCCGGGATGACCTCCAGCATCTTCTGCCGCTGTGCTTCCGCAATCCCGCCCGTCATGTCGGTGTCGATGAAACCCGGAGCGACGGCGTTGACGCGGATGTTGCGCGAGGCCAGCTCACGGGCCAGGCTCTTCGTGAAGCCGAGCAGCGCCGCCTTGGTCGCCGCGTAGGCAGCTTGCCCCGCGTTCCCCATCTCGCCGACCACCGAGGAGAGGTTCACGATGGATCCCTGCCGCTGCTTCATCATGGGCCGCGCCGCTGCCTTCGCCAGGAAGAACGCGCCCTTGACGTTGACGGCGAGCTGGCGGTCCAGGTCGTCCTCCTTCAAGCGTAGCAGCAGCCCATCCATGGCGACGCCGGCGTTGTTGACGAGCACGTCCAGCCGGCCCCAGGCGGTGACTGTCTCGTCGACCGCCTTCGCAGCCGCCTCCGCGTCAGCCACGTCGAAGCGGCAAAGCCTCGCCTCGCCTCCTGCTTCGACGACGAGCTTCGCGGTCTCGGCTGCCGCTGCCTCGTTTCCGGCGTAGTTCACCGCGACCTTGGCCCCCCGCCGCGCGAACGCCAAGCAGCAGGCGCGGCCGATGCCGCGCGAACCGCCGGTGACCAGCGCCACCTGTCCCTCGAAATCCCTCATGCGGCCCCCAGTCCCGCCAGCGCTTTCTCGAGCGACGCTCCGTCCTCGACGTTGAGCGGCTGCAGATCTCGGTCGATCCGCTTCACCAGGCCGCACAGCACGCGGCCCGGTCCCAGCTCGACCACGCGTTCGACCCCGCCAGCGCGGAGCTGCCGCATGCAGTCCGTCCAGCGAACGGGCGCGACGACCTGGGCGACCAGCAGATCGACGATCCGGTCGGGCTCCGAATTCGGCCGAGCGTCGACGTTGCAGACGATGGGCGCGGCCGGTCGCTTCCATTCGATGCGCTGCAGGATCTCGCGCAGCCGCGGCTGCACCGGCGACATGAGGGCGCTGTGGAACGGCGCGCTCACCGGCAACGGGACGACGCGCTTCGCGCCCAGCGCCGTGGCTCGTTCGCCGGCGCGGACCACGGCGGCGGCTTCGCCCGAGATCACCGTCTGCGCGGGCTCGTTGAAGTTGGCGGCCTGGCAAAGCCCGCCGCCGGTCGAGGCCTCCCGGCACGCCTGCTCCACGAGTTCCGGGGCGAGCCCCAGGACCGCCGCCATCGCTCCCTGTCCGGGCGGCACCGCCTCCTGCATGAAGCGGCCTCGCTCGCGCACCGCCCGGACGGCCTCCCGGAGCGGCACCGCTCCCATGGCACACAGGGCCGAAATCTCTCCCAGCGAATGCCCGGCCGCGAAGGCCGGCGGAGGCACTCGCTTCGCGATCACGGCGTGGGCGGCGAGGCTCACGGTGAGGATGGCAGGTTGCGTGTTCGCCGTCAGACGGAGCTCGCTCTCCGGCCCTTCGAAGCAGAGCCGCGAGAGCTTTTCACCGAGTGCATCGTCCGCCGCATCGAAGACGGCGCGCGCCTCGGGGAAGCGCTCGCAGAGATCCTTCCCCATCCCCACGGCCTGGGACCCCTGCCCCGGAAAGAGGAATGCGACGCTCATCTACCACCTCACCAGGGCGCTGCCCCAGGCCATGCCGGCGCCGATGGCCATCATCGCGATCAGATCGCCGGACTTGAGCCGCTTGGCGCGGTTCGCCTCGTCGAGCGTCATCGGCAGCGAGGCCGACGAGGTGTTGCCGTACTTGTCGAGGTTGATCCAGCACTTCGACATCGGGATGTCGAAGCGCTTGAGCACCGCTTCGAGGATTCTCAGGTTGGCCTGGTGCGAGATCACGTGCTGCAGGTCGCCTGCGGTCGCCTTGTTGGCCGCAAGCGCCTCGGCCAAAGCCTCCGTGAGGCTGCGCACCGCCACGCGGTACACCTCGCGCCCGTTCATCTTCACGCAGTGCAGCTTCTCGCGGATCGTCCGCTCGCTGGCGGGCGTTCGCGAGCCGCCAGCCGGGATGTACAGGATCTCGGCGGTGGTCCCGTCCGTGTGCAGGTGCGTCGAGAGGATGCCGTGCCCGCCCTCGCTCGGAACCATCACCATGGCGCCGGCGGCATCCCCGAACAGGACACAGGTGTTCCGGTCGCTCCAATCGACGAGCCGTGTGAGGAGCTCCACGCCGACGACCAGCACGCGCTTGCTCGCGCCTGCCGCGATGAACTTGTCGGCGATCGACATGCCGTAGAGCGAACCGGCGCAGGCCGCCGCCACGTCGAAGGCCGCGGCGTTCTTGGCGCCGAGCTTCGCCTGCAGAAAGGCTGCCGCGGACGGAAGGGGCATGTCGGCGGAGATCGTCCCGACGATGATGAGGTCGAGATCTTCGGGCCGCAGACCCGCCATCTCCAGGGCGCGACGGCTGGCGACGACCGCCATGTCGCTCACGGCCTCGCCCTCGGCAGCCACACGGCGTTCACGGATCCCGGTGCGATCGACGATCCACTGGTCGCTGGTCTCTACCAGCTTCTCGAGGTCCCGGTTCGTCAGGACCTTGTCCGGAACGTAGGATCCGGTTCCAACGATCTGGCTCTTGGGCATGGCCACTTCTCAACCGCCTTCCGGCTCGTCGGCTTCCTGGCGCAGGTCGGTCGCGACCTGAGCTTCCGGAGCCGGCCGCTTGCCGTTCCCGCGTCCTGGCTTCTTGCCGCAGAGCTCCAGCCCGCGGCGCGCGGCCTCGGTCAGCTCCTGGGCCATCCCCACGGCAGCGGCCTCGGCCGCCACGCGCACCGCATTCCGGATGGCCTTTGGACCGGATCGGCCGTGCGCGATGATCCCGACTCCTTCCACGCCGATCAGGGGCGCCCCGCCGTACTCGTCCCAGTCGATGGTAGCCTTGAAGCGCCGCAAGGCCGGGCGCGCCAGGGCCATCCCGGCCGTGGCGAGCAAGCTCGCCTCCACGTTGCGTCGCATGAGCTGCAGCAGAGCCTGCGCGCAGCCCTCGGCGGTCTTGAGCACGACGTTGCCGGTGAAGCCGTCGGTGACCGCCACGTCGATCTCACCGCCGAAGATGTCCTTGCCCTCCGCGTAGCCGGCAAAGGACGGACCGAAGCCCCGCAGTGCTTCAGAGGCGGCCCGCGTCAGGTCCGTTCCCTTGGTCGCTTCCTCTCCGTTGGCGAGCACGGCCAGCTTCGGATGCTCCACCCCGAGCATACGGCGCGCGTAGACCTCGCCCATCAGCGCGAACTGCACCAGGTGAACGGGCTTGCACTCCGTGTTGGCACCGGCGTCGAGCAGGAGGGTCCGCCCCTTGAGGCTCGGCAGGACCGCGGCGATGGCCGGCCGTTCCACGTGTGCCAGCCGGCCGAGGACGAAGACCGCTCCGGCCATCACCGCACCCGAGTTCCCGGCGCTCACCATCGCGTCTGCCTCGCCGCGCTTGCACAGCTCGAAGCACACGCGGATGGACGAGTCCTTCTTCTGCCGGAGCGCCTGCCCCGGATGCTCGTGCATCTCTACGACCTCGGAAGCGTGCCGCACCTCGATCGATCCAGCCGGTACTGCGCCCGCCTTGACGAGCTCGGCCCGGATCCGCCCCTCGTCGCCGACGAGCAGCACCCTCAGAGGCAGACCCAACTCGCGCACGGCGGCGGCGGCGCCCTCCACGACGGCGGCGGGAGCAAAGTCGCCCCCCATCGCGTCGAGGGCGATCCTCAAGGTCGGCGGGCTGTCGGCCATCGCGAAGGGTGGAGCCGCCGGCGTGGCGGCGGCCGCCTACTGGGCCGGGACCTCTAGGACGTCGCGGCCCCGGTAGAAGCCGCACGCCTTGCAGGCGCAGTGCGGCTGAACGGGCTCCTTGCATTTCGGGCAGACCGACACGGGAACCGGGGTGAGCTTCCAGTGTGCGCGGCGACGATCGCGCCGCATCTTCGACGTCCTCTTCTTGGGCACTCCCATCGATTCGACCTCGACTTCTGGACGCTCCGCGAGCGTCAGTTGGACAGCTTCAGCGATCGCAGCTTGGCCCACCGGGGATCGGCGCTCTCGCCCTTGCAGCCGCACGCCTTTTCGTTCAGGTCTTGCCCGCAGGAGGGGCACAGACCCTTGCAGTCTTCGCGGCACAACGCGTCCATGGGCAACGCGAGGAGGAGTTGCTCGCGGATCAGCGGATCGAGCTCGATGGCGCGTCCATCGAAGGTCTCCTGGTCGACGTCGTTGGGATCGAAGCTGCCGCGCGCCTTGGCGTCGGGCGTCGGAGACCGCTCCCCTCCCCCGTCGCTCAACCGCTTGGACACGCTGGCGCGCGGCACGAGAGAGAGCGAAAACGCCATGGGAACAGTCAGCTCGACCGGTCGCAGGCAACGACGGCAGGCGGTGCTCACGCGCGGCGAGCTCTCGGCGCGAAGCAGCACCCCCCCTTGAAACTTCTCGAGGCGAGCCGATAGCTTGGCCGGGCCGGCCGCCGTGAAGAGCTGCGGCCGATCGCCCGCGAGCGCAGCATCGAGCCATGCCCGGCTGAGCGGTTCCTGGAGCTCGAGCCCCTCATCACCAATTTCTTCAACACTGATACGCATTTTGGGGAGCCTAGGCCCATGCGGAAGCCGCTGCTACTAACAGCCACAGGCCCGAGCTGTCAAGCGTTCGGCCCACTCGGCCCTTGCTCTCGCGCCGCCGCGCTGAGGGTTCAACCCTCTGAAACGACGGTTTGTTTCCCTCAACCCTTGCGAGCGAGCTGAGCCGCCAGCGCACGGATCCGCGCCTGGATCTTCGGGTCGAGGTCGATGAACTTGACCCCCATCCCGGGATCTCCCTCGGCGATTGCGCTCACGATCTGCCCCGCGCACTGGATCTCCTCGGGGCCGTCGGGCAGCGAGAAGCGCAGGCGAACCTTCGTTCCGACGGGGTGCGGCATGGTCTGGGTGAAATACGCGCCGCCCGCCGAGAGGTTGCCGGCGCGCTGGAAGTAGGTGGCTTCCCCCTCCTCACTCTCGACCCACAGGTCCACGGGCACGCGCGCCTCGGCCCGTCGTTCGGTGCGCCGCCGCTCGTCCTTCACGTCGCCGACGAACCGCCGCCGGTCCTTGTCCTTGGGCTTGTCCCCGCTCATGACGACTTCATTATACCGGACCGGTGGGATTTAGGGAGGCGCTCATTGCTGCAGCTGGCAGCTGGGAGACAGAGTGATGCGGCCCTGCAGCGTGGGATCGACCGGCTCGTGAGAGCCCAGGTAGCTGGCGATCTCCACGTAGTCGCTCACGTTTGGATCGAAGGGCTGGCACTGTTGCTGCTGGCAGGCCAGGGCCATCGCCACGTGGCCGTCCGTCCCCTGGGCCTCGAAGCTGTTGGTCACGATGGCATACGTGCTCGTGGAGTCGGTCAGATCGATCGGCGTTCCCCTCACGTCAATCGAGGTGATCCGCGAACCCTCTGAGACGATCTGGAGCACTCCGGGATAGCTGGGGTCAATCACCTGCGCAGGCTGGCTGCAGTCGGCGGAATACGTGATCCCCGAGACCTGCATGAACCAGCCGCTCCCCTTGAGCGGCAGGGCGGAGACACTCCGTTCCAGCGTGCTCTTGAGTTGCACGGCGGTGAGCTCGACGATCACGAGGTCGTCTTCGCTCTCGAACGGCAGCACGTCGCTCAACAGCAGACGGTCGATGTTCCCGGCGGCAATCGACAGGCCCACGCACCCATTGTCATCCGCGTCGGTGGCGAAGCTGGGGGCCTCGCACCGGATCGACCCGCCGTTGAAGAGGGCGATGGTCGCTCCCTCTTCCTCCGCCGCGGTCAGGTAAGCATCGGCACCGAGGTCCCCGAACAACGACTCCTGCGAGCGGTTGATCGACTTGTCTAGAGGCAGCGCCACGGCCGTCGAGCCCACTGGCTCCTCGTCGTCCTGGTTCCCGTTCCAGATGGGACAGGCGGCCAGGCCGGCGGCCGCGATCAGTAGTCCATGCGAATGGCGCATGCAAAGCTCCGCGGCGAGCGCGGCAAGTTGGGTACGTAGGTCGCGTAGGGTGTCGGATCGTACATGGGCGTGTCGGTGACATTGTAGACCGCGACGAAGGCTCGAAAGAAGCTCCAGAAGGTCGCCGTCGCCAGCACGACGTCGAGGTCTGCCTCCGCAGGAATGGTCCACGCGTGCAGCCGCTCCAGCGCGGTGCGCCAGTCGTTCTCCCGCTCGGAGGCAAAATGGCCCAGCGCCGTGAGCGTCAGGCCGAAGAAGGGCCCGACGGACGCACCGAGGTTCGCGAGGACGCGCGGCACGTCCGTGATCTCGGAGCTGGTCGCCTGGATCTGCAGCGCTGCCTCCGAGTACGAGAACGTCACCTGGTCGTCGATCATGTCCGAGGCGTTCCCGAAGACGGACAGCCACTTGAAGCGCAAACGGATCTGTCCCTCCAGACCCCATTGCGAGAGATCCGCTGCGTTCGCGAGCGGCGTGTCGTTGCCGAACAATGGGATCTCCTCGATGCTGCCGGTGACGTCGTTGTGGAACGCGTTCACCGAGGCGTCGAAGCCACCGCTCGCGCCCACGGGGAGCGTCACCCCCACTTCGCCTTCTCCGGTCCAGATCCGCTCCGGCCCGAGGGAGGGGTTGCTGACATAGCCGTTCAGATCGGCGTTGCTGTTGTCGTAGAGCTCTTGAAAGGTGGGGGCGGAGAAGGCGTTGGCGTACAGCGCCTTGACCCAGAGGTAGCGCCAGGGTCGGTACACGACCGAGACGCGCGGGTTCCAGCTCGTGCCGAAGTCCGAGTAGTCGTCGAGCCTGAGGCCAGCAGTGATGGCGAGTGGCGTCCACGGCTCGAAGATATCCTGAACGTACGCCCCGATTATCGTACGGGACACCCCCGATGCGAGCCGACCGGCATTGGCGTCCTCGACCAGACCGCCGAGGTAGGCGCCGCCCGGGCTGAAGTTCGACGCCGCCGAGTAGGCGGTGACCGACTGATCCTCGACCTGCACGCCCGCAGTGGCTGTGTTGTGGAACGGTAGCCGCGCGGTCAACCGGCCCTCGCCTCCGTACGTCCAGGTCGTGAGCGTCAGCGAGGTCTGCTGCCCCTCCGGGAAGAAGCCCGAGCTCAAGCCCGGCGGCACCGCCACGTAGCCCGCCGGGCTGAGGTCGAGCAGATCGTCGATGCGCTCACGATCCAGGTACAAGCGTGTCGTGAGCGAGAACACCGCCGAGAGCGGCACCTCGTACGACAGCTGCGCCTGATCCTGGGCCCGCGAGAGGCTCCCATCCGGCGCGAGCGTGCCCAGCGGGCCGAAATACTCACCGTGACTCTCGGAGTACAGGCGTCCCGTGAGCGCCAGCACATCGCCCTCGGTGAGCAGGTCCTGCCCGGAGACGCGCGCGTCGCCGACGAGCTGGTTCCGCCAATCCGAGAGATCTCCCGGCGCGGCGGATTGCGAGCTGCCGGTCAGGGGCGAGAGGAGAGGCGCCACGCCGCTGCTCGCGGGTGGGTTCAGGACGTCGTTGCCGATGGATTCCACGGCGCCAGTGCGCGTGGACTGCGAGATCGAAGCACCGTAATAAAACTTCCCGGTGTGGTTTCCCGCACCCAGCTGGTAGCGAAAGCCGTCGAGGCGGAGAGCCCCGCCGCCCGAGTCTTCCGTGTCCACGAAGGCGGTCACGCCCTCCGGGTGCCGGGTGAAAACCTGCACCACCCCGGCGAACGCATCGGTACCGTAGAGCGCCGAGCCCGGCCCGCGCAGGATCTCGACCCGATCGATGAGCGCGACGGGCAGGTCCATCGGCGCGTACCCGTCGTACACGCTGTTGATCCGCATCCCATCGATGAGGACGAGCAGCTCCGCCGGGTTGGTCGCGCCCCGGAAGATGACCTGATCGTCGCCGAGCGGCGTCCGGCCGATGTCGATGCCGGTGCTGGTTCGCAGCACGTCGAGGAGCGTGCGCGCGCCCATCGCCGAGATCTGGCGGTGGTCGTAGACGGTCACCTCCGCCGGCGCCACGTCGGGGGTCTCCGGCCGCAGATCGGCCGTGACCGTCTTCTGCTCCGCCTGCAGGAGGGTGAGCGTGTCCTCCACCCCCTGCTCCTGGGCCGGCGTGACGGCCTGGGCCATGGCGGTCGCCGCCGGGACGACTGCGAGCACCGCGAGCCACCGGCAGCACGGGAAAGGGGAAGGTCGCAAGACGAGCGCATGCTATCAGAAGGCAGCGACGCCCGTCGGCCTGACCGCCGCCTCCACCTCGCCCGATCCGGCCCTACGTTCGCGAGGGTGCTGATCGCGTACCTCCATTACGGCGAGCGGAGCGGCGTGAGGCAGGGGTTGTGCCCCTCCTTGCGCACGCTGGGCCACCACGTCGTCGAACTGGAAGCCACCGGCCCGCTCGAGCCCCGCGTGGACGGCCGGCTGCATCTGACTGCGGGGGTCGCCTTGCACTTGGGCGCAGCGGCCCTGCGCTACGGTATCCGGGCGCTCGAGCACCGCTGGAACACACCTCTGGCTTTCGACGTGCACAGCCGCAGGGCTGCCCGCTTGCTCGCCGCGCTCCCTCGGCGGCCGGATCTCGTGTTGCAGCACGGCGGCCTCTTCTCTCCGGGCCAGCCGCCGTTCCGCCCCTACGCCTTGCTGCTCGATCACACGCGTCGAGCGGCTCTGGAGCAACCCTCGCACCTCCGCGCGGGCTTTCCCGCCCCCGTGGACTACGGACCGGGCTGGGACGCCCGCGAACGGGCGCTCTACCACGGGGCCGGTGCCCTCTGCGTTCACTCGCGCCGCGTGGCACGGTCGCTTTCGCGCCACTACGGCCTCGCCGGCGCCAGCGTCAGCATCGTCGGTGCAGGGGCAAACGTGTTTCCCGAGCGCATCGAACGCCGCGACGATGGTCGCACCATCGCCTTCGTCGGACGCGAGTTCGTCCGCAAGGGCGGCCGGGTACTGGCCCGAGCCTTCGACCGGCTGCGGCGCGCACGGCCGACCGCGCGGCTGCTCGTCGCAGGGCCCACGGAGCGGCTCGACCTCCCCGAGGGCGCCGTCCAGCTCGGGCCGATCGCGCTCGAGGATCTTCCTTCCTTCTTCGCGTCCGCGACCGTGTTTGCCATGCCCACGCTGCTCGAGCCATTCGGCCTCGCGTTCCTGGACGCAATGGCCTGCGGTCTGCCTTGCGTCGGCACCTCGATCGACGCCGTCCCGGAGATCATCGAGGACGGTGAGACCGGGCTGCTCGTTCCGCCGGACGACGACGTCGCGCTCGAGCAGGCGTTGCGACGCCTGCTCGACGACCCGTGCCTCGCCCGCCGCATGGGGGACCGGGGACGCGAACGAGTCGGCGCCCGCTTCCGGTGGTCCCATGTGGCCCGCGCGGTCGATCGCGCGCTCGTCGAAGCGACCGCCGCGCGGCCCGCAGTCCGCTGGTGAGGGCGTCCGCCGCGATCAGCGCCGGCTGGGCAACAGCGGGCGCAGGTGCCGCTCCCGCCTCTTCTCGCCCATCAGACGGTCGGCCTTGGCGAGCTCGGTCGCTGCGTCCGTCGCCTTGCCCTCGCGCTCGAGCAGCCGGGCCAGGCGCCGGTGCCAGCCGGCCGTATGCGGCTCGACCTCGGTGAGAGTCCGCAGGGCCTGCTCCGCCGCCTCCAGCCGGCCATCCTCTTCCTCCGCGGAGGCGAGGGTCGCCAGGGCCGCCACGTCGTTCGGCCGCTCCGCGACGATCCGCAGATAGAGATCGATGGCGTCCGCGTGCCGGCCCGCCCCCCACTCCGCACGGGCGAGGTGGTCCTCGGCCTCCGCATAACCGGGCCGCAGGGCCACCGCGCGCTGATCCGCCGTCACCGCCGCCGGCAGATCCTTCGCGGCCTCGTCCGCGAGCGACAATACGTGCCACCCCCGCGGCGAGCCTGGATCCAGCCGGACGGCCTGCGACGCGGGCCCACGCGCACCGGCACCGTCACCCTGCGATAGCCGCAGCTGCGCGAGCTCGATCCAGGGCAACGCCCAACCGGGGACCTCGCGGCAGACCCGCTCGAGCAACCGCCCGGCCGAGCCTGCGTCACCGGCCCGTTCTGCCGTGAGCGCCGCGTGGAGCTCCCCGAGCGGGTTGGGACCGCTCGCCAGCGGCAACGCGAGCAGGAGAGCGAGCTGCATCGACACACCTCCGTTCTTATCAGAAGCGGCGTGGCTAAGGTTGGACTCGTGAGCGTCGATCTGCACGGGGCCGACGACGCCGTCACCCTGCCGGAGGCCCTGGGAGCGAGCGTCGTGGCGGGCTTCGCGATGCTGCTCACCTGGACGATCGCCTCGGCGCTGTCCGGGCGAGGCTTCTGGACGCCGCTCCAGCTGGCCGCGGCAGCCCTCGCCGGACCCGGCGCCCTGCTCGCGGGCGCCGGCTCGGCGGCGACCGGGATCGCCCTGCAGCTCGGCTTCTCCATCGCCTGGGGCGTGCTATATGCCTCCATGCTATGGAGCGTGCGGCAGCGCTGGCGCGGCGGCGTCCTCGTCGGTCTCGCGTACGGTGGCGCCCTCTTCTTCGTGATGGTCGAGGTGATTGCCCCCTGGGGCGATCCCACCCTGCTGACGCAGGCCCCGTCCTTGCAGCTGCTCCTCGCGAATCTGGTGTACGGTGCCGTGCTGGGACTCTGGATGCCCGTGCGCCGCGCCACCGCGCCGAGGCCGCACCTCGTCACGGTTTCGAGATCTTCGCCGCGAGAATGAAATCGTTTTCGGTGAGACCATCGGCCGCGTGGGTCCACAGCTCGACGTCGACGCGACTGTAGTGCACGGTGAAATCTGGGTGGTGCCCCTCGGCCTCCGCGAGGTCCGCCATCCGATTCACGAACGCCATCGCCTGCTTGAAGTCGCGGAACTGGAAGGTGCGCCGCAGCCGATCGTTCTCCACGCGCCAGCCCGGCAGCTCGCGCAGGAGCTCGACAGCCTTGGCCCCTTCGAGCTTGGGAACGCCCCCCTCGCATGGCACGCAACGCTTCTCGGTCAAATCCATGGCCTGATCCTCCCTCGGAGGGATAGTCTAGCTCTGCCCGTGCCACTCGTCCGCAAAGAGGAGATTGAGGATCTGGTCGACGAGTTCCTGGCTCTGGCGGAGCAAGGAGCCACGCACCAGGCGGCGGGCGGCCTGGCCACGCTGGGAAAGCGGCTCGGCAAGAGCGGGACCAAACGGCTGGACCTCGAGCGGGTGGCCGAGGCCATCAGCCGCTTTCTCGCGCGTGACGACCTGCTCGGCATGACAGCCCAGGAAGAGAGCGACCTCACCTCGGCCCGGGACGCCTGCCTGGCCCGCGCGGCAACCCTCCCCGGGTGACCTCAGTTGCCGCTGGTCAGCGGGACGACCAGCGAGAACCTGCTGCCGGCGAAGTGGTGCCCGGGTGCCAGCGGCTGACTCTGGGGCGGGCTCTCGGCGTGCAGCTCGCCGCCGTGGGCCTCGGCGATGCAGCGCGCCACGGGCAACCCGAGCCCTGCCCCGGGCTTGCGGGCCGGGTACGCGGCTGCTGCGTATCGGAACGGACGCGTCAGCGGCTCGAGGGATGAGGCGTCCATCCCCGGCCCCTGGTCGTAGATGGAGATCTCCGCGCGGCCATCGCCGGGCAGCGCCAGCTCCGCCAGCACGACCCCACCGTGCGGGGAGAACTTGAGCGCGTTGTCGAGGAGGTTCAGGATCGCTTGCCGCAGCTTGGTCTCGTCGGCGGACGCGAGCGCCGGCCCGCTCACCAGCCGCTCGAGCGCGATGCGCTTGGCCCGGGCCTGCGGCCGGAGCTCTTCCAGGCAGCGCTCGAAGACGGTCGCGAGATCGACGGGCGCGCGGTGAAGCTCGCAGCGTCCCGCCTCGAGATCCGCGAGGTCCACCAGGTTGTCGATGATCTGGGAGAGATGCTCCGCGCTCTGGCCCACCGATTCGAGAATCCGCGTCTGCTGTGGCGTCAGCGGCCCCAGCTTGCCTGACAGGAGGATCTTCACGTAGCCGACAATCGGGGTCAGCGGCGTGGACAGCTCGTGGGCCACGCTGTGAAGGAAGGCGGCCTGGTCGGCCGCGGAGATCTGCGGTGGTTGAGGCGTCTCGCTTGGCACCATGATCCGCTCTGCCGCGTTGCGGCACGTATTATAAGAGGCCGACATGACGAGTGGTAGCTCCCTGGGTGAAGTGCGGCCGGACACAGCTTATCCACATCTGGGCGTCACGTTTCTGGACAATCGGTTTTATCAGGCAAGCGGCTGGAGATCTTCGCTATTTCGCTTGCGAGCCACTTCGATTGCCGCGTCAATGGTCAATCTGTGAAGAAAGCTGTGGAGATGTCCGGGTGGCCCCGGCGCGACTCGAACGCGCGGCCTACTGTTTAGGAAACAGTTGCTCTATCCGCCTGAGCTACGGGGCCTCGCGCGAAGGAGCGACCTTGTAGACGCTTCCCCGCCGGGCGTCAAGCCCGAGATCGCAAGCCGGCTCGCCCCCACGGGATTTGCTACACTGAGCCGGCACATGCGCTGCCCGAGGCCCATCTGGACGCTGGCGGCGCTGCTCGTTCCAGCGGCCGCGCATGCCTTCGTGCGCACCACCACCGAGGATGGAAAGCACTTTCTCTGGTGGCCCACACGCAGCGTCGGCTACTTCATCCAGCAGGATTGCGCGCTCCGCCCCTCGATGAGCGGCGGAGAAATCGTCTGGAACCAGCTGCCGCCCGAGGTCGCCGATGCCGGGGAAAGCGCCGCCAGTTACACGGCGGCTTGCCACGCGGCCATCGAGGCCTCCTTCGGGTCCTGGCAGGCCGCGGGTGACGCTGGCTGCACCAATCTGCGGTTACCCTACCTCGGCGACACCGCCGTCCGCGAGGTCGGCTATCAGCCCGACGCGTCGGAGAACATCAATTCAGTCCTTTTTCAGCCGGCCACCTGCGACGACGTGCTCGCCCCCAGCGACCCGTGCTGGAACGATGGCGACTGCGACACGGCCCACGCCGACCAACCGTGCTTCTCTCACGGCGACGAGGTGATCGCGCTCACCACCACGACGTACGAACCTGACGACGGCACCCTGCTCGACGCAGACGTCGAGCTCAACAACGCGCCGGGCGTCTTCGACTTTTCGGCGGAGCAGCCGGGGCCGCCGCTCGCCGATACGTGGGACATCGAGAACGCGGTGACGCACGAGGCCGGCCATTTCATCGGCCTCGCCCACAACTGCGGCACGCTGAACGCCCCAGCCTGCACGCCCACCCTCGAGCAGGGCGTGATGTACGCCAACGCCGCCCCCGGAGAAACCACCAAGCGCGTGCTCAAGCCGGACGACATCGCCGCAGTGTGCCACGTCTACCCCAAGGGGCTGAGCACGGCGATCGTCAATCTGGAAGACGAGGCCGATGCCGGCGAGGTGCGCATCACCGGCGGCTTCGCGACGTCGTGCACCACGGGAGGCGGCGGCACCGCGTGGCTCGCCCTCCTGACGTTGGCGCTCCTGCGCCGACGTCACCCCACGGCGACCTGACCTGGCAAGCCTGCCCGGTACAGGTTGTAGAAGTAGTCCCTGACCATGCGGTGCGAGGAGAAGGCCCACTGCGTGCTCTCGATCGACGCGCGCATCATCTTCGCCCACCGCGCAGGGTCTTCGAACGCGGGTAGCACGTCGCCTTGCAGCGTCTGTACCAGCGACGCTAGGTCGCGCTCGTCGCCCTTGACCACGTCGGCCTCGGTCCGGCCGTCCCCGATCTGCCACCCGTTGACGCCGTGTCGGCAAGCCTCCGGCCACCAGCCGTCGAGCACGCTCAGATTCAACACGCCGTTCATCGCCGCCTTCATCCCCGAGGTGCCACTCGCCTCGAGGGGTCGGCGCGGGTTGTTGAGCCACACGTCGCAGCCCCGCGTGAGCAGCCGCCCGAGCCGGAGATCGTAGTCCTCGAGGAAGGTCGCGCTCTTCGGGAGCTGCCGCACCGACCGCACCAGATCGGCGACGAGCCGTCGCCCTGCATCGTCCTGCGGATGAGACTTGCCGGCGAAGACGAGCGCGAGCTTGCCCGCCTCCAGCAAGGGCAATACGTGCGAAGGGTCTCGCAGGATCAGGTCGCCCCGCTTGTAGGCAGCGGCGCGTCGCGCGAACCCCACGAGCATCGCATCCGGCTTGAGCCGCACGCCCGCGCGCTTGTCGATCTCCGCCAGGAGCTCCGCCTTGAGCTCGCGGTGCGTCGCCAGGAGATCGCCACCGTGCAGCGCGGTGCGGATGCGTGGATCCTGCCAGGTGCCCGGGTGCACGCCATTCGTGATGGCCAGGATGGGCGCCGTCTCGCCCACGTGCCGCCACATCTCGCGCGCGGTGACCCCGTGCAACTCGGAGACCGCGTTGGCGCGGCAGGCGAGTCGCAGACCGGCGACCGTCATGTTGAACGGGTCGCCGCCGAGCCGCACCAGCTCCTCGGCGCGCAGGCCGCGGTTGGCACCCAGCCGCAGCAGGAGGTCCACGGGGTGGCTCTCGTTGCCCGCCTCCACCGGCGTGTGCGTGGTGAAGACGATGCGCGAGCGCACGTCGGCCCACGCCGAGTCGAAGCTCTTGCCCGCTGCCATCCGTTCGGCGATGAGCTCGAGGCCTGCGAAGACCGCGTGCCCCTCGTTGAAATGGTAGACGTCGGGTTCGACGCCGAGGGCCTGCAGCGCCTTGATGCCGCCAGCGCCCAGCAGGATCTCCTGCGCGACCCGCTCGTGCTCGCCGCCGCCGTAGAGCCGGCGGGTCATCCAGCGGTCCTGCTCCTGGCTCGGCTCGATCAGGTACAGCGGCGCGTTGCCGTAGCGATCGACCTGCCAGATCTGGCAGGGGATCTCACGCCCATCCACGCGCACCGAAATCTCCTTGAGGGTCGGCTTGACGAGGTGGGCGATATCGCGGGCGTCGTCCTGGTCGATGGGCGACCCGTCCGGGCCGATGCGCTGGTGGCTGTAGCCCCCACGCCAGAGGAGGCCCACCGACACCAGCGGCAAGCGCAGGTCACCGGCCGACTTGATGTAGTCCCCAGCCAGGACCCCGAGGCCTCCGGCGTAGATGGGAAACTCCTCACTGAGGCCATATTCCATGCAGAAGTACGCAACGAGGGGCAGCGGCTGGGTTTGCATAGGCGGCACTTTACAGCAGCGGAACGCGCGGGAAAGAGGTGATCATCCAGGATCTCGGCCGCCCGCAAGCCTACCCAGGGGTCTGACGATCGCTCGAGGGGGCCGGCGTCGGCCCACCCATCCGCGGGCCATCGTTGGCCGTCCAACAGACGGCCGCTTGACTGATTTGACATCAAACCGCCGCGGCCTTATGTGATGAGCCGAGCAACCAACCAGCGAGGCGGTCATGGACTGGACGTTCGAAGGGAAGGTCGGCATTGGGCTGGTGGCGGCCGCGGCGCTCGGCGCCGGCTGCGCCCACCAGCAGGTCAAGGCTACGCCCGTGGCCCCGGCGCCCGTGGCGGCGGCGGCCGCGGCGCCCGCACCGGCGCAGTCGCTCAGCGCGCAGGAGGCGGACGATCTCGAGCGCATCTTCAACGGCGACGTCATCCACTTCTCCCTCGATTCCGCGGACCTCTCGAGCGACGACACGGCGCGGCTGCAGAAGATCGCGAACGCCCTGCAGCGGCACCCCGAGGTGAAGATCCGCATCTCCGGCAACTGTGACGAGCGCGGCACCGAGGACTACAACCTCGCCCTCGGCCAGCGGCGCGCCGCCAAGGCGAAGGCGTACCTCGGCGACCTCGGGATCGACGCCAGCCGGGTCGACACCATCAGCTATGGCAAGGACCGCCCGGTCGCTTCGGGCCACGACGAGAGCGCGTGGGCACAGAACCGCCGCGACGAGTTCCAGCGCCACGGAGAGTAGCGGCGGCCCGACGCCGTTTCGATCTAAGATGCCGGCGTGCCGGACTTCCCGGGGCCGCGCCTCACCCGCCGCGACCTGCTGACCGCGCTGGCGGCGGCGGCCGGAGGCGTCGCCTGCCGCCGCGGCGTGACCCCGGCGGCGGAAGCCCGATTCGACGGCTACCCCATCGGCCGGCTCGACGGCTACTTCACGCCGACGGCGGATTTCTTCGTCCGCGATCACTTCGGCGTCCCCGCCGAGGCGGCACTGCCGGGGGCGTGGCGGCTCGAGATCTCGGGCGAAGTGGCACACCCGCTATCTCTGTCGCTGACGGACCTGACCGCGATCGCACGCGTCGACCTGCCCGTCACGCTGGAGTGCGCCGGCAACGCCGGCCGCAACGGTCTGGGCGCCCCAGGCGGCCCCCGCGCCTGGGGAGGCGCCAGCACCGCCACCTTCCAGGGCGCCTCGCTGGCGGCGCTGCTCGCGCGCGCGGAGCCTGCCGCGGCCGTGCGCGAGATCGTCTTCGAGGGCGCCGACGCCGGCAGCGAGCGCGGCTCGCTCGATCGCCACGCCTTCGCCCGCAGCGTCCCTCTCGAGGCCGCGCGGTCGCCGCAGGCGCTCCTCGCGACCGGCATGAACGGCGCTCCCCTCCCCGCCTTGCACGGCGGTCCTCTGCGGGTCGTCCTGCCCGGCCGCTACGCAACGGACTCGGTCAAGTGGCTCACGCGCGTCCGCGCGGTCAGCGCGCCGTTCGAGGGCTTCTACCAGCGCCGCCGCTACCGCAAGGCCACCGCGGCGAACCCGGCGGGCGAGACGCTCGGCGCGCTCCGCGTGCAGTGCGAGATCGCGCACCCCTCGCCGGGCTCTAGGCTCCCGGGCGCCCTCCTCACCGACGTGATCGGCGTGGCGTGGGGCGGGCAAGGCGGGCCGGTGAAGGTGGAGGTCAGCGCAGACGGAGGACAGACGTTCGAGGCAGCCACCTTCATCGACCCGCCCAGCACCACGGCCTGGCGTCGCTGGCGATGGACCTTTCGCCCCGGCCACCCCGGCCCGCGCTGGATCGTGGCGCGGGCCACCGACGCGGCCGGCGACGCGCAGCCCTTGCAGAGCGACGAGGAGCGCGGCGTCGCACGCAGCCTGTCGGGCCCCGACCGCATCCAGTACGCCAACGACGCGGTGCCGATCATCCCCGTGATGGTCGTCTGAGACCCGGACGCGGCCCGCAGCTAGTCACTGCCGCAGCTCGAGGACCCGCAGCTGCCGCTGCAACTCGGCGCCCCGCAGGAGGGCGCGGAGCACGACGGGGGCGCGCAGCTCGGGGGCGCGCAGCTCGCCGGGGAGCACGAGGGCACCGTGCACGCCGGCGCCGGTACGAATGTCTCGCCGCACGCACACGAGGCCGGCACGTAGAAGCCGCAGCCGCAACCCTCCACGACGACGCCCACGCCGCAGACGACCGGCACGAAATCGAGGTACGGGAAGAACGTCGGACGGCCGCCGACCTTCACGGTGCAGCCCTTGTGTTGCTTGCACTGGTACGACTTCGAACCGGTGCCCCCATGCGACACCGGCGTCTTCGTGCCCGAGGACCGCGGCGCGCCGCAGCCCAGGGAAACCGCGAGCGCGAGGGCGAGCGTCGTGCGCAACGCCGCCACGACTCAGGGAGCCCCTTGTGGCGGCGGTTGGGCTGCACGCGGCTTCTGCCACAGCTCCGCGAGCTCATTGAAGCCGATCCGCGAGAAGCTTCGTTCGCGCGAGGAGAGCTCCTGGAGCGCGGCAGGGTGCGCGCGCCCCCAGGCGATCAGCCCCTCGAAGGCTGCGTGGCTCGGGTGCAGCACCTCGTCCACCGCGGGCCAGTCCTGGTGGGCCGACGCGAAGGCGTCGAGGGTCTCGGTCGGCTTCTCCACGATCCAGCGAAGAAACGTCTCCGCGCGCCTCGGGTGCTGGCGATCCCACCAGAAGGCCTGCCGGGCTGCCTCGGGGTTCTGCTGCACCCAGGCGGCCAGCGAAGCGAAGGCGGCCGGGTGCCGCTGCGACCAAGGGGTGGAGGGCGCGTCCGCCCGCGCGGCGGCCGGCAGCGTCAGCGCCAGCATGCAGAGCCACGGTTTCATGCAAGCCTCGCCTTCTCGTCGTGCGATCGCTCGATTCCCTATCAGACCGGGCCGCGCGAGGGAAGGCGGCACCGCCTCGGCCATGCTATTCATCCGGACGATGCGCGCCTTGCTGGCCCTCGCCCTGGTCCCGATCGCCGCGTGCGCCCGGCCTCCTGCCTGGAAGGCGACGCCGTGGACGGTGGCCCCGCCGCTCGGCCTCCCGGCGGTGCCCGTTCCCGCCGACGACCCCATGACGGTGGAGAAGGTCGCGCTCGGGCGGATGCTCTACTACGACCGGCGCGTGGCCACGCAGGTTCGCAGCTCCTGCGAAGACTGCCACCCCGCCGACCACGGCTACGCCGGCCGCGATCCCACCATGGGCTTCCACCGCAACTCGCCGACGATGTGGAACCGCGCCTACGGCGACTTCGAGTTCTGGGATGGCTCGGCCGGACGCTCGCTGGAGCAGCTCGTCGGAGGCGTCCTGCGCTTCGTCAATGCCGATGCGAAGGAGCCGGTGGAGGCGCGGCTGGCCCGCGTCCCCGGCTACCGCCGCGCCTTCGAGCAGGCCTTCGGCCGCGAGCCCGACGAGACCGCCGTCGTGCAGGCCATCGCGAGCTTCTGCCGCACGCTCCTCGCCGGCAATGCGCCGTACGACCGATTCGAGGCCGGCGACCACGGCGCGATGAACCCCGAGGCCCAGCGCGGTCTCGCGCTCTTCCGGGGCCGTGCCGGCTGCGCGAGCTGTCACGCGGGCCCGAACTTCACCGACGAGCAGTTCCACGACATCGGCATCGGCCAGGCCGATCCCCAGAAGCGCTTCTACCCGGCCGGCCTCCGAGGCAAGCCCGACTTCCCCGAGCTCGGTCGCTTCAATGTGTCCCACCGGCTCGAGGACCGCGGCGCCTTCAAGACACCCACGCTCCGCGAGCTCGTGAACACCGGGCCCTACATGCACGACGGCTCCTTCGGCACGCTGGAGCAGGTCGTCGACTACTACGACCGGGGCGGCCTCCGGGTGCTCGGCATGGATCCGCGCATTCATCCCCTCGATCTGAGTGCCCAGGACGAGAGCGACCTCGTGGCCTTCCTGCGATCGCTCACCGCCTCCCCGCCAGTGCCCCCGCCGCCCGTGCTGCCCTAGCCGCCCCGCAGGCGGTTGTCGACCTTCGCGCCGGCGAGCTCCACGTCGCCCTCGAGGCACAGCAGGCGCACCGTGCCCTTTGCCACCATTTTCCCGGCGGCGTCCGTCACCGTGCCCTCCCAGAGCTGCGAGCGGCGCCCGCGTGTGAGCGGCCGGGCCTCCACCTTCAAGGTGCCCTCGCGCATCGCGTGCAGGAAGGACGTGTGGTTCTCGAGCCCCACCACCGACATTCCGCGGGGGAGCGCGTGCAGCGCCGCGCCGATCGAGGCGACGGTCTCGATGACCCCTGAGTGCACGCCGCCGTGCACGATGCCGTAGCCTTGCAGGTGCTGGGGCCCCACCGTGAGCTCCGCCACCACCTCGTCGGAGGTGGCTCGCACGAGGTGCAAGCCCATCGCGGCGTTCCACCCATCGCGGATCGTGTTCAGCAGCTCGGCGAAGTCTTCGGCCATCAGTCGGCCGCGATGGCGTCGATCTCGACCCGCGCGCCTTTGGGGAGCGCCGCCACCTGCACCGTGGCACGCGCCGGCGGCGCCTGCGGGAAGCGCTTGCCGTAAACCTCGTTCACCGCGGCAAAATCGCCGAGGTCCACGAGGTAGATGGTGGTCTTGAGCACGTGGCGGAACTGGAGGCCCGCCGCGTGCAGGACCGCCTCGAGGTTCTGCATCACGCGCTCGGTCTGCGCGCGGATGTCGCCCTCGACGAGCTCGCCCGTCTTCGGGTCGAGCGGGATCTGCCCCGACAGGAACGTGAAGCCCGGCCCGGCCTTCACCGCCTGCGAGTAGGGGCCGATGGCCTTCGGCGCACCTTCGGTATGGATGATGTCTTTCGTCATGGCCCGGGAGATTCGCGGCAGGTCCGGTGGATGTCAAGGCGCGCAAACACGAAAGGCCCCGGAGACCGATCGCTCGATCCCTGCGGGTCCGGGGACGCCCCTGGGCCGAGGCCTTCTGGCCCCGGACGAACGGTGTCCTGCCACGGAACAAGGGCGGGCTGCCGCGGAGCGATGACGTCTCTCCGGGGAGAGACGGCGTTGCTCCACGGGCAAGGGCCGTTCGTCCGCGGGATTGGGCCGCTCGCCCGCTGAGAGACGGCCTCCTTCCACGGGCAAAGCGCGTCCTTCCATGGATAGACCTCCTCTCTCCGCGGACACACCCGATTCGCCCGTGGTAGGCCGCCGTCGCTCTGCGGCACGACGCCGTTGGTCCACGGGCGAGCGTCGTCTCTCCGCGCCAGGACGCCGTTGGTACGCGCCCGGACGCCGTTTCTCCACGTCGGGACGCCGTTGCTCAGCGAAACCGGATCACCCTTCCACGGCAGGACAACGTTCCTCCACGCGCCAATGGCTTCGTTCCGCGCCCGTGCGCCTGCGGCCCCCGACGTCGCTCCTAACGGAGCGCCGCCCAGCCGACCCCGCTGCCGACCGCCCGCGACGCGACCGCTCGATTCACGCGGTCGGCACGCCGGATCTGTACAGCGCGATGACTTCCTGCGCGAACTGCTCTTCGGGATCGTCCGGGCCGGGACGGGCGGGCTGGGGCGCGCCGGGGGGCAGCGCGGTCGGGAACGGGTCGCGGTGGAGACAGCGGAACCAGATGGCGATGGTCGTCTCGAACGGGTGGTCGGCATCGGGCCCGTGGATCTCGAGGCCCGCGCCGAGCGCCTCGACGATGTTCGCCAGGCCCTGGTCGAGTCCGGCCGCGGCGCTCGGCTTCGGGCTGGCGCCACCCTGGGCCTCCGGGTCGGCGTAGAACGCGCGGATCGCCGGCAGCAGCGGCGGGCTCAGGACCGCGATCAGGTAGTCGAGGGCGCACGCGAAGCCGAGGCCGTGCGCGGCGATGAGGCGCTCGAGCGCAGCCTCGAGGGCTGGCCGGGTGCCTAGCGCCCAGCGCGTCTTGCGCAAGGCGGCGTGGAGCTTCTGAACATCGAGACGCTTCTTCAGGAGTGTGGAGTTCATGCCGGGCTGACAAAGCACCGGCAATGCCAATGGCAAGTCCCTGGAATGACTGGCCCCGGCGGTCTCGCCGGCGACCGGAAACGCGACTCCTGGTCTCGTCGCCGGCCCCAGGCGCCACGGCCTTGTCCGGGAGAAGCGGTGCGTGCTCATGACTCGTTCTCGGGCAGCGAATGTGACCGCGGCCGCGGCGAGAGCCTTCGCCACGGTCCGAGGGGGTAAGGAGTGCCTTCCGAGGATCTCCAGTGGTTTGGCGATCCGCACAGGCGCCCTTGCGCCTCCCAGTAGGGTGCTGGCGGCCCGCACGAGCACCCTTGCGGCGCCCACGAGGGTACTGGCGCCCGACACTTACTCCCCTCGCGGCGCCTACCAGGGTGGTGGCAGCCGACGCGGGCCCCCTTGGTGGCTCTCACCGTGGGGTTGGCAACCGGCACGGGCAGCCTGGTGACTCCCAACCAGGGGGGTGGCGGCCCGCACGGGCCCCTGGTGGCTCCCGTCGGTGGGTTGGCGGGCCGGCACGGCACACTTGCGCCGTCCTCCAAACCCGGCACGCCCTTCCCACCCCGCGCGGCACCTTACCTTGGCCGCGTGGAACCTCGTCTGCGCCTCCTGTTCGTCGCCGACACGGCCTTCAGCCCGACCGGCGGGGGTGTGGTGTCGGCGCAGCGTACGATCGCACGGCTGCGCAGGGTCCATGACGTCGCCGTGGTCGCCGCGGACGCCGCCGGACCGCCGGACGTGCGCCTGCCGGGCTTCGTGCTGCCGCTCCGCCGCATGCGGCGCTCGGGCTTCGTGATGGCGCGGCCCAACCGCGCCGCGCTGCATCGCGCCCTGGCCCGGGCCGACGTGGTGCACCTCCAGCTGCCGTTCTGGCTCTCCTTCGCGGCCCTCGCGGAGGCGCGGCGGCTGCGCGTGCCGGTGGTAGCG
>DATJNL010000152.1:0-4622 GCA_035508175.1 Myxococcales bacterium
CGCGCCGGCCTGCGCCGCGAGCTGGCGATTCAGCTTGGCGATGGTGCGCCGGACGGCCGCGCGCTTCGCGGTGAAGGGCGCGCGGCGCAGGTAGGCACGATACTGCTGCACCGCCTGCGCGAGATCCCCCGCCCGCTCGAAGCTGCGGGCCGCCTGCAGGACGAGCGCGGCCCGAGGCGAGGCCCGGTCGGCCTGGAGGTATTCCTCGGCCGCCTGCGCGTAACGTCCGCGGGCAAAGTCCTGGTCAGCGCGCCGCCGGCTCGGCGAGGCAGGTCCAGTGGCCAGGAGCTGCAGAACGGCGAGCGTCGCTAGCACGGCCGAGATGCTAGGCAGAAACAGGTGGCCGGTCAAAGCTGGAGGTGTCCTTCCGGGGCCTGCCGCCCCCGGTGCCCCCGCTGCGATCTCGAGCTGCGCTGCAAAGGGTAGCGCTGAATCAACGAGGGACGGAGGGGGAGCCGCTTGCTCGGGGGTGCCACCCCGGTCCGTCCTCGCGCTCCCCACGTGCGGTACCGCTTTGTACCGTCACTCGTGCACCAACATGGGCGCGCTGCGGGCGCGTCCGGGGGCCCCGACACCCCCTGCGCGTCGGCCCCCCTCCTCCCCACTTTCATTTACCCCTATCTCTCCCTCGACCTCTCTCCCGCCTATGCACCAGATCTCGCACACGGCTCGATCAGCGCCGCAGGCAAGGTTTGAAGTTCATGAACTTGGGTTGAAGGGGGTTCGTAGAGTGGAGAGGCGGGGCGGGCGAGGGGGCGGCCGGGACCGAGCGTCGAGGCCGATGCCACTCGCGACCCAGGGCCTATACGCGGCGGGATCGAGACAGGCGAGGCCGAGCCGCGAGTGGACCGGCCGGCCCCGAACCCGCCCCGCCGCCCCGCGCGCAATCCCCGTGAACCCTGGCCCCTGATCTCGAGATCGGATGCAGTGGGGGCGCGGGGGCGGCAGCCCCCGGGAGATCGGACTCGCGCTTGCGCCCGCAGCACAGGAGTGGTTTGTTCCGTCGCCCGCCCCATGATCCGCGCCGTCGTCACCGACCTCGACAACACCGTCTACTCGTGGGTCAACTACATCGTGCCGTCGTTGGAGGCGATGGTCGCCTCCCTCTGCCAGACCACGGGCTTCCCGCGCATCCGCGTGGTCCAGTCGCTCAAGGAAGTTTACGAGCGCATGGGCACGAACGACTACTCGTTCGCCATCCAGGAGTCGTCCATCTTCCGGGAGTTCAACAACGACTTCGACAGCTTCCGCGCCCTCATCATCGAGCCGGCGAAGGACGCGTTCGCAGCCGCGCGCCGCAAGTACCTGCAGCCATACCCCGGCGCGCTGGAGGGACTGGGCGCGCTGCGCGCTTCCGGCGTGCGCGTGGTCGGCCTGACCGACGCGCCCCGCAATTCCGCAGAGGCTCGCGTGCGCGGCCTCTCGCTCGACGACTGGCTCGAGTCGGTCTACACGCTGCCGGGCTACCCCCTGCCGCAGGCCGTCGACGAGCGCATCCGGCAGCGCGAGAGCGAAGGGGCCTACCGCTCGAAGATCCCGATGATCGAGCTGCCAGCCGAGCACGAGAAGCCCGATCCCCGCGGCCTGCTGCGCGTGCTCGCGGACCTCGGCATCGGACCCGACGAGGCCTTCGTGGTGGGCGACAACCGGGCCAAGGACGGCGGCATGGCGCGCAACGCCGGCTGCCGCTGGGCCTGGGCCGAGTACGGGACCTACCTGTCGCTCGAGTACCGCGAGCGGCTCGACACCATCTCGGCGCGCAGCGCGACGCGGCGACACCTCTCCGAGAACGAGCCTGGCAAGCCGCTCCCCGACCCCGACTTCGTCCTATCGAACTTCGCCCAGGTCGCGGGCATCGTGCAGGCGCTCAACGCGGGCGAAGCGCTGGGCATGCAGCAGGTCGGCTAGGAGGCGTTCGTGGCAGAGCAGGGCGGAAGAGATCGGCGCGGTAAGCGGCCACCCCCGAAGACGTTCGGCGACGCGCGGCTGGGCATCCCCGCGGGCACGCGGCGCCCGGAGGACGGCGGTCCCGCGCCGAAGGGGGAAGCCGCCGGCCCGGCCAAGGAGGAGCCGCGCAAGGGACCCATCGTCGAGCGGCGCGGCGGCGGGCTCGCCGTCCGCCGGCAGCCCGAGGCCGAGACCCCACCCATCGCGCCGCAGGGTGAGGCCGAGGCGCCGCCGTCGGCGCGCGTCTTCCGAGCGGCGAAGAAGGACGAAGCGAAGCCGGAGCCGCCTCCGGCGCCCGTCGTTCCTGAGCCCGTCGAGACCGAGAGCTTCGCCGACATGTTCGCGCGCTCGGAGCGCGGCCGGCAGAGCTTCTCGCCGGGGCAGCGCGTGCGCGGCAAGATCATCCAGCTTGGGCGGGAGACCGCCGTGCTCGACCTCGGCGGAAAGGCGGAGGCGCTCATGGAGGGGCGCGAGCTGCGCGGAGAGGATGGCGGCCCGCTCCACCAGGTGGGCGAGACCCTCGAAGCGTACGTGCGCTCCGTCGACGACGGCGTCTGGCTCACGCTCACCATTCCCAAGGGCGCCCGCCGCGAGGCGTTGCAGGCCGCCCGCGAGAGCGGGCTGCCGGTCGAGGGCACGGTGACCGCGGTGAACAAGGGCGGCCTCGAGGTGGATCTCGGCGGCGGCACGCGCGCCTTCTGCCCCGCCTCGCAGGCGGACGTGCGCTTCACCCATGACCTGTCCGCCTTCGTGGGGCAGAAGCTCAAGTTCCTCGTCTCGGAGATGAAGGACCGCGACGTGGTGCTCTCGCGCCGGGCTTACCTCGCGCGCGAGGCCGCCGAACGGGCCGAGACGCTGCGCGGCTCGCTGGAGGTCGGCGCCCAGCTCGAGGGCAAGGTCGTCTCCCTGCGCGATTTCGGCGCCTTCGTCGATCTGGGCGGCCTCGAAGGGCTGATTCCGATCTCCGAGCTGAGTCACCGCCACGTCGCCCATCCCTCGGACGTCCTGCAAGTGGGGCAGACCGTTTCGGTCGAGGTGACCCGCGTCGAGCCCGGCAAGGACGGCAAGGAGCGGATCGCGCTCTCGCTGAAGGCGCTCGAGGGCGATCCGTGGGAGTCGCAGGGGAATGCCCTCGTCGACGGCCAGCGGCTGGCGGGCAAGGTGGTGCGCCTGCAGCCCTTCGGCGCGTTCGTGGAGCTCCTCCCTGGCGTGGATGGCCTGCTGCACGTCTCGCGGCTGGCGACGCCCTCCGGTGGCCGCGTCGCGCACCCCAAGGATGTCCTGCAGGAAGGCCAGCCGATCTGGGTCGAGATCGAGAGCATCGATCGCGCCGCGCGCAAGATCTCCCTGCGGCAGATCACCGAGGAGGAGGCCGCCCTGCCGCCGCCGCCCCGCGGTGCCGGCCCCCGCGTGGGCGACGTGGTCGAGGCCACCGTCGACAAGGTCGAGACCTTTGGCCTGTTCGTGCGCTGGCCGGGCGGCCGCGGGCTCGTGCCGATCTCGGAGCTGGGCCTGCCCCACGGCGCGGATCTGCGGCGCAACTTCGTGGCGGGCGCCAAGCTCAAGGCCGCCATCGTCGAGATCGACGCGCAGGGCCGGCTGCGCCTCAGCAAGACCGCGGCGGAGCAGGCCGAGGAGCGCGCCGAGGTCGCCCAGTACCTGAACGCGAACCAGCCCCGCGGCAAGGGCCTCGGCACGCTCGCCGATCTGCTGAAGGGCCGGAAGGTTTGAACCGCGCCGGCCGTTAGCCCCCTGAACCGAGAGCCCCTTGCTCGACGACCCCAAGCCCCGGGCGGGTCCACCGCTCTGGATCCTCTTCTTCGCCGCCGCTGCGATCGCAGGCGGCGCTTACCTCCTGGGCCGGCGAAGCGGCGCGCGACAGGGAGGCCCCGCTCTGGTCGCCTCGCGCGCCGAGCCCGCCACGGCGCAGCCGCCTCCGGTTCCGAACCCGGCGCAGCCGCCGCCCGTCACCCACGACGGCGGCACCACGGTGCAGGACGCGGGCGGCGCCGTCGCGACGGCGTCGTCCCTGCCGGCGACGACTCCGGGCGGCCCGCAGCTCCTCAGCGCCACGCTCGCCGGCTCGCTCGACCAGACCGTCGAGGCGGCGGCGCCGCCGGGCGTGGGACCGCCGCTCGCCATGGTGATCGCCCGTCTGCTCGTCTGGTGGATGCATCCGGCGCAGGACGCGCGCCCCGGTGACCGGCTCTCGGTGCTCTACGAGCTGCCCCCCGGCCAGGAGCCGCTCATCCTGGCGCTCGATTACCTGTCGCAGAAGGACGGCGCCGATCACCGCACCTACCGCTGGCAGGCGCCCGGCGCGCGCTTCGCCCGCTACTACACGCCGGACGGCGCCGAGCTGGAGGAGCGGCTCGTGGGCGGGCCGATCGAAGACTACGAGCAGGTGACCAGCCTCTTGCGCGACGGCCGCGGCCACAAGGGCGTCGATTTCAAGACCCCGGTCGGCACGAAGGTGCTCTCGCCGGTCGACGGGACGATCGTGCGGCGCAACTGGCACTGGCGCGCCAACGGGAACTGCCTGGAGCTCGCCGATCGAGAGAGCGGCCGCCACGTGATCTTCCTGCACCTCGAGGAGGTGCCCCGCGACATGCAGCCCGGCCGCGCGGTGCACAAGGGCGAGGAGGTGGCGCTGTCGGGGAACACGGGACACACGA
>DATJNL010000153.1:0-3852 GCA_035508175.1 Myxococcales bacterium
CTCCGGCGACTGGGCGGTGGTGCAGATCGAGAGCTACCGGCAGGACGACGCCGCCGCGTGCGCGGCCACCCGCGGCGAGGACTGGGCGCACCTCTGGTTCGTGGGCGTCTACGTGCCCTGAGCGGCGCGTTGACTGTCGAACGGCCCGCCGTTACAGGAAAGGCGCATGGCCGAGCCGGTCGAGAGCTTCGTCGAGGGCAACGAGATCCGCCAGCACCTGCTGAGCTGGCCGGGCGGCGACCGCGCCACCGTGCTCTGCCTGCACGGCTTCCTCGACTCCGCGTGGGCCTTCCACGACGTGGCGCCGCGGCTCGCCGCCGCCGGCTACCACGTGGTCGCCGCCGACCTGCGCGGCCACGGCGACAGCGGCCGCGTGGGCGCCGGCTCCAGCTACCAGTTCTACGACTACGTCTTCGACGTGAAGGCGCTCGTCGACGCGCTGGCGCCGCGGCGGCTCTTCCTGGTGGGCCACTCCATGGGCGCCGCCATCGCCTACCTGTACACCGGCGCCTACCCCGACCGCGTCGAGCGGCTCGCCATGCTCGAGGGGCTCGCGATGCACGAGCGGCCCGCCGGCGACACCCCGGGCCTCATGGTGGAGTGGATCGCGCGCGTGGAGCGCGCCCGCAAGCGGCGGCCCCGCGTCTACGCCGACCTCGCCGCGGCCGCGCGCGCCATCGTGGTGAACGACCCCCTCTGCCCCCCCGCGGAGGCGCTCTTCCTGGCCGAGCACGGCACGCGCGAGGCGCCCGGCGGCCGCGCCTTCAAGCACGACCCGCTCCACCTGGCGCCGAACCCCTACCCCTACCGGCACGAGCTGATGCAGCCCTTCTGGGAAGCCATCCGCTGCCGCACGCTGATCCTCTACGGCGCGAAGACGGAGATGCCCCAGCCCGCGGAGATGGAGGCGCGGCTCGCGGCGTTCCACACGGCCCGGCGCGTGACCCTCCCGGACGCGGGCCACATGATGATGCGCCACCAGCCCGAGGCCGTGGTGCGCGAGCTGCTGGCCCTGTTCGCCGAGTGACGCAAGGCTTGGACGTGTCGATAGAAAGCCAAAAAGCCGCGCTGGGCCTTCTCGTGATGTTCCAGCTTGCCCAGTGCTGTCTTCAGCCTGCGGAGGGAACGACGGATGGCGCTTCCAGCGCCGCGAGCGGGAGCGGAAGTGGCGCCTCGGGAGGGTTGGGCGGGGGAGGGTCGGGAGGAAGCCCAGGCGGAACATCGGGGGCAAATTCCTGCGATTGCCCTGCTGCGAAGCAAGGCTTGGGCTTGTGCGTCGCTGATGGTGGCCCACCCTGCGATTGTCCCTCGGCGGTGGCGTGCGCGAATTGGTGCGTCTCCGATGCGGGCACGGCGTCCCCTTGCCCGGGCTATTGCGTAGCCGACGCTGACGGCGGTTTGAATGAAGCGGCGGTGGCCTGCGATGGTGGCTGCCTCTGGCTCTGGAGTTCTTGCGCTCCTGGCGCCTGCTGCGCCGGCCTGGACTGCGGTGGATTCGTGGGCCCGGGCTGTTGCGAAGCGGACCTACAGCCCTGCACCAGGGATCCGGTCACCGGCGCCAGCGCTTGCTGCGATTACTGCGATCCCGCCCTGGGCGAGTGCGTTCCCGTCCTCTGAGGAACGGCTGCCCGGGAGACGGGGGACGGGAGCCTCGGCCCCGGAGATCTCGGCGTTGCCCGCGACCTGCCACCCTGTTCGCGGACTGAGCGCCGGCGGCAGGGCCGCCTGGTATCCTGCTTCCCGTGCCGCGCGCGATCCTCCACGTCGACATGGACGCCTTCTACGCGTCGGTGGAGCAGCGCGACGATCCGGCGCTGCGCGGCCGGCCCGTGATCGTGGGCGGGCACCCCAAGCGCGGCGTGGTGCTGGCCGCCTCCTACGAGGTGCGCCCCTTCGGCGTTCGATCCGCCATGCCCATGGCGCGGGCGGTGCTCCTGGCCCCGCAGGCCGTGGTGGTGCCTCCCCGCTTCACCGCGTACGCCGAGGCGTCGGCGCGGGTCTTCGAGATCTTCGAGAGCGTGACGCCGCTCGTGGAGGGGCTCTCGCTCGACGAGGCCTTCCTCGACGTGACCGCGTCGATGGCGCTGTTCGGCGCGCCCGCGGCCATCGCCGCCAGCCTGCGCCGGCGCATCCGCGACGAGCTGGGGCTGCCCGCCTCCGCCGGCATCGCGCCGGTGAAGTTCGTGGCCAAGATCGCCTCCGACCTCGCGAAGCCCGATGGCCAGCGCGAGGTGCGCGACGACGAGGTGCGGGCGTTCCTCGCGCCCTTGCCCGTGTCGCGCCTGTGGGGCGTGGGGCCGCGCACCGAGGAGACCCTGAACGCGCTCGGCCTGCGCACGCTCGGCGACGTGGCGGCGCGCGAGCCCGCGGAGCTCGAGGCGAAGCTGGGCTCGGCCGGCCCCAGGCTGCGCGAGCTGTCGCTCGGCATCGACGACCGGCCGGTCGTGCCCGACCGGCAGCAGAAGAGCCTGGGCGCCGAGGACACCTTCGAGGAAGACCTGGAGGGCGACGACGCGCTGCGACCCCACCTGCACGCGCAGGCGCTGCGGGTGGGCCGGCGGCTGCGGCGCGCCGGGCTGGTGGGCCGCGTGGTGGTGCTCAAGGAGAAGCTCGCCGACTTCACGCTGGTGACCCGGCGACGCACCCTGCCCGAGCCCACCGACGACGGCCAGGTGCTCTACCGCGAGGCGCTGGCGCTCCTGGCGCAGCTGCCGCGGGCGCGCGTGCGGCTCACCGGCGTGTCGGCGCAGGAGCTCGCGCCGCGCGGGAGCGGGCAGATGGGGCTGTTCGCCGCGGGCCCCACGCGCGAGGGCAAGCTCAACGCGACGCTCGACGCCATCGTGGAGCGCTTCGGCGCCGGCGCCGTCACCACCGCCGACCTGAAGGACCGGCCCGAGCGCGACGACGACGAGGCCCGCCGGGCCGTGGGCGCCGCCCGCTTCGACGGGAGGGAGCGGTGATCCCGCCCGCACTGCGCGCCGAGGCGCGAAGAGCCCTCGCGCTCTCCGACGCGGCGCTGCTCGCCGAGTGCCAGGTGGACGTCTTCGTGGGCACGGGCCCCGGCGGCCAGCACCGCAACAAGACCGAGAGCGCCGTGCGGCTGCACCACCCGCGCACCGGCACGGTGGTCACGGCCACCGAGCGCCGCAGCCAGCTGCAGAACCGCGGCGCCGCGCTCGAGCGCCTGCGCGAGCGGCTGGAGCAACTCGCCCGCGAGCCCAAGCCGCGGCGGGCCACGCGGCCCACCCGGGGCTCGCAGGAGCGGCGGCTCGAGGCGAAGCGGCACGCCGCGAAGCGAAAATCCGAGCGGCGCGGCGACTGGTGAGCACGGAAACAGGAGGGGGGCCGCCGCTTGTCCGCCGGGCCACCGTTCGGTAGCTTCCCGCTCGACCGGAGGGTTCATGACCGACACGCTCCAATCGCTGGCCGGCCGCCTCGGCGTGGGCACGCTCGCCGTCGCGACCATCTGTGCCACCTTCCCGCCCCCCTCCGCGCTCGCCGCGCCGGTGTCGCGCGAGCTCCTCGCGCAGGCCTACGAGGCCCCGCCCGCGTATCCGCCGACCGAGCCGCCGCCCGCGTACCCGCCCACCGAGCCGCCGCCGCAGGGCTACGCGCCGCCGCCGCCGGCGTACGCCCCCCAGTTTCCGTCGAGTGACGCGCAGGCCATGGCGGACGCGCGCGCCGACGTGCCCCAGGAGATCAGCGGCACGCTCTGGTTCTTCGCCGGCTTCTTCCTCACCTGGGTCGGGATCCTGCTCGGCTACCTCCTCGAGCCCACGCCCGACGGCGCCCGGCTCATCGGGAAGTCGCCCGCCTACGTGACCACGTACACCACGACATACAGGAGCGAGG
>DATJNL010000154.1:0-6497 GCA_035508175.1 Myxococcales bacterium
TACCTCGACGCGGTCGCGGCGGCGCGGCACGTGTCCGGCCAGAGGTTCCTCGGCATCCGCGATCGCGGCCTCACCTCGGCCGAGCAGGCGCGCGCCGACGGGCTCGTCGACGGCGTCATCTACCCCGACGAGCTGGGAAAGACGCTGCGCGAGATGGTGGGCCGGGGCGTCAGCCTCGAGGGCGACTACCTGGGCCGCATGGCGCACGAGGAGGCCTGGAGCACGCCCGCGAAGATCGCCCTGATCAACGTGTTCGGCCTCATCACCGGCGGCAACAGCGCGAACGCGCCCCTGCTGGGCCACACGGCCGGCGCCGCCACCGTGGTGGACGCCCTGCGGGAGGCGGCCTCCGACGCGACCGTGTCGGCCATCGTGGTGCGCGTGGACAGCGGTGGCGGCGACGTGGAGGCGAGCGAGCTCATCTGGCGCGGCATCATGGAGGCCAAGAAGCACAAGCCGGTGGTGGTGAGCTTCGGCGACGTGGCGGCGAGCGGGGGCTACTACGTGGCCGTCGCCGGCGACGAGATCGTGGCCGAGCCCGACACCGTCACCGGCTCGATCGGCGTCTTCGCGCTCAAGCCGGACATCACCGGGCTGCTCGGCAAGGTGGGCGTCCACGCCTTCGTCGACGCGACCGCCCGCAATGCCGACCTGTTCAACCTCACGCGGCGCTGGAGCGAGAGCGAGCTCGCGGTGGTCCAGAAGGAGGTCGACGCCTCCTACCAGACCTTCCTGCTCCGCGTGGCGGCGGGCCGGGGCCTCACCCGCGCCGACGTCGACGCCATCGGCCGGGGCCGCGTCTGGACCGGGTCGCAGGCGCTGGCCCGGCACCTCGTGGACGGCCTCGGCTCGCTGATGGACGCCGTCGATCACGCCAAGCGCCGGGCGCACCTCTCGGACGCGACCCCGGTGGACGTGGTGGTCTTCGGCAACGAGCACCCGCTGTTCTCGCTGGGGCTGCCCGGCACGGGCGCGAGTGAGCTGGAGAAGCTCGCCAGCTGGATCCCGGGCCTGGGGCCGCTCCTGGTCCTCGACCCGGGCCGCCCGCTCGCCATCCCGGAGGCCGAAATCCGCGTCCGGTGAGGGCCGGGCCGGGATGCCGATTCTCACTGGACCCGCGCGCGGTACTGTGTTAGGGTTGCTCCATCGAATCGTGCACTGGCCCGGGGGATTTCGCGGGCTTGCGCGACAGAAAGAGCGTCGATAGCATTCCCGCTGGCCGTTTGAGAAGTCCGTAGCCGCCCGCCCTCGTTGGCGTGGAGGCCGGACGCCAGAGGGGAATGAGACGGCGCGAGGGGCGAAGCGAGCCCCGGGGCCGTTCGAGTTTTTCGGAGGGGCCCCGAGATGAACGAAGGACAGGCGCATCGACCGCCGGCCCGTGAGGAGCCTCACCAGCGCATGCAAAACGAACGCGACGAACAGGGAAGTACCGCAGCGGTGGAGCAACCCCGCGCGGAGAGCCGGGAGCCTCAAAGCTCTCCGCAGCCCGCCACCCCGCCCCCGGCCGCGCATCTCGCCGCCCCGGCGGCTCCGGCCCCCCAGGCCCCCATGAACGGCGGCTACGTGGACCCCCCGCAACCCGGCATGAACCCCGGCTTCGCGCCCGGCGGCCAGCCTTACGGCGACGGCCAGCGCACCGGCAAGCGCCGCCGCCGGCGGCGACGCCGCGGGGGCCAGGGCGGTCCGGTGCCCAACGGTCAGCCGGGGCAGCCCGGCCAGCAGCCCTCGAACGGCCAGGCCTTCCAGGGTGGCCAGCCCCAGCAGCAGCAGCCCGCGAACCAGCTCCCGCCCAAGGACGTCGCGGGCGTGCTCGAGATCGACTCGCGGGGCAACGGCGCCCTGCGCCGCGTCGACAAGAACCTCCTCCCCTGGCAGGACGACCCCGAGGTTCCCCGCAACCTCATCCAGCAGCTCCGCCTGCGCGCGGGCTGGGACATGGCGGGGCAGGCCCTCTTCCGGAACAACCGCTGGTCGATCACCCGCATCGACAGCATCGAAGGCCGCCCGCTCGCGGACGCGCAACAGCTCCCGGACTTCGCGCACCTGACGTCGGTCGACCCCATCGGGCGCATCCACCTCGAGACGGGCACCAAGGAGATGACCGGGCGCGTGCTCGATCTCATCGCCCCGGTCGGCTTCGGGCAGCGAGGCCTCATCGTCGCGCCGCCGCGCACCGGCAAGACGATGATCCTCCAGCGCATCGCGCACGCCGTGGCCGAGAACCACCCCAAGGCGGCGCTCATGGTGCTGCTCATCGACGAGCGGCCCGAGGAAGTGACCGACATGCGCCGCTCGGTGAGGGGCGACGTGCTGGCCTCCTCGTCCGACCGGCCCACCGTGGAGCACCTGCGCATCGCCGAGGTTGCCCTCGAGCGCGCGCGCCGGCTCGTCGAGGAGGGCAAGGACGTGGTGATCCTGCTCGACTCGATCACCCGCCTCGCGCGCGCCTACAACAAGGAGGTCGAGTCCTCCGGGCGCACGCTCACCGGCGGCGTCGACAGCCGCGCGCTCGAGCGCCCCAAGCGCTTCTTCGGCTCCGCGCGCAAGGCGGAGGAGGGCGGCAGCCTCACCATCCTCGCCACCGCGCTCGTCGACACCGGCAGCCGCATGGACGAGGTGATCTTCGAGGAGTTCAAGGGCACCGGCAACATGGAGATCATCCTCGACCGGCAGCTCGCCGAGAAGCGCATCTGGCCCGCCATCAACATCCCCGCCTCCGGCACGCGCAAGGAAGAGAAGCTCTTCTCGCCCAAGGAGATGGAGAAGGTGCGCAAGCTGCGCCAGGCCCTCTTCGCCATGAAGCCCATCGAGGCCATGGAGAAGATGCTCGCGAAGCTCGCCGACTTCCGCTCGAACGACGAGTTCCTGGACGCGATCTAGGCGGCGGGACCCCTCTCCCCGTCCCTCTCCCCTGCAAGGGAGAGGGTGCCTGAAGCCGCGCAGAAACCACCCTCTCCCCTGCAGGGGAGAGGGTGGTTGAGTCGGCCCGCGAAGGACGGAGGCCGCCGCGCAGAGACCACCCGCTCCCCGTCCCTCTCCCTGCAGGGGAGAGGGTGCCTGAAGCCGCGCAGAAACCACCCCTCTCCCCCGGCGGGGGAGAGGCTGGGTGAGGGGGCCGTTAGTGGAAGTTCACCGAGCCGCAGACGTTCGGCTTGCCGCCGCCGCCGCAGCTCCCTGCGTCGCAGCTCCCGCACTGTAGGAGCCCGCCGCAGCCGTCGCCGGTCGGGCCGCAGGTGAAGCCCAGCTTCGCGCAGGTCTGCGGGGTGCAGCTCGGTGAGCCGCAGACGCCGGGCGTGCCGCCGCCGCCGCAGCTCCCGGCGTCGCAGCCGCCGCACTGGATCTCGTGGCCGCAGCCGTCGCCCGCGGGGCCGCACGAGAGGCCCTGCTGCGCGCAGGTCAGCGGCTGGCACCGGACGCCGGTGCCGCACACGCCCGGGACTCCGTTGCCGCCGCACGTGCCCGCGTCACAGCCGCCGCAGTCGAGCGAGCCGCCGCAGCCGTCGCCGGCGGGCCCGCAATCCAGCCCCTGCTCCTGGCACGACCTCGGCTGGCAGGCCAGGGAGCCGCAGACGCCCGGCGTGCCGCCGCCGCCGCAGCTCCCGGCGTCGCAGGCGCCGCACTGGATCACGTTGCCGCAGCCGTCGCCCGTGGGGCCGCAGTCGATCTTCTGCTGCTGGCAGTTCATCGGCGTGCAGCAGACTCCCAGCTCGCACTGCGTGGGCGTGCAGCAGTCCGCGTCGCTGGTGCAGGCGCTGCCCCAGAAGCTGCAGGCCTGGGCGGCGGGGAGGCAGGTGGAGCCGCCGTCGGCGTAGCGGCACAGGAGGCCGCCGTCCTGGCCCGAGCCGCAGCAGTCGATGTCGCCCTGGCAGGTCTGCCCCTCGCCCACGCAGGGCAGGGTCGCCCACTGCGCCTTGTCGTTGTCGCTCGCCGTGCTCTGCCCCGGCAGCCAGAAGGCCGGGTGCGAGGGGTCCGAGGCGGGAGTCCCGTTGTCGTCGACCGCGGTGATCCAGATCTGGCGGTTGGTGCCGGTGGTCTGCCAGCCGTAGGGGCGCAGCGAGAAGAAGGCCAGCCAGTGGTAGCCGCCTTCCTTGTAGGGCGAGAAGTTCGCGAAGCGGCTCGTGGTGTCGGTGCCGCCGCCGTTGGGCAGGCTCTCGGCCTGCACCAGCTCGAGCGGCGCGCCGCCGCCGATGGGGACGATGTCGAGGCGCGAATCGGTGGAGCAGGCCGAGCCGTTCACGCAGTAGGAGCCGCTCGACCGGCCGAAGGCCACGAGCGAATCGTCCACCGAGATCGTCGGGTAGACGTTCGCGGTCCGGTCGCTCGCGTCCACGTTGTCCGCCACCAGCTCGCGCACGCCGTGGAAGTAGCCGGTCGTGCCGACCCCGCCGTCGGTCGCCCACTGCGCGAGCAGCAGGTACGAGTCGCTGAACGTCCAGTCGTTGCCGCCGTTGCTCTTCGCGTACACGAGGAAGTCGCCGTCGCGCGACCAGGCGGGGTGGGTGCAGGCCGCGTCGCTGCTCCCCGGGACGGCGGTGCCGCAGCCGAGCGCGGCGTTCAGGTTGCCGTTGACGGCGCCCGAGCCGACGGCCAGGGGCGTGCCGGTGGCCGCGCTGCGCAGCGTGAAGCCCGCGGCGTTGGTCGTGAGGAGCGACTGGTTGTCGGCGGCGAAGGCCGAGAAGTCCCAGTCGATGCCGGCGCTGCCGGGCACGAGCGCGGGGGGCGCGGTGCCGTTGGCGGCGAGGTTCAGCACGGTGCCGGGGCTGCCGCCGCCCCACAGCTCCGCCGAGAGCTTCGAGCCGTCGGGGCTGATCACGTGGCAGGCGATGCAGCTCGAGCCGCCCGAGCTCACGTCGCTCGCGGGCACGGTGATCTCGGTGGGCGTGGTGGCGCCGGCGGGCAGGGCGAGGATCTCGCCGAGGCTCACCGACCAGTAGTAGATGTCGCCCGCCATGCGGGAGCTGGCGAGCGTGAGGCTCTGGGTCGGTGCTCCGTAGACCGTGGCCGGGCTGCCGCTCGGCGCGCCCGCCAGATCGACGGTCACCGTCTGGCCGATGTTGCTCTCGGCGAACGGCGTCCAGACCGACGGATCGAAGGTGTAGGACGGCTTGCTGGGGTTGCTCGGGCTCACGTAGGCGATGAGGGTCGACAGGGTGCCGGTGAGGGTGAGCCGGAAGACGCCGTTGCCGGTGCCCGGCTCCCACTGGAAGTCGAGCGGCTGCAGGTTCACCGGAATGATCGTCTTGTCGTAGGGGTAGAGCATCACCGGCGAGGACGCGCCGCCGCTCGCCGGCGTTCCGGTGAAGTTGCCGGGTCCGGCGCCCGCGTTGATGGCCGCGGTGACGACCACGGTCAGCGGCGTCTGCGCGAGATGATCCAGGTAGCCCGCGGTGATCGTGACCGTGCCGCCCACGGGGCCCGAGGCGCTGACGAGGCCCGTCTGATCGATCGACGCCAGATCCGGCCGGCTGGAGATCCAGTTCGCCGCGACGGGCGTCGAGCCGGCGCCCGTCTGCAGCAGGGCCTGCAGCTGCAGCGTGCTCGTCGTTCCTACCTGCACCGCGAGGGTCGGCGAGGCGGGCGCGATCGACAGCGTGCCCGCGTCCGCGCCGGGGATGTCGCCGCACACGTTGGGCTGGCCGCCGCCGCCGCAGCTCCCCGCGTCGCAGCTCCCGCACTGCAGGAGGTTGCCGCAGCCGTCGCCCACCGGGCCGCACTCGGCGTTCAGGCCCGGGCACGTCAGGGGCTTGCAGCTCGTGAGGGGCGTGCCGCACACGCTCGGAACGCCGCCGGCGCCGCAGCTCCCCGCGTCGCAGCTGCCGCACTCGAGAATTCCGCCGCAGCCGTCGCCGGCGGGGCCGCAGTCGATGGCGAGGGCGGCGCAGGTGACCGGCTGGCAGCCGCCGTCGGGTCCGACCAGGCCGCCGTCCACGACGGTGCTGGTCCCGCAGACGCCGGGCTGGCCGCCGCCACCGCAGCTGCCCGCATCGCAGCCGCCGCACTGCAAGAGCCCTCCGCAGCCGTCCGCGAGCGGGCCGCACTGGATGGCGGCCGACTGGCAGGTGCGCGGGACGCAGCCGTCGTGGCCGCCGCAGACGCTCGGCTGGCCGCCGCCGCCGCAGGTCTCGGGCGCCTGGCAGCTGCCGCACTGGAGGACGCCGTTGCAGCCGTCGCCGATGGGGCCGCAGTTGGCGCCGACCGAGGCGCAGCTCCGCAGGCCACAGCCGCCGTCGCTGGGGCCGCCGGTGGAGCCGCCGCCCCCGGTGCTGCTGCCGCCGCCCGTGGTGATGCCGCCGCTGGTCGAGCCCCCGCTTCCGTTGCCGCCGGACGATGAGCTGCTGCCCGGCGGGGTCGCCCCGCCGCAGTGGCAGGCAGGCGCCGACAGCCCCGCGGCCAGCAGGGCGAGCAGAGGGAGTGGGAGGCGGGGGCGGGACGTAGGTGGGGCTCCTGCGACCGATTGTCACACGACCGATCGCCTCAGGACAAGAGAGCAGGCCGAG
>DATJNL010000155.1:0-20614 GCA_035508175.1 Myxococcales bacterium
CGACTTCATCTACCCGGCCTTCGATCAGATCGTGAACGAGCTGGCGAAGCTGCGCTACCGCAGCGGCGGGCAGTACTCCGCGCCCCTCGTGATCCGCACGCCCTCGGGCGGTGGCATCAAGGGCGGCCACTACCACAGCCAGTCCCCGGAGGCGTACTTCATCCACACGCCCGGCTTGAAGGTCGTGATGCCCTCGAACCCCTACGACGCCAAGGGGCTGCTGCTCGAGGCGATGCGGGGCGACGATCCGGTCGTGTTCTTCGAGCCGAAGCGCATCTACCGCGCCGCGCGCGGCGACGTCCCCGAGGGCGACTACACGATCCCGCTGGGGCAGGGGCAGCGCGTGTATCCCGAAGAGCCGGGCGAGGCGGACGTGACCGTCGTGGCCTGGGGCGCGATGGTGCGCGAGGCCGTGGAGGCCGCGGGGCTGCTCGCGGAGCGCGGGATCCACGTGGAGGTGATCGACCCGCGGACGCTCTGGCCGCTCGACATCGACCTGGTTCTGGAGTCGGTGCGGCGGACGGGTCGCGCGGTGGTCGTGCACGAGGCGCCGCGGACCTGTGGGTTCGGTGCCGAGGTCGTCTCGCTCATCCAGGAGCGGGCTTTCAGCTCGCTCGCGGCACCGGTGGCGCGGGTCACCGGGCTCGACACGCCGTTCCCGTACACGCTGGAGCTGGAGTACCTGCCATTGGCGCCGCGGATCGTCCGCGGCGTGGAGTCGGTCGTCGCTTACCAACCCTGAGACGGAGGGCGCATGCGCTTCGAGTTCAAGCTGCCGGACATCGGCGAGGGCGTCATCGAGGGCGAGGTCGTCCGCTGGCTCGTGAAGGTGGGCGAGAGCGTGGCGGCGGACCAGCCGCTCGTCGAGGTCATGACGGACAAGGCCACGGTGGTGATTCCATCCCCGAAGGCGGGCAAGGTTCTCGAGCGGCGCGGCGAGGAAGGCGGCATGGTCAAAGTGCACGACACGCTCGTGGTGCTCGAGACCGACGGCGCCGAGGCCGGCGCCAAGGCAGCGACGCCCGCGGCGACGAGCCCCGTGAAGCCGACGCCGCCAGCGGTCGCCGGGCGTGCTCCCGAGGCGCCGCGGCCGCCCGGTCCCGTCGCCGTGGCCGCCGTGCCGGCGCCTCACGTGCGCGCGACGCCGGTCACGCGCAAGCTGGCCGCCGAGCACGGCATCGACCTCGCGGCCGTTCCGGGCAGCGGGCCCGGCGGGCGCGTGCTCAAGGCCGACGTGCTCTCCGCGGTGGGCGGCGCGCCGGCTGCGCTGCCGGCTCCGCGGCCGGCCCCTCGCATCGTGTCGGGCGCCGAGGACGAGCGCATCCCCATCCGCGGCCTGCGCAAGCGGATCGCCGAGAAGATGGCGCGCAGCAAGCGGACCGCAGCGCACTTCACCTTCGTCGAGGAGGTCGACTGCACGCGGTTGGTAGAGCTGCGCAACCGGATCAACGGGGCGCAGGCCGAGGCCGAGGGCGGCGTGAAGCTCTCGTTCCTGCCCTTCATCGTGAAGGCGCTCATCGAGGGGCTGCGGCGCTACCCCACGTTGAACGCGTCCGTCGACGACGAAAAGAACGAGCTGGTCGTGAAGCACCGCTACCACGTGGGCATCGCCGCCGCGACGCCCGACGGGCTGATCGTGCCGGTCATCCACGACGCCGACCGCAAGAGCCTGCGCGAGCTCGCCCACGAGATCACGCGCCTCGCCGCCGACGCGCGCGCCGGCAAGAGCCGGCTCGACGACCTGCAGGGGGGCACGATCACCATCACCAGCCTGGGGCCGATCGGCGGCCTCTTCGCGACGCCGGTGATCAACCACCCGGAGGTCGCCATCGTCGGCGTCCACAAGATGCGCCCGACGCCCGTCGTGCGCGACGGCCAGATCGTCGTGCGCGACGTGATGCACCTCTCCTGCGCGTTCGATCACCGGGTCATCGACGGCTCGGTGGGCGCGCAGTTCACCTACGAGGTCATCAGGTACCTCGAGAACCCCGAGCTCTTGATGCTGGAGCTGACCTAAGCGATGGCCGTCCGGCGTCCACAGCTGGCCAAGCGGCCGCGTCCCGCGGCGCGGCGGGGACCTGCGCGCGGCCCGTCGAGAGCGGCGCCGATGCCGGCGGTGTACCGGCAGATCTACGAGTGGATGATTTTCCTGCGGCTGCTGGACGAGCGGATGCTGACCTTGCAGCGGCAGGGGAGGGTCGGCTTCTACGGGAGCTGCTACGGCCAGGAGGCGGCCACGCTCGCGTCCGCGGCGGCGCTCGAGCCGGACGACTGGATCTTCCCTGCCCTGCGCGAGGCGGGCGCCATGCTAATGCGCGGCTTTCCGCTGGTTCCCTACCTCTGCCAAGTCTTCGGCAACGCGGGCGACGCGACCAAGGGGCGCCAGATGCCCTCCCACCAGGCCGATCGCTCGGTCCACCAGGTGAGCTGGTCCTCGGTGATCGGCAGCCAGCTGCCGCAGGCGGTGGGCGCCGCCCACGCGGCCAAGCTGCGGCGCGAGCGCACCGTGGTCATGGCGTACCTGGGAGATGGCGCGACCTCGACCGCCGATTTCCACGTGGCCCTCACGGCCGCGGCTCGCTGGCAGGCCCCCGTCGTGTTCTGCTGCCAGAACAACCAGTGGTCCATCTCGGTGCCCGTCGGCCGGCAAACGGCGGCGGTCGAGCTGGCGGCCAAGGGGCACGCCTACGGCGTGCCCTCCGAGCGCGTCGACGGCAACGATCTCGCGGCGGTCCACCGCGCCTGCACGGCCGCCGTGGACCGGGCCCGCGACGGCGGCGGCCCGGCGTTCCTCGAGCTCTTGACGTACCGGCTCGGCGCCCACAGCTCGTCCGACGACCCGACGCGCTACCGGGACCCCGGGGAGGTCGAGCGCTGGCAACGCCGCGACCCCCTGATCGTGGCGCACAAGCTGCTCGAGCAGACCGGCTGGACGCAGGCGGCCGAAGAGCGCGTCCGCCGAGAGGCGTCGCAACGCATCGCGCAGGCGATCGCCGAGGCCGAGGCCTTTCCCGCGCCGGCGCCGGAGACCCTGTTCGACGACGTGTACGCCGTGCCCCCGGCCACGCTCGGCGAAGAGCGAGAGATGCTGCTGGCGGAGCTCGCCCACGCTCCGCGGGCCCGCCCCGGGCAGGGCTGAGGCGCCGTGCCTGATCGGGCGCTCTCGGTCGTCCACCTGGGCCTCGTCGAATACGAGGACGGGCTGCGCCTGATGGAGGGGTACCGGAGCGCCCGCGCGGCCGGTGCCGTCGGAGACACGCTCTTCCTGCTCGAGCATCCCGCCGTGGTGACGCTCGGCCGCGGCGGCAAGCGCGAGCACGTCCGTCTGTCCGGCGCCGAGCTCGTCCGGCGCGGCGCGCGCCTCTTCGAGACCGATCGCGGCGGGGACGTGACCTACCACGGCCCAGGCCAGCTCGTGGCCTACCCGATCGTCGATCTCTCGCCCGACCGCCGCGACGTGCGACGCTACGTGAGCGACCTCGAGGAGAGCATGATCCGCACGGCCGCCGACTTCGGCGTCGAGAGCGGCCGGCTGGCAGGCCTGCACGGTGTGTGGCTGGGCGCGGGCGCGGAGCCGGCAACGCCGGGTCCCTCACGCAAGCTGGGCGCGGTCGGCGTCCACCTGTCCCGCTGGATCACCTCGCACGGGCTGGCCTTCAACGTGGACCCCGATCTCGACCATTTCTCGTGGATCGTGCCCTGCGGCATCGAAGGGCGCGGTGTGACCTCGCTCAGGGCCGAGGCCGGCTCGCGGATCGGGGTGGAGGCGGCCGCCGACCGGCTCGCGCTTCATCTCGCAACGGCGCTCGATCGGGTCCCGGGCGACGTCGAACTTCGCGATCACTTCGTCCAGGTCCAGGTGGTGCGGTCCGAGATGGGGGGGCGCGGGGTTTTGGCGCTGCGCCGCACGGCTTCACGCGGAGGCTTCTGGCAACCGGTCACCGGCCACGTGCAGGCGGGGGAGATGCCAGGGCAGGCGGCCCGGCGGGAGCTCCGGGAGGAGACGGGTCTCGAGGTGGACGTCGAGCCCCTCGGGTACGAGCACGCCTTCCTGTCGCCCGAGCACGCGCCGCGCATCGCCGTCGAGACTGCCTACCGCGCGCTCGCGCCCGAGGGCTTCCGAGTCCGGCTGGACTCGGGCGAGCACGACGCCTCGGCCTGGCTCTCTCCGGCCGACGCCCTGGAACGCTTTCCCTTCGCGGGCTTGCGCCGGGGAGTGGAATTGGCGATCCGAGGGACCGGCGCGGTAGGCTGACCGCGCATGTGGCTGATAGCTGCGCTCCGGATCGCCGCCTGCGCCGCAGGCCCGCTCCCGGAGCTCGACGCGTTGCAGGCCGCGCTCGAGGGCGAGCCTGTGGGTGAGGTTCGCCAGCCCGACGGGCGACTCGCCCTCGCGGTGGCCACCCACCTGTGGGACGCGGGGCGCTTCGGCGACGCCGCCAGGTGGCTCGCGTCGGCAAGGGCCGACCCGGTGCTGGGCCCGTTTGTCCGCTTCCTGCAGGGGGAGGCGCTCTACTACGATCATCGGCCCGAGGAGGCGGCGGCTGTGTTCCAGGCACTGGCCTCGGGTGGCGATGCGGTGGTCGCTTCGGCGGCGCGGCGTCGCTGGGCGGAGGCGACTCTCGAGGCGGGCCATGCCGCCCAGGCGGCGGCGCTCTTCAAGACCTATCTCGCGGACCCGCGCGGCCAATCGGTGTCGCTGCGCGAGGAGCTGGGACGGTCCTTGCTGCAATCGGGCGATCGCAGCGGGGCGGCGGCGGCCTTTCGCGACGCCTGGCTACGGGACCCGGACGATCCCGCGGGGCGGGAGGCGCGCGACGAGCTGGCCGACATCACCGAGGCCGGCACGGGCGAGCCCAGCCCCTCGCCCTCGGGGGTGTTGAAGCGCGCCAGGCAGCTCCTGCGCTCTGGCCATCCCGAGGCGGCGCATTCCGACCTGGCGGAGGTCGAGCCCGAGACGGCGAACCCTCGGGACACCGAGCGGGAAGAGCTGTTCATGGCGCAGGCCGACCGGGCGCTCGGGAACGACGACGAGGCCCTCGTGCACTGGCGGCGGGCCGCCGCCTCGCAGGACGCCGTGGTGGCGGCGGCGGCGCGGATCGCGCTGGCCCGGGCGGTCGAGGCGCGGGGCCGGTGGAAGGAGGCCGTCTCGCTCCTGGACAAGGTCGCGATCGCGCGGTCGGGCAAGGGCGACGGCGCGGAAGCGCAATATCTGTCGGCCTGGTATCGCCTCGAGCACGGGGAGGTGGAATCGGCTCTCGCAGGCTTCGCGAAGCTCGCAGCGAAGGCGGGCCGACGGCACGCGGACGAAGCGCTCTGGTGGCGCGGCTGGATCCTCTACGGCGGCGGCCGTTTCGCGGCGGCGGCGGCCGAGCTCGAGAAGCTGGCGGAACGCCCGCGGACCGCGCTGGCGCCACAGGCGCTCTACTGGGAAGCGCGCGCCTGGAAGGCGCTGGGCCAGGGTGATCGGGCCAAGGGCGCCCTGGCGCGCCTGCGGGCGGCCGCGGCGGGCTCCTACTACGCGTTGCTCGCGGGAGGCGAGCGCGGCCCGGCCGCGCCTGCGGCGGTCGGCCGCTGCAACGGCGAGACGCCCGAAGGGCCGTTCATGCTGGACCTGCAGCGCGCGGTCGAGCTCTGGGCGCTGGGCTATCGGCGCTTCGTGGCGCCGGAGCTCGACGAGGCGGCCCGGCTGGCGCATGGCCCCCGGCAGCTGTGGGACGTGGCGCAGGTGGACGCGGCCCTGGAGGAGCCGGGACGGGCCTTCGCGCTGCTGGCCGGCGGCCGCGCCGCCTGTGCCGAGGCGGGCGAACAGAGCCTGGCGCTCTTCCCGCGTCCCTTCCGGGCCGACGTGGAGCTCGCGGCCGAGGCGGCGGGCGTGGACCCCCTCCTGATCTGGTCGGTGATGCGGCAGGAGAGCCGGTTCCAGAGCGGGGCGCGGTCGAACGTCCAGGCCACGGGCGCGATGCAGCTTCTCGGAGTCACCGTGAGGCGAATCGAAGCCATCGCCGGCATTCCGCCGAGCGGCCCCGGCCTCGCCCACGGCCTCGACGCCGGTGCGTGGTACCTCCGGGCGCTGTCCGAGCGCTTCGGCGGCAACGTCGCGCTGATCGCGGCCGCGTACAACGCCGGGCCGGACGCCGTCGCCTCGTGGCTGCGCTCGTCGGGATCGCATCCCCTGGACGAGTTCGTCGAGCGCATCCCGTTCAGGGAGACTCGCGGCTATGTGAAGGCGGTGCTGGCCAACGACGCGGGCTACCGGGCCTTGTTCGGCGAGGAGGGGCCGCTGATCGACGCCCGGCGGGCCCCCGGCCGTCGAGTGGCCGAGGGCATCGCCTTTTGAGGGGCTGGCCGACGCTCGTTCTGGCGGCGGCTGCCGTCCCTGCAGTCCAGCTGCCGGACGTCGGGGCCGTCCGGGAGGCCGTGATCGCCGCGTCGGCCAAAACGGGCGCCGCACCGCCTCGCTGGGATCCTCGACTGGCCGCAGCGGCCAGCCGAGCGGCCGAGCGGGCGGAAGGGCTGGATCCGCCGGCCGAGCTCGAGGCGCGCGTGGAGGCTCTCGGCGTGGGGGATCCGGCGCCGAGCGCGTTCCTGGTCGAGGGGCCGACCGTCGAAGCGGTGGCGTCCGTCGTGGCGCGCCGTCTGCCGGTCCTGGGCGAGCCCGCCACCGACTTCGGAGTCGGCCTGGCTCGGCAGGGGCCGGTGGTGCGAGCGGTCGTCGTGCGCACGCGACGCAAGGCCTTCGTCGCCAGCGTGCCGACCTCGGTGACTCCAGGTCAGACCGTTTCGGTGGCGGGCCGGCTTGTCGCGGGACTTCAGGCACCCTCCCTGTACGTCGAGGAGCCCGACGGACGAGTCGTCACACTGCCCCTGGCCGCGGGCCGCGACTGGTTCCGGAGCGAGCTCACCTTCCGCAGCCCCGGTCCCTACCGGGTCGAGCTCATGGGACGAGGTCCGCGCGGGCCGGAGGTGGCCTGGCTCTACACCATCGAGGCAGGGACGGCGCCGGCGGTGGCGCCGGAAGCGCCGGCGGCGGTCGGATCGGGGAACCCGCGCACGGATGCCCGGCAGGTCTTCGACGCCATCAACCGCGACAGGCTGGAGCTTGGCGAGCCCGCGCTGGCCTTCGATCCTCGGCTCGCGGCGCTGGCGCGGGCCTATAGCCGCGAGCTCGGCGAGCTGCACCTGCTGGCGCACGTTTCGCCCCGCTCCGGCGATCTCCCCGCACGGCTGCGCCGTGCCGGCTATGCCTATGCGCGCGCAGGAGAGAACCTCGCCCAGGGCCTCGACGCGCTACAGGCCCATGCGCTCGCCGCGCAGTCCCCCGCGCACCGGCGCAACATGCTCGATCCCACGTTCGATCGCTGTGGCGTGGGCGTGGCAGAGGTCCTCGGCCCCGATCGGCGCCCGTCCGTCATCGTCACCGAGCTCTTCGCGGGAGGGTGACGGCGGCGGCTGGCCGGCCGAGGGGGCGGGGTCGCGCGAGCTTTGACAGCGGCTCCGCCGTGCTGCCACAGTGAAGGCGTGAGCCTCGGCCCGGGTGACATGGCCTTCACCAGCCGGGGGGTCTCCCGGCTTTCGCTCGCTCGCAGGTTGGGCAGGGATCTGCCTTCGTTGACGGCGCGCCTCGGCAGCCCCGTCGAAGGCATGCCGCTCCGCCTGGGCGAGGGCCCCCGCGACTGGACGTTGCCGTACGCCTGGGACGACACGATCGACGGCCTCTCGAGCGCGCTCGTGGAGCAGCTGTGCGAGGCCGTCACCTCCCGCCGGCCCCAGGCCGGGGCCGCGGGCGCGCGCTATGGGTTGCGGCGCGGTCTTCCCCGCCTCGGCGTCCGCGCGCTGTCGCTCGCCGCCGAGCTGGATCCGAACCTCGATCCCGCCTTGATGCTGGGGATCTGGGACTCCGTGGGCGCTGCCCTGGCGGCGGCCCTGCACGGCACCTTCCGCCGCGCGCTCGAGGTGGAGCTCGGCTCCGCCGGCCGCCCGCCCTGCGCCTACCTGGCCGGGCTTGCGGCGAGCTTCCTGCCCGTCCGGGTGAAGGCCCAGACGTCCCGCGGGCTGCCGTTCGAGCGCATCGAGAAGGCGGTGGGTTTCACGTTCTACGCCCTGGTGCAGGCGGCGGTCGAGGCGGTCGTCGACGAGGTCGGCTCGCGCCCCGGCCCGGTGGATCCGGCGCGCAGCACCGAGCGGCTGCTGCTCGCCGTCGATCCGCTCTCGTACTGCTCCATCCGTTCGCGCGCGCTCCAGAACGACCTGAACCCCTGGAGCCTGGGAGAGAAGGCCGCCGACGCCCTGGACACCAAGGTGCGTCCGTCCGACGCCGGCAGCTGGGAACAGATCGAGCGCGAGGTCGCCGACCAGGCGGTCGGCGATCCGCGGTTGCGCGACGAGCTGGCGGCCGTCGGTCGCCGCGCGCGCTGCCGCGAGGTCTTGCTGCCGCTCCTGCTGGAGCTCGACCGGGGCGCCGAGGAGCCCTGGGCGGCGGTCCGCGCTGCCCTGGCCTCCGACGAAGCGCTCGATGCCTTCCGCGCCGACGTGAAGGGGAGTCTCGCGTTCTTCGGGAACGCCGGTGGCCCCCGGGCCCAGGCGCGCTGGCAGCCGCTGGCGGGCGACGCGGGCGACGCGGAGGATCTCCGGCGGGGCACCGACGCGCTGCTGCTCTGGCGAATCGATCGCGCGCTGGCCGGGACCCTCGATCGCGGGGCTCGCGCTTTGAGGGACGAGCGCGTGGCGCAGGACCGCGAGGAGCTGGCGCAGCTCTACGACAAGGGGCGCCTCTATCGGCTCTCGGGCGATGGCAAGCCGCTGCTGCAGGCCGCGGTCAGCCGGGCCACCGGTTTCCTGTTCGTCGATCTCAAGGGGTTCACGCAGCGGACGGTTCGGTCCAAGGAGCTCGCCGTCTCCGACTTCCTGCGGCGGGAGTTCTACGAGCCCATCCTGGCGGGCGCGCGGGCGGTGGCTGCACGTTCGCGGGAGGGCCTGCGCCTCTTGAACCTGGTCGGCGACGCGGCGGCGTTCTCGGGCGATCCGGCCGCGCTGGTCGAGCTGGCCGCGGAGGTGCGCCGCGTCTGCGCCGAGTACGAACGGAAGGTGGAGCAGCTGGCCCCGCCGGTGAAGCACGTCGATTACGACGGCCAGCGGCGGGAGCTGGAGCAGCAGCAGGCGACCGAGGAGGAGCCTCTGCTCCTGGAGCGCACGCTCCTAGAAGGCGAGCTGGCTCGCAAGAGCGCGCTGGCTCCGGAGCAGCTGTGGGCCGAGCTGGAGCGGCAGATCGCCACGCGGAACGCGCAGCTGGACGCCGCGTTCCAGGCGATCCAGGCGAAGCTGGCCGCCTCTCCCGTGGAAGCGCGGGGCGGCGTGCAGCGCGAGCTGGCCAGTGTCTCGCAGGCGCAGGAGAAGCTCGTGGCTGGTGCCCGGCGCGCCCTGCAGCACCTCGAGGGCCGCAGCGGCGAGGAGAAGGCGGCCGCCGTGCTGGAGCTGTTGACCGGCCGCGAGCAGTCGCGCATGCAGGAGATCGACCGCGCCCTCGAAGCGGTGCGCCTTCGCTTCGGGCAAGAGCTGGCGGCGCTCTCGCGCGCAGCGCAGGCCGCCGGCTCCGGCCTGGTCGCCGGCGTCTTCATCTCCTTCGGCGCGTCGGCCGAGGACATCCGCATCGCGGACCCCTTGTTCGGCGACGTGCGGGTCAGCGTCGCCGAGAAGCTCAACGAGGCCGCCCGCGGCACCGGCCGTTCGGCGAAGGTGCTGGCGGAGGTGGAGGAGGGCGTCCGCCTGGCCTCGTTCAAGCGGGGCGGCGCGCCGCTGCGCAGCCCCTTCTTCGTGCATCTGGACACGGTCGACGCGGGGCGGCAGGCCGGGGAGATCTACAACGGCGGCCAGGCGCTGTCGGGCGATGCGCTCGATGCGTTCCTGCGCGCCACCGCCGGCGCTCGTTTCCACTTCCAGCGCATCCTGGGGCCGCCCGATCTCGCCGAGGAGATCGTGCAGAAGCTGGCCCTGCCCGATCAGTGGCGCCTGATCCTGAGCCTGCCCGCGTCGGGTGAGATCGCCCAGGCGCTGGCCTTCCGCCGGGTGGGGCAGGTGGTCTTCCGGGGCTTCGAGGAGGCGGGCCCCTGCGAGGTCTACGAGTTGCTGCCCGCCGACGGGCAGCTCATGCGCCTGCTGGCACGCAACCACCTTGCGCGGTGGGTGCAGGAGGCGCGGGCCACGCCCGGCCAGCTCCTGACGGCCCTTCCGGGCGGCGACGCGGCGACGGGTTAGCCCACGCGGCGCTGCGTCGCGTAGCTCTCGAGCCCGCCCTCGACCTCGGGACTGACCGCGTTGAGCGGGCAACGGCTGCAGGTCCAACTGTTCCAGCCGCGCGCCACCGCCTCGTCGAGGCAGTCATCGTAGTGCGGGCAGAAGAGCCGCCGGTGCGACTCCACGCCGGCCTTCCGACCGTGCGCGTCCGGGTTGATGGCAGCCTCGAGCTCAGTGGGATTGGGCTTCATGGCGAGCGCGTCCTCCGGTCACTCCCCCGCATGCGCCAAAAAAACTCGGTTGCTTCGAAAGCGCGGGGGAATCTCCCACCCCGCCGGGCATGCTGTCAACCCGGGGACCTGCCCGGGAGGAGTCCGTGCGAGAGAACCGCCGACGGCGCCGCCGGATTCCCGGCCGCCGCCCGGTCTCTTCGGCTCACCGCGCGGGTGGAGGGTCGGGGCGCTCGACGCCCTTGAGCGACGCCACGGGCAGGTGCCCGGCCTCGGCCGAGTTCACGAGCTGATCGAGGTCGAAGCCCACCTGGCTCCAGAGGTCGCGCTGGTCGCCGGAGCGGGCCTTCAGCGCCTGCTCCTGCGCGGAGGCGCGCTGGTGCGCCACCGGATCGAGGCTCGCGCGCGCCGCCACGGCGCGGTAGTCGATGACGGACATGAGCTGGCGCCACATGTCGGCGTAGAGCCGGTCGAAGTGATCGCGCACGGAGGGATCGAGGGCGGAGGCGGGCACCGTGTCGGCGGTCCCGGCGGCGCGGAAGCCGATGGCGTTCAGCGTGCCAAAGCCGTCGTGGGTGCGGTCGTCCCAGAGCTCCAGCGAGGTGGCGTCGGAGAGCGGGAACGTGTCGCTGAGGATCGCGAAGCGCAGGCGCCCCGGGTCGGTGAGCTCGACGGAGGCGGTGCGATCGGCATAGGGAAAGAGCAGGCTGTGCGCGCGCTCGGCGAAGAGCAGGTTCACCAGTCGCTCTCGGTCGGCCGGCGTGACCTCGACGGTGCGCAGCGCGTTGCGGTGCGGCACCTTCAGCGTGGTGAGCTCGTTCTTGAGCTGATCGATGGCGACGACCACGTTGAGCGCGGCGGCGTCGCGGTAGCCGGCGTGGTAGACGCCGACGAGCTCGAGCTGGCCGGTCTTGCACGAGATCGCGAACACCGGGCTCCCGCTGTTGCCCTGGTTGAGCAGCGCGTCCGTCACGAAGTCCTCGTGGGCCCAGCCGCGCTCCGAGTCCCACTGCCCCACGCTGATCACCTTGCCGTTGTTCGAGGCGGCGAAGGCGCCCAGCGGGAAGCCGCGCACCACGAGGGCGTTGCCCACCTTGAGCTGCGAGCTGTCGCCGATCGGGTAGGGCATCAGGTTCAAGTGGCGGTGGACGCGCAGGACCGAGATGTCCATCGCCTGATCCGCCAGCACGCGCGTCGCCAGGATCTGCCCCGGCTCGTAGTCGTCCTCCTGGTTCTTGACGAGCTTGACGACCTCGCGGACCTTGCGGCTCCCGGCCGGGACCCCGTCGACGACGTGCGCGTCGTCGGTCACGTCCGGCTGATCGGCGACGTGCTGGTTCGTGACGAGCAGCGTGTCGCCCTCCTTCGTCGCCCGCAGGGCGAACCCGGTGCCGTGGATCTCGCTCCGGAGGTAGCTGCGCCGCAGCTTGCCGTCGGCCCCGTAGTACACGTGCTCGTACGTCGCCACGTCGCGCACGCAGTAGGCGTAGTTGTGGTCGGGCAGCTGCTCGTACGCCTCGATGCGCGGATCCTCGCTGGTGAGCACGTCCGAGTAGCGGGAGAGGCACAGCGGGGAGGGCGGAGGCGCTTCGACGATGAACGGCCGGGCCGGAACGGACGTCGCGGCGGCAGGCGTCTCCGCCGGGCCGGCCTGGCCGGGGACCGGGTGTCCGGCCAGCGCGAGGAGAAGGCAGGCGGCGAGCGCGCGCATGATCCGAGGTACAAGCATAGCCCTGCCGGCCCCGGGTTGCAGCTAGCCCGGGCGCCGCGTCGACAGCTTCGACAGGACCGCCGCCAGCGCCTCCTCCTCGAGCGGGCAGAAGAGGCAGCCCGCGTCGCCGAAGGCCACCACGTCCCCGGCCCGCAACGGCTCCCCTTTCGAGGCTTGCAGGAGGACGCCGTTGAGCCGGGTCCCGTTGTGGGACTTCGCGTCCCGCACCGAGTAGCCGCTCTCGGACCAGCGGATGTCGGCATGGAACCGCGAGACGGAGGCCTGGTCGATGACCACGTCGTTCTGGGGCGAGCGGCCCACGGCCACGTGGGCGTACGCGTTGCGGTCCGTCTTGGCTGCCAGGAGGACCGGCACGCGCGCTGCCGGCACGCGGTCGCCCACGCTGGAGCGGACCACGCGGAGCGTCTGGATACCGGACACCGTCGGGGAGTCCGCGGCGAACTCCGAGTCGGCCGGTGCCTCCGGCGGCCCCGCGAGCGCGAGCGTCAGCCGGCCCGAGGCCGGCCGATCCCAGGGCTCGAGCGGCAGCAGGAGCGGGCCTTCGAGGGAATCCCGGAGCCCGGTCAGGCCCTGGCTGCTCCAGAGCCGCACCAGCTCGTCGAAGGTCACGAGGGCGTCTCGGCGGGCTCGCCGGCGACGCGATCGCGCCAGAGGGTGCCGCGCACCCAGTCCCACAACGGCAGGGTGACGTTGAGGTTCCAGCGGCTCATGCGCTCGGGCGAGTGGTGAATGGCGTGGTGGCGGCCGAGCCGCCGCACGAGCCAGCGGCGCCCCCAGAAGCTCTCGCGGGGCAGGTGGTAGCTCAGGTGCAGCCACTCGTACGAGACCACGTAGAGCTGCGTCGTGATGACGAACAGCGCCGCGAGGTTGTGCCGGCCCCCGAGCCAGAGGGCCGCGGTGACCGGCAAGGTCACGAGGAAGATGAGGACGATGCCGTAGGAGGGGATGAGCACGAGCCGCAGCTCGCGGGCCGAGCGGATCTCCATGTCGTCCGTCAGGTACAGCTTGTGGTGCTGCAGCGTGTGCTGCACGTAGATGGGCTTGGCCCAGGGCTGGAGCTTGTGGAGCAGATCGCGGTGGGCGCGCCACTCGCTCGCGTTGGAGAGCACGAACACGAGTGGAACGATCAGGAGCTGCGTCGGCTGGAGGTCGCGGATGGAGAGCAGCGCCGCGAGCGACAACCCGCAGCCGAGCGCGGTCGTGGCGCCGATGTGGAGCCAGGGGGAGTACCAGCGCGGGATGCGCCCCACCCACTCCGCGCGCAGCGCCTCGCGGTCCGCCTCGTCCATTGATCCGGAACGTTAGCCCTCGGCCGCCTGGCCCGTCAATCCGCGCGCCGCCTCGGCGGTTCACCACACGTAACGGAAGACGAACTCGCCCGTGATGCTCTCGGGCAACGACGAGCTCGCGGAGCCGCCGGTGAGGCTCACGCCTTGGAGCGCCGGCAGCCACGAGCCGATGGCGACCACGCCGAGCTGCAGGTCGGGGCGCCCGGAGTAGTAGAGGCCCAGGTCGGCGTCCTGCTCGGGGTGCTGCCAGGTCGAGTCCAGCCACGACATGGTGAGCCGGTACTCCGCCTGGAGCGCGAACGGAAAGCCGCCCTCGGCGCCGCCGAGCGTGAAGCCGCTGGCGCCGCTCGGCTCCAGGTCGTGCTGCACCATGGAGACCCGCCCGTTGGACGACGCCTGGAACGGCTGGACCGTCTCGTCGAACTCCACCACCGCGAGCGCGGCTTGCAGCGCGAACGACGATCCGAAGGCGTGGCCGTAGGCGAGGCTGCCCCCGAAGTGCAGGGTGGAGTACGGCGTGAGCAGCACCTCGCCGGGGCCGTCGGCGAGCACGTCCTGCAAAGTCGCCTTGGAGTTGGTCGTCAGGTCGCTCACCAGTTGCCCCAGGCCGAGCATGCGGCCCTCCGAGTAGCCGATCTCCGGCCGCAGCGTGAGCAGGTCGCCGCGGTCGGGATCGCGGATCAGGCCGATCTGCGCGCCGAGGTTCGTGTCGTAGTCGTAGTTCACGCCCGTGCCGAGCAGCGACGACACGTTCGAGCCGGTGACGCCGCTCCCCACGCCCTGGATGAACAGCGACAGCCGGTAGGGGATGATCATCTGCGTGTAGTCGGCCTCGCTGCTCGCCTGCACCTGGTTCACGTCGAGCGGACCGAAGCCGCCCGCGGGGAAGCCCGGCACGCGCTCGAACGTCGACGAGAAGCGCATGCCGAAGGTGGTCCCGAGCATCGGCGCGTCCACCAGGGTGCCGTACTGGAACACGTGGCCGCGCAAGGTGCGGCTCTGGGCAGCGGGCTCGGGGCAATAGGCGGGGTTGCCCTGGACGGGCACGGGCTGCGCGGGACCGGGCGCAGGGCCCTGCTGCGCGGCAGCCCGGAAGGCCATCGACACGATCCCGAACGCACCCAGGCACACGACCGCCCGGAGCCGCCCCTCCCATCCCATGGCCGTCCCCCTCCCTCCCGTTCGGGAGAAGGATGGCGATGGCGCGCTCTCGCGCCAAGCCGCGTGCGCGGCGAGCTAGTTCGCGTAGCTCATGACGCCGGCGGGCGTCACGGTGACGGCGGAGTAGGTCGTGTACGAGCCGGTGGCGCCCGGGTAGGTCATCCCCGTGACGCTGCCGGACTGGTAGTCGTACATGTTGCAGATCATCGACTTGTCGGTCCGCTCCTGGCAGTAGACGTAACCCCAGCCGCAGTAGAGGTCGTCGCTGGCCGTGCAGCCCGACTCGACCGCGACGCCGCCGCCGCCGCTCACGATCTCGTCGGTGCTGACGCTGAAGCGCATCTCGTGCGTGTGGCCCTCGACCAGCATCGTCACCTTGCCGGGATTGCTGTTGATCGCCGTTTGCACGTCGGCGATGAACGGGCAGCTGTTGGTGGTGTTGTCGTTAGCGGTCGAGTCGGAGCAGCCCACCGCGTCGTCGGGCTCGTGGCGAGCGATGAATGTGAACGTGGTCGGAACCGTCGACAGCGTGGTGTTCAGCCAGGTGACTTGCGCGGAATCCCACGCCTGCGCCGCGAGGATGACGAACTTGGCGGTGTCGCCGTTGGGCGCGGTGAGGGTCCGGTAGTAGTAGGGGAGGCCGCTCGTGCTGGAGTTGATGCCGAGGTCGACGAGCATCTGCAGGTAGGCGGAGTAGGCCGAGGTGTTGTTGCTGCTGCCCGCCCCGCAGTAGGTGGTGATGCTCGTCGAGACGCACTCGTGGTTGCCCATGGCCGGGTAAGTCGTCGAGGGGTTGAACAGGTTGATCGCCGCCTCGTAGTCGTCGATCTCCTGGGTCGGGTTGCTGTCGCCCTCCTCCTGGAAGTCGCCCGTCGCAATCACGGCCATGGGCTTCGGCGAGAGCGCACCGAAGTCGGTGTAGATCTGGTTGACGATCTGCTGCGGGTACGGTTGCCCGGAGCTGTCGGGCCGGGTGTCGCCGGTCGCGACGAAGCTCATACCCGTCGGGTCGATCGTCACCGCGCCGCCGGTGCTGGTGCCCCCGGTAGTCGTCACGCCGCCGTCGCAGCTCCACGTCCCGCTCGCGCCGCTGCAGGGGTCGAACGGGTCGCACTTGCCGGTCTGGTAGTTGCAGTAGAAGGCGCCGCCGTCCGAGTCGGTCCCGTAGCAAATCTTCCCGCTGGGGTAGCAGGCATTGCCGGGGGCCGCATTCACCTCGTCCTGCGAGCAGCACGTGCTGGAGCACCAGCAGCCGCTGCCGCCGGTCCCGGCGCTGCCGCTGCCGCCGTTCGATTGGGATCCCGTGCCGCCGTTGGTCCAGCCGGTGGGGTTCCCGGTGCTCGAGCCTCCCTGGCCGCCGCTCGAGGCCGCCTGCCCGTTGCCGCCCGTGTTGCTGCCGTTGTTCCCGGCGGTCTGCCCGCCGTTCGAACCCACGCCGCCGTTGCTCGTGCCCGCCGCGTGGCCCCCCGTCGAGGTCCCGCCCGCGGAGGCGCTGCCCGCCGACGTGGTCTTCTCGATGTAGCAGAGCCCCTTGTTGCACACCTGGCCGATGGCGCAGTCGGCGTTGGTCACGCAACCCTTGGTGGTGTTCGAAGAGCAGGAGGCGCCGAAGGAGAGGGCAGCGGCCGCCGCGCAGGCGGCGAGGAGGGGCAGGAAGCGATCGTTCGTTCGGTCCATGAGGGGCGCTCGATAGCAAAAACGGGCCCGAAAGGGAAGGCAGCCCCCCGTTCGGACGCCGTCCGGCGGCCACTTCTGGTACAGTGCCGCCCCCTTGGAGGTCCACATGCGGATCCACCCCCTGTTGCCCTGCCTCGCCCTCGGCTGCGCCACCGTCCCGCACCCCGCACCCAGCGACGCCTCCACCCGGCTGAAGGAGCTGTCGGAGCGCTATTGGGACCTGAACCTCCAGTCGGCGCCGCTCGACTGGATCGGCGAGCAGAGCGGCGGCCCCCTCGTCGCCACCTCGCTCGGCGACCACCGCTTCGACGATCGGCTCGACGATCTCTCGTCGGCGGGCCGGGCCAAGTTCCTCGACGCCCTCGTCGGCATGGAGGCCGAGGCGAAGGCGATCCCGGACGACGAGCTGCACGGCGAGGATCGGCTGACCAAGGCGCTCTTCCTCGACCTGCTCGATTCGACGCGCGAGATCCAGGTGTGCGACGCCGACCGCTGGACGGTGGACCAGATGAACGGGCCGGAGGTGAACCTCCCGCTCACGGCGATGTACTACCCGATGACCGCGAAGGGCGTGGCGGACCTCGTGGCCCGCTACGGCCAGGTGGGCCGCTACTTCGACCAGCAGATCGCGTCCTTGCGGGAGGGGCTGGCGAAGGGGGAGGTGGCGCCGAAGCACAACGTCGAGCTGACGATCGCCGAGCTCGACGACCTGGCCAAGAAGGACGGCGCGCACTCGGACTTCCTGCCGCCGCCCGACAAGCTCGCGAAGCTGCCGGAGGGCGAGCGCGCGGCCGACGTCGCGAGGATCGCCGCCGCCATCGACACCACCGTGGTGCCGGCGCTGAAGAAGTACCGCGCCTTCCTGCACGACGTGATCCTGCCGAAGGCCCGCACCGACCCGGGGCTCTGGGCGCTGCCGAACGGCGCGGCCTGCTACGCCGCGGCCATCCGCATGCAGGTCGGCCTGCGCAAGACCCCGGAGGTGCTGCACCAGCTGGGGCTCGAGCTGCTCGCCAAGATCGAGGCCGAGCAGCGGGCGATCGCGAAGGCCGAGGGCGCCCCGCTGAAGCCCGACGGAACGCCCGACCTGAAGGCCTTCGAGAAGGCCATCGGCCAGCGGCCCGACGAGTCGTTCAAGACCGGCGACGAGCTGCTCGCCTGGGCGCGCAAGACCATCGCGCGCTCGATGGCGGCGCTGCCGCGCGACTTCAAGACGATGCCGCAACGGCCGCTCGAGGTGAAGGCGGTCGAGGCCTGGCGCGCGGCCACCGCGGGCGCGGCCTTCTACCAGCAGGCGCCCGACGACGGCCTCACGCCGGCCTACTACTACGTGAACACGAGCGACCCCACCACGCGCACGCTGTACGACCAGGAGTGCACCGTGTTCCACGAGAGCGTGCCGGGGCACCACCTGCAGATCAGCATCGCGCAGTCGCTGCAGGGGTTGCCGGCCTTCCGTCGCAACGGCGGGAGCACCGGCTACGTGGAAGGCTGGGCGCTCTACACCGAGCGGCTCTCCGACGAGCTGGGGCTCTACTCCGGTCCGCTGGCCCGCTACGGCATGCTCGCGGGCCAGGCGCTGCGCGCCGTGCGGCTCGTCGTGGACACCGGGCTCCACGCGATGCACTGGAGCCGGCAGCAGGCCCTGGACTTCTACCTGGCGCACACCACGGACCCGCCGGACGTGGGGGCGAGCGAGATCGACCGCTACATCGTCTGGCCCGCGCAGGCGCTCGGGTACATGGTGGGCGAGCAGGAGATCTTCGCGCTGCGCGCCGAGGCGAAGCGGAAGCTCGGCGCGGCGTTCGACATCCGCGAGTTCCACGACGTGATCCTGGGCCACGGGGCCTTGCCCCTGCCGGTCCTGGAAGACGAGGTGCACCGCTGGATCGCGTCCAAGCTGCCGGCGAGCGCGGCGCGCTGAAGGGGGGCGCCCGTGGCCTGGAAGCTCGACGACCGCCTGATCGCGGCCGCGCTGCTCTTCGTGTCGAACTCGTTCATGACGCTCGCGTGGTACGGCCACCTGCGCTTCAAGCACACGTCGCTCTGGGTGGTCGTGGTCGCGAGCTGGGGCATCGCCTTCTTCGAGTACTGCTTCCAGGTGCCTGCGAACCGCATCGGCTACCGCGCCGCGACACCCTACCAGCTCAAGATCATGCAGGAGGCGATCACCCTGGTGGTGTTCATGATCTTCGCGTCGATCTACTTCGGCGAGGGGCCGAAGGCTAAGTATATGATCTCGTTCGGACTCGTGTTCGCGGCGGTCGCAGTGGCATTCAGCTGAGCCGCAGTCTTTCTGAAGCGCTTCGGTGTCTCCCTGACGTCGATCAGGGAGAGACTCGACGGAGTGAGTCTCTCTCGCGAAGGCGTTGGACTCTTCACGACGCCCGTTGATCTCTTTGCGACGTTGGACTCTTTGCAACGCCCTTCGATCTCTTCACGACGTCGATTGCAAGGAGACTCACGGGCGTTGGACTCTTTGCAACGCCCGTTGATCTCTTCACGACGCCGGTTGCAAGGAGACAGACCGGCGTTGGACTCTTCACGACGCGGGTCGATCGAAGCCTGCGCCCGTCGAGGAACCATTTGATCCCCTTCAGCTTTTGCATGAAGCCCGCCAGGTCGTCCCTGAACCCGCTGCTTCGAGGTGCGGCCGGCGTCAGGTCGTTCCTGCCCCGCGCCAGGAAGACCGGAGCGCCCTCCATCTCGTTCGAGAGCCAGGCCATCTTCGAGACGAGGCGCGTCAGGAACCGTGCGAAGCCGGCGGAATCGTTCACCAGGCCGTTCGAGCCCCGATCGGCCCCGTTCAGACTTCGCATGAGCCCCGTCAGACCCGGTACGAAGGCCTTTAGGACCTTCATGAAGGGCGTCGTCTCCGTCACGGCGCCCGTCAGCTGAAGCACGGCGCCCTCCGTGAGGCCATCGAGGGGCCGCAATCAAGACACGGGTCGCGTTTCACGACCCGTGCGGGTCTTCGTCTCTCGTGCGATCCCGGTCGTTCAGGGTGTTGAACCGCGCCTGGTCTGCCCCGATGGGCACGATGACCTTCGGCGCCGCGCTCACGTTCCGATTCGACAGCAGCCTCGACCCCCGACCCCGACGCGGACCCCGACGCCGACCCCGACGCCGACCCCGACCCCGACCCCGACCCCGACCCGTCGTGAACGCTTGCCAGCCGTCCCGCCCCTGTGGTCTGCTCGACCTCGCAACCGCGAGGTGACCCATGGGGCTGTTCAAGGAAGTTCGGCGCGAATTCATCGCCCGTCCGCCTGAAGCGCGCAACTCCATCCTGTACGCTTGGCCGGATCAGAACATCCGGCTCATGACCCAGCTCACCTGCATGCCCGACGAGGTCGCCGTCTTCATCCGGCTCGGGCAGATGCAGGGGGGCAAGGCCAACTCGCCGATCGCCGGGACGCTCGGGCCCGGCACGCACACGCTCGACGGCGCCTCGTTCCCGTTCCTGTCGATGCTCATCGACGCGGCGACGGGCGGCAACTTCCTGATGGCGAACCTCATCTTCGTGAGCAACCGCGACTTTCCGGGCATCAAGTTCGGCGGCCAGCTCTCGGAGGTTCAGGACCCGAAGACCGGCATCCCCGTGCTACTCCAGGTCCACGGCGAGTACATCGCGCGCGTCACCGACCCCTCGAAGTTCCTGCTGGAGCTCGCGGGCATCAAGACGCAGTACGACGACGACGAGATCACGCGCACGTTCTCGATGAACTTCGTCAACGCGCTGCAGGACGTGGTGGGCGGCATCTTGATGCAGCGCAAGGTGGGCGTGCTCGACCTGGGCACCATGGCGAAGGCGCTCAAGGACGACGTGGTCACGCAGACCAAGGACACGCTCGACCGCTACGGCTTCGCCATCCGGCAGTTCAACGACTTCCACCTCACGCTCGACCCCGAGAGCCACGAGAAGATCAGCAAGCTCACCGAGACGGTCGCCTACTCGAACCTCGCGGGCGGCTACCAGCAGTACGCCGCGGGGCAGGCGATGATGTCGGCGGCCGAGAACCCGGGGCAGGGCGGTGGCGGCGCCATGGGCATGGGACTGGGCGCCGGCATGGGCCTCTCGATGGGCGGGCTGTTCCAGGGCATGGCCGCGCCGCGCGCCGCGCCTCCCGCCGGCCCCACGGTCACGTGCGCAAAGTGCGGCGCCACGGTGGCCGCGGGCCGTTTCTGCAGCGGCTGCGGGGCGGAGCTCCCGGCCGCTCCCCAGGCGGCGGCCGCGGCGGGCGCGAAGTTCTGTTCCGGCTGTGGTAGCCCGCTGGCCGCGGGCGCGGCGT
>DATJNL010000156.1:0-7432 GCA_035508175.1 Myxococcales bacterium
GCCGCCGGAGAGATACACGCGGGAGATGTGTGAGTCCGCCGCGGTGGCCGCGAAGAAGTCGAGGGACCGCTGGATCTCGCCGGCCATCTGCTCCGCGACACCCTGCATGACGCGCTCGACCTCCTGCGGCACGACCGCGTCGGCCTCGCCTGCACGCTGGCCGCCCACCTTGAGCGCCTCCGCCTCGTCGTAGCTCACGTTGAGCTGCTTCTGGATCTCCTCGGTGAACTGGTTACCGCCCACGGTGATGTCGCGGGTGAACGTGCTGGTCCCGTTGGAAACCACGTTGATGTTGACCACGCTCGCGCCAGCATTGATCAGCACGACGGTCTCGCCGGGGACCTGCTCGTAGTTCACCTCGAACATGTTCTGCACCGCGAAGGCGTCCACGTCGACCACCACGGGCTGGAGACCGGCCTCGGTCACCACGGACACGTAGTCATTGATCATGTCCTTCTTCGCGGCGACGAGCAGCACGTCCATCTGGCCCGTGCCCTCGCCCTTGTCCCCGAGAATCTGAGTGTCGATGTTGACGTCCTTGACGTCGAAGGGGATGTACTGCTCGGCCTCCCACTGGATCGACTCGTCGAGCTCGTCTTGCGTCATCTTCGGCAGCGTAATCTTCTTGATGATCACCGAGTGGCCGCTCACGCCGATGGCTGCCTCCTTGCCTTTGATCTTGTTGGCGGCGCACAGATCCTGGATCGCAGACACGATAGCGGCGCTGTTCATGAGCGCGCCGTCGACGATGGCCTCGGGCGGCAACGGGGCCGATGCAAACGCCTGCAAGCCGAAGCCGCGCTTGCTCTCCTTGAGCCGCGCGATCTTGACGGTGCTCGACCCAATGTCCAAACCCAGCGCCAGCTTGCCCTTGGCCATCCTCGTGTGCCTCCTAAGTCCGGTTCCCTCTGAAGACGCGTTCGCGCTGCGCCAGGCTGAGGCCGAGGGCGAGGATGATCTTGCGCTTGGTGTCGAGCCGGCAGTCCTTGCCAGCCTCGACGCGATCGATCGTCAGCGTCGAGATGCCGGCCCGCCTGGCGAGCTCCGCCTTGCTCAAGAGCTGGGCCTCCCGAAGCTTCTGCACGTTGTTTCTAGCCTTTCGCACCGAACGACCCTCCCGGGCAGGCGCTGGGCATTGCTGTTGGAATCCTAGCGCCTGCTCTCAGAACAAGTCAAGAAAGCGACCAGCGGGGTTCACTGTACCCTAATTAGGGTTCACTTGACCGTCGAGCTGCCGGGCCGGCCGTGCGACCCCAGACCGTACTCCTTGAGCTTGTAAAGCAGCGCGCGGTGGCTGATTTCCAACAGCGCCGCTGCCCGGGTGCGGTTGCCGCCCGTGGCCTCCAGGGCGCGGCGGATGAGGTCGATCTCGAGGGCGCGCACGCCTTGCTTGATCGAGAGCCCGGCGTCCGAGGGCGCGGGGGCCATGGCGCGAGAGAGCCCCGCGAAGGCGGAGAGCGGCAGTACTTCGCCCTCGGCGAGCACCATCGCGCGCTCGACCAGATTCTCCAGCTCCCGCACGTTGCCGGGCCAGCCGTGGGCCCCGAGCGCGTCGAGCGCTTCGCGCGAGATCTCGCGAATGCGTGGGTTGCGGCGCAGTTCCACGTTGAGCTTCTCGACGAAATGGCGCGCCAGGAGCGGCACGTCCTCCAACCGCTCGCGCAGGGGGGGCAACCGGACCGGGAGCACGTTCAGACGGTAGAAGAGATCTTGCCTGAAACCGCCGGAGGCCGCCGCTGTCTCGAGGTTGCGGGAGGTCGCCGCCACCACGCGGACGTCGATCTTGCTGGTCTGCGTGTCGCCGACCCGGCGGATCTCGCTCTCCTGCAGTGTGCGGAGGAGCGAGACCTGCACCGCGTAGGGCAACTCGCCGATCTCGTCCAGGAAGATCGTTCCGCCATCCGCCTCGGTGAAGAGGCCCTTCTTGTTGGCGGTGGCATTGGTGAACGCGCCCTTGGCGTGCCCGAAGAGCTCGCTCTCGATGAGGTCGTCGGGGATGGCGCCGCAGTTCACCGCCACGAATGGCTGCGCCGAGCGGGGGGACAGATCGTGCAGCGCTCGAGCAACGAGCTCCTTGCCCGTCCCGGACTCGCCGATGAGCAGCACCGTCGTCTGCACTGCGGCGATCTTCCGGATGGACCGGTGCAGCTCCTGCATCGCGGGCGATTCGCCGATCAGCGTGCTCAGGCCGCGCCGGTCGCCGAGCTGTTCCCGCAGCCTCACGTTCTCTCGCCGCAGCCGCTCCCGCTCCTCCGCCTTCCGCAGCGCGAGCGTGACCTCGTCCGGACGGAAAGGCTTGCTCACGTAGTCGTAGGCGCCGCGCTTCATCGCCTCGAGGGCGACCTCCTCGGAGCCGTAGGCCGACATCATGATCACGGTGACGTCGGGCGCGCGCCGCTGCAGCTCGCCGAGCAACGCGAGGCCGTCCATGGAGGGCATGCGCACATCGCAGAGCACGACGTCGTAGGGCCGCGCCTCGAACTCCTTGAGCGCGGCGTCCGCTCCGTCGACCGCCGCGGGCACATACCCCTTGCTGCGCAGCAGCATCGTGAGCATCTGCCGCATTCCCGGGTCGTCATCCACGACCAGCACGTTCCGCAGGCTCATGCCGCCACCCGGAAGCCCAGCTTGAAGATCGCCCCTGGGCTGCCGCGCGCCGCCCGGATACTCCCATCGAAGCTCTCCATGAGCTGCCGGCAGATGGCGAGCCCGAGGCCGGTCCCGTGGCCCCGCTCCTTGGTCGTGAAGAACGGCTCGAAGATCTGGGCCTCCAGCCCGTCGGGGAAGCCCGGCCCATCGTCCGCGATCTCGAGCTCCACCGCCTCTCCCGCACGCGTGCCGACCACCTGGACGTGGCCGCGGCCCTCGCAAGCATCGGCTGCGTTGAGCAGCAGGTTCACCAGTACCTGCACGAGCTGGTGCTCGTTCGCACGCACTGCCGGCAGGTCCTCCGCGAGGTCGAGGGAGAGTTCCATGGATCGCCAACGCGGGTGGGCCCGCACCAGCCGGACCGCCCCTTCGAGAGCCCGGGGGAGCGGGATGGCCGCGAGCTCCATCTTGCCCGGCCGTGCGAAGTCCATCAACTCCTGGAGCGTCTCGTGGATGCGCTGGGCCTGGACTCCGATGGCCTCGACGACCTCCGCGGCCTGTCTCGGGTCCGCCCGAGCCACCTCCACGTAGCCCAGGAGTGCGCCGAGCGGGTTGCCGATCTCGTGGCCCACGCCCGCCGCCAACCGCCCGATCGTCGCGAGGCGCTCTGCCCGCAGGAGCTCCTCGCGCGCGGCCTGCAGCTCCGCGTTGAGCTTTTCGAGCCGCTCGACTTGCGCACGCAGGGACGCGTTCGCCTCCGCCAGCCGGTGGCCGAGCTGACCGAAAGCGGACGTCAGGTTCGAAGGCGTGAGCCGCAGCCCCTGGGCTTCGTGTGGCAGCTCGAGTCCCGCGGCCGCGTCGACGGTCGCCTGCAGCCGGTCGAGCGTCGGCCCCAGCGATCGGTCGGCGACGACCACGCCGAGGAGCCAGGCCGCCGCCGCGCCGCCGCCGAGTATCCAGGCGAGGCGCTCGGGCAGGAACGGCTCGCGGTGGTGGTGGGTCACGGCCAGCCCGACCTGGATCGCGGCGATCAGAATCGCCGGGACGAGGCAGAGCGCGAGCCCGCCCGCCCAGAGCAGCGCGATCTGGCGGCGGACCGCCCGGCGCGGCGCGGACGCCACGGACTACCCCGCGACCCACCGCTGCACGAGCCCCTGGTACCAGCGCAGCATCGCTGGCCCAGCGAAGAGCACCTCGGCGCCGGCGAGCGAGAGAAACGGACCAAAGGGCACGGCGTGCTTCGGCGGCACCCAGTCTTCCTCGTCCGGATCGGTGGGCCCGTCCGGTGCTCGCCTCCGCCCCTCCGTTGCTCCTTTGTCCTGGGTGGCGCTCAGCCGCCCTCCCTCGGGCGCCGGATCGGTCGGTCGCTCCCCCGTCTGGCTCTTGCCGAGCGCGATCAGCGCGAGCCCGACGACGGACCCCTGGACCGACGCGAGGAACACCACGGGGAGGATCGCCTGGTAGCCGAGGAACGCGCAGACGAGCGCGAGCAGCCAGCGGTCGCCGAGTCCAAGCGCCTCCTTCTTGAAGATCTTCTCCCCCAGCCAAGAGAGCAGCGTGAAGCCGGCCCAGGCGAGCGCCGCGCCCAGCAGCGCCTCGAGCGGCGTCGCCCGCGGATTCAGCCACGAGAAGAGGAGTCCCAGGGCGATCCCTGGCCACGACAGCTCGTGCGGGATGATCCAGTGCTCCAGGTCGATGAACGTGATCGCCAGGCAGAGCGCCAGGAACACGTAGAAGCCGAGCGCCGCCCAGGACAAGCCGAAGGCACTCACGCAGCCCCAGGCGGCGAACGCCGAGAGTGCCTCGACGATCGGGTAGCGCACGGAGAAGCGGGCGCCGCAGGCGCGGCAGCGGCCGCGCAGCCAGAGCCAGCTGAGGATCGGCACGTTGTCGTACGGTTTGATCTTCGCCCCACAGGACGTGCAGTGCGACGGCGGGAAGACGATGGACTCCTCGCGTGGCACGCGCACGATGACCACGTTGAGGAAGCTCCCCCACAGCGCCCCGAACACGAAGGCGCAGGCCGGGAAGAGCCAGAGAGGCACGGGCACGCGCTAGCGGCCCACCACCACGAAGGTGCCCGCGAGCTTGTCGTGCAGTGCCTGGCCGCGGCGGTCGACGAGCACGAGGAAGAAGCCGAAGAGCCCCAGGGCCCCGCTCGCCACCGCGAAGGCCGCGCGAAACCCGCTGCGCAGCGGGCTCGGGCAACCGCCGGCGCGGTCGATGACCCGCAGCCCGAGGAGCCGCTTCCCCGGGGTCTGCCCGCCGAGTGCCGTGAAGAGCGTGAGGTACAGCACAGCGAGGACCGCAGCGAGCGAGCCCCCGGGGATCCACAGCTTGCGGTACGACAAGAGCGTCTCCGCCAGCCAGTCGAGCCCCGTCTGCCGGCTCGGCGAGCCGTGGTGCACCATCCGCGTCGCGACCCACAGGAACATTGCCACGACCATCGCGAGCGCAGCCAGGTCGGCGACCCACGCGAGGAGCCGCCGCCAGCGCGGAGCCACGTGCGCTTGCACGGACTGCAGCGCTGGAGCCTCCCGGAGCTCGGAATCGGCGGCCGGGGGCACCTCGGCGGCGTTGGCGGAGAAGGCAGCGAGCGGCACGGGCGCCGCGCGTGTGGGCGTCGCCGGCAACGCCTGCGCCGCGACCGGTTGCGGGGCAAGGCCCCAGTTCTGCGTCGCCGGCGTCTGCCGGCGTGCGACTGGGGCGGAAACCTGCGGCACCAGCCCAGAAACGGGGCGGCCGGAGGCGCCCGAGGCCGGCGGCGCTCCCACCCTGGGCGCAGCCGGCGGCGGGCGCGGGGCGTCCGCTGAAGGAGAGCTGTCGGACACTGCGGGTCGGCCGCCGGCGGACGGCGGGCTTCCCGCCATCGGCCGCGGCGGCACGGGTGCGGCGCCCGGCAGGGGCGGAGCGGCCTGCAGCGGAGCGGGGACGACGGCGCCCGCGGGTCGCGCGGCCGGCGGCGGGATCGCCGGAGGCGTCCCCGGGCGAGGAGCGGCCGTCGGCTGCCCCGAGGGCTGCCCACGCCGATCCAGCGGGAGGTCCTTCGCGAGCGCCGGCTGCTGCGGTGGCAGCGTGTCTCGGAATGGCTGCTTCAGGAGGGGATGCAGCCCCGGTCGCGGCGGCGCGGGCGCCTGCGAAGCGACTCGCCCCGGCTGGGCGCACGCCGGGCAGAACGCCGCGGCAGGCGGCAGCTCGGATCCACAATGCGCACAGACGGCCATGGGCGTCTCGCAACGCTAACGGGCGGCTAGGGGACGGTCAAGAAAGACACTGCGCGGCCGTCACGGCGACGCCTTGCCGCCGGGCAGCTGCAGGAACGGCACGGCGCCGCCCCCCGTGTACTGCGGCAACTCGCCGTTCCACTTCTCGATCGCCTTGTTCTGGATGAGCAGCTGGTTGAGCGTGACCTGCAGGAGCTTGTTCGCCTCCGCCTGCGCCTTGGCTTTCACCAGGATCGATTCGGCGTCGCCCTGCGCCTGCGCCACCTTCGCCTTCGCGAGCGTGGTCTGCTTCTGCAACTCGTACTCCGCCTGCAGTGCCTGCTGCTGCGCCGCCATCTTCTGCTGCATCTGCGCCTCGATCGCCTGGGGCAGGTGGCTCGCGCCCAGGTTCACCTTGTCCACGCGGAAGCCCATGCGGCCGAGGTCGTCGTCGAGCTGCTTCGTGATCGCCGACTGCAGGTCGCCGCGCCGGTCCGAGATGATGTCGGTGAGCGACATCACGCCGGCCGCGTTCTGCGCGGCGGTGATGATGGTCCGCCGGATGAACGTCGACTCGATCTCGCCCATGTCGGCGCCGCGGAAGGCCGTGTACACCTTGGCCGCTTCGTCCTGCGTGGTGTTGTAGATGACCGAAATGTCCTGCCGGATGTGCTGCCCCTCGCGCGTCGGCAGGTCAATGCTATCGTCGTTCGGCGCCGAGCCCTCCCCCTGCCGCGCCACCATGGTGTAAGTGCGAAGCGCCACCGGGTAGCTCTGCACCGAGGTGAACCACGGTACCCGCCAGACGATGCCCTGCGGGGCCGTCCGCAGAGAGCCGCTCCACAGATTGAACACCACGCCCACGTTGCCTGGCGTCACCACGGTGAACGAGCTCAGCACCCCTGCGATGAGGAGCACGCCGACTGCGAGCGTCACGAACCAGCCCACCGCCTCCGGCAACACGCGCCCCATGGGCCGCCGATCCACGTCCACCGCCATCGCCGTTCCTCAATTCCGCCGGTCGTCCGGCGTCCGGTCCGCCGGACGGAACTTGGCCTCGAGTACCTTGCCGTACCGGCCGTGCATGAAGCGCCGCTCCAGCCTGTCGCGGATCCAGCGACGCAGCGGCGTCAGCGCCCACACCACCAGCGCGAGCAACAGGCCCAGAACCAGCGCCTCGGCGAGGGTCAGCTCCATGACGCGACGATCAGACCACCAAGCGGCGCGCCCCGCAAGGCTGGTCGCGGCTCTTTCAACCCAGCTCGCCCGCGACGAGCGCCCAGAGGGAGCAGGCGACGACGGCGGCGGTCTCGGTGCGGAGCGTCCGCCGGCCCAGCCGCGCCAGCTGGGCACCGGCGCGCCGGGTGTCGGCCACCTCCTCGGGCGCGAAGCCGCCTTCCGGCCCCACCGCGATGGCCACCTCGGCAGCGGCGATCAGCTCCGGCTGGGCCAGCACTACGCCGAGCGGCGGTGCGTCGCGCTCGAGCGCATCCAGCAGCACCACCCCGCCGTCGCGGGATCGGCGGGAGAGCGCGTCGATCGTGGCGGGTGCGGCCACCTGGGGCACGTCGGCGCGGCCGCACTGCCGCGCGGCCTCGGCCGCGATCTTGCGCCAGCGGGCGAGGCGCGCCTCGCCCCCT
>DATJNL010000157.1:0-7243 GCA_035508175.1 Myxococcales bacterium
GAGTCTCTTCCTGAAGGCGATCAGACAGAGACTCGACGAGCTGAGTCTCTTCCTGAAGGCGATCAGAGAGAGACTCGACGGGCTGAGTCTCTTCCTGAAGGCGATCAGATCGAGACTCGACGAGCTGAGTCTCTTCCTCACGGCCTTCGATCGAAGCCTGCGCCCGTCGAGGAACCATCTGATCCCCTTCAGCTTTTGCATGAAGCCCGCCAGGTCATCCTTGAACCCACCGCTTCGACGTGCGAATGGCTTCAGGTCCTTCCTGCGCCGCGCCAGGAAGACCACGGCGCGCTCCATCTCGTTCGAGACCCAGGCCATCTTCGAGACGAGGCAGGCCAGGAACCGTGCGAAGCCCGCGGAATCGTTCACCAGGGCGTTCGAGCCCCAATCGGCCCCGTTCGAACTTCGCATGAGCCCCGTCAGACCCCGTACGACGCCCGTCAGGAGCCTGATGAAGGGCGTCGTCTTCTTCACGGCGCCGGTCAGCTAAAGCACGACGCCCTCCGTGAGGCCATCGAAGGGCCGCGATCAAGACACGGGGCGCGTTTCACTACCCCTGCACGCCTCCAGGTCCGGTGCGATCGCGGGCAGCGCGCCGCGCGGGCCCCCCGATTGAGCCCCCTCGCCCGTGCTGGCCATTGATCGGCGCGCCATCAGAGCCCCTGTCGCGCTCGTGAAGGCCTCGCTCGCCCTCCTTCGACCCCTGTCGCGCGTGGAACCGCGCGCTGGGCGGGGCAGCAGGCCACTGACCGGCTGCCTGTCACAATCGACGGGCGGCTTCATTCCTCTGCCGGCCCGCTCGGGCCGCTCGACGTGCGCTTTCTTCCCGCGGGTGCCGACGTCGCGGCCTCACGCCGCCGTCGCGCCAGGCAGCAGCACGAGCTTCCCGTGCGCTCGCTGGCCCAGGCTCAGGTCGAGCGCCGCTCGCCATTCCTCGAGCGCGAAGGTGCGCGCGACCGGCACGGTGAAGGTGCCCGCCGCCGCGCGCTCGATGAACTCCCCGAGCGCGTCGTGGCGCGGAGGCGGGTTCTGGGCGGCCTCGCGAACGAGATCGAAGCCCGTGCGCACGCCGAGCTTCACCGCAGACTTTCCATCGCTCAGGGTGACGACGCGGCGGGCATCGCCGCCGACCGCCTCGATCAGAGCCGGCAGGGCACCCTCCACCGGGCCCGCGTCCCGAGAGGAGGCCAGGGAACCGCTCATCAGCTTGCGGAGGAACTCGGGGTCGGCCGCGTGCGGCGCGGTGTCGAGCGCGAGATCCACGGGTCCCCCTGCCAGCTTCCGGATGCGTTCGGCCATCCCTTCCCCGTACGACGTCACGCTGGCTCCCATGGCCCGCAGGCGCTCGGCGTACGTCTCGCCCGCGGTGGCGATCACCCGCGCGCCGCGCAGCAGCGCCATCTGAACCGCCGCGAAGCCGATCACCGTGCCGCCGCCATTCACGACGATGGTCTGCCCGGCCTTCACGTGGAGCAGCGTCAGGTGCCGGTAGGCCGTCTCGATCGCCATCGGCAGGGCCGCCGCACGCACGAGATCGAGGCTGGCGGGGACGCGCGCCCAGCGCTCCAGGATCGCGAAGTCGGACGCCCCCGCGCTCGGATAGCCCGCGAAGTCGGCCGAGCCCGCCACGCGGTCGCCCACGGCGACGCCGGTCACGCCCTCGCCGACCGCGTCGACCGTTCCCGACACGTCGAGGCCCACGCCGCGCGGCAGATCCTTCGGAAAGAGTCCCCGGCACAATGCCCAGTCGGCCGGGTTCAGCCCGCACGCGTGCACGGCCACGCGAACGCGGTTCGCCGCCGGGGTGGGAATCGGGGCGCTCTCGAGGCGCAGGACGTCGGCGGGTTCGCCGTACTCGTGAAAGCGGAGCGTTCGCATGCAGGTCAACCTCCCCGAGCACCATGCTCGTGAATCCATTCTTACCCGCACGAACTGGACGGACAATGCTTGCCGGTCCAAATTTCATGCTGCATAGTCCACACCATGCTGACACAGGCCTCGGACGCCGAAGACGTCCTCTCGGCGACGCTCTCGAAGATGCAGCTGAGGGCGCTCGGCACCTCGGCCCTCGACGCGGGCGGACGCTGGGCGATCGAGTTCCCCGCCGTCGACGTCCTCCGGCTCCATGTCGTCGTCGCGGGCGAGTGCTGGCTGGCCGTCGCAGACGAGAAGCCGAGCTACCACGTGCGCGCCGGCGACTGCTTCCTGGTGCCGCACGCGAAGAGCCTCGTGATGGCCGCGGACCTGGCCCTCGAGAAGAGGCTGCCCCTGCGCGAGCTGGAGTGGAGCGCGCAAGACGGGGTGCTCAGCCTCGTCTGCAACGGCGGCGGAGAGTTCTACGCCGTGGGCTCCGCGTTCCAGTTCGAAGGACACTTCCAGGACATCGTGTTCGGGCGCCTGCCGCCGGTGATCCACGTCCCCGCGGAGGCCGAGCAGGCGGCCGTGCTGCGCTGGGGCCTCGAGCGCTTCGCCGCCGAAGTGCGGAACCGGCACGCGGGACGCGCGCTGATGCTGCGCCACCTGGCGCCCATGATGCTGCTGCAGACCCTTCGCGCCTACCTGGCCTCGGCGCAGCGCGAGAGAAACTGGTTCGTGGCGCTCTCGGAGCCCCGGCTGTCCCGGGCCCTCGCCGCGATGCAGTCGAACCACGCGCGCAGCTGGTCGCTGGACGAGCTGGCCAGGATCGCCGGGCTCTCCCGCGCGGCCTTCGCGCTGAACTTCAAGAAATGGATCGGCGTCACGCCGATGGAGTACCTCACCCGGTGGCGCATGCAGCTGGCTTGCGAGCTTCTCCAGGGAGGAGACCGGCGCATCGCGGAAGTGGCCAGCTCGGTCGGGTACGAGTCGGAGAGCGCGTTCAGCGTCGCCTTCACGCGGATCGTCCACTGCCGCCCGGGGCACTACCGAAGGCGCGGGACGACGCCCGCCGAGACCGAGGCCGCCCCGTGAGCGCGGCCTCGTGCGGGCCGGTGAGCCGCCTGCGCCGCGAGGCCAGGCGGATGACCGAAGGCAGGAAGTACGTTGCGTCCCGGACGATCACCCCGCGCTGGAACGACACCCATCTGCTGAAGGGCGGCCTGGTGGAGGCGGTCCGCGCGCTCAAGCAGCAGGAGGGTGCGGGCCTCACGCTACTCGGCAGCGGGAACGTGGCGACGCAGCTCGGCGAGGCCGGGCTCGTGGCCGAGTACCAGCTCGTCGTCCTCCCCATCGCGCTCGGCAAGGGGCGCACCGTCTTCACGAAGCCGGAGACGCTGCGCTTGACCGATCACCGCGCCTTCAAGTGCGGCAACGTCGTGCTCACCTACGCGACGTAGGCCTCGCAAATGCTGGCCACCTGGGCGTCGATGCCGATCTCGGACCGCAGTTCCTTCACGAGCCGGCCTTCTTGGTCCCCTTCGGCACGTAGTCGAAGAACTTCTCGGTCACGTCGCCCGAGGTCCATTCCGACCGCAGCCGCGTCTTCTTCTCCAGCCGGCGGAGCGCCGAGAGGAGCCGTCGGTTCAGATCCTTCGCGCTCGGGCCTTCGAGCTCGGCGACGATCTCGAAGCCATCGTCGGTCGGCTCGATCGTTCCCTCGTTCCCGACGAATTCCCGCAGCGCGGGCTCGACCGCCTTCGGGCTGTTGCTGCTGACGGTCGCGGAGAGCTTGAATCGGTTCATCCGCGAAGCCTAGCTCACCCTGACAGTCGCTGCCGATCCGTAGAACTCCGCCGCCGCCTTGAACGCAGCCTTCGGCTCCCAGGGCATGTCCGGATAGGTCGTGCCGTGCCCGCGTTCATAACTCTTCACCAGGCCGTAGCTACTCATGTCGATGTCGTAGCGCGGATCGTCGCTGTGAGGGGCAATGGGGGCAACGAAGGTCATGATGAACGCTCCATCGACTCCCGCGCCATCGAGTACGTGGAGCTGATCGGTCAGCTCGCGAGCTTGGAGTTCCTCATCGCGAACAAGAAGGACTTTCATCCTTGGTCGCACGAATCGACCGACGAGCGGTAGCTGATGCAGGAAGAGAGACTTGTTGTCCACGATGTCAGGCAGACCCACTGCATCCTCGGCACCTCGGTAAGCGCGGAAGCCAAATTCGGTCACGATGACCGGCTTGCCGAGCGTCAGGAGCGGCTTGAGCATGTCCGTGTAGCGGTCCTTGATACGCGCAGCCCTGTAATGGTCAACGCCCACGAAGTCGAAGAGGCTCCAATCCACCGCCTCCCAGATGAGCGCCGCATAGGTGATCTGCCCGTGGAAGACGCCTCTCACCGCCTTGGTAGCCTTGGCTAGAAATGCGTTCAAGGGCGCGTTGTGCGTGCCGGCCTTGGCATTCTGCCAAAACGACGGGTTGCTCATCCGCTTGGTGATGTTTCGCCCCTCCACGATGCCCTGCATGAAGAGCGTCGCCTCCGAACCAACGGAGAACACAAGCCGCTCCTGCCACTGCCTGCGCAGCGGCTCAGCCGCAGCGGCAGCTTTCGCGATGTAGGCGAGCGTCTTTTCCTGACTTTGGTCCCACATCTCGGGAGAAAGCCAAACCTCTAGTCCTTGCTGCAAGGCGGCTTCCGCAGCCGGAATGAGACGGGCGATGCTCAACCCGCAGATCCTGACCGCGTTGCAGTGGAGATCGTTCTTGATGATCTCCAGCTCGCGGTGGACGACCTTTGGGTCATACACCGGACGCCACTGGACACCCAGGACGCGCCCCACGTCGTAGGAGACGCCTCGTCGGTTCACTGAGCTGATCCCTTCATTCTCTCACGCCTAAAGGATCGAGAGCCCGCTGTCCCCGGCGCGTTCGGTCGTGTCCCGTTTGATGTGGAAAAACGATTGGCGCTTCTTCCGGCTGCTCAATCGTGAGCCCTCCTATAGCACGGCCTGACTTCATGCCGCGCGCTGCGCCTTGTCCGTCTTCATCATCACCGTCGCGATCTTGTCGAAGCCGTCGAGCTTGCGGAGCTTGATCTGCCCGCTGATCACGACCCGCGAGACCGCACTCTTGGAGAGCGGCGCGTTCCTCAGCAGCGGGCGCAGCGCACCGCGGATGCGCCGCGTGTTCGTGCCGGCGAGGTAGGCCTCGGCCAAGACCTCGTTCACCTCGGGGAGTCGGCGCTGGTAGCGCGGGAGGATCTTCGACGCCCACTCCCTCTCGCCGCCCGCCGTGAAGAGCGTGGCGCGCGGAACCTCGATGCCTACCGGTCCCGTTGGCCCCGTGAGCAGCCGCGACCGGCTGCCGTTCCGGTAGCCGTGGCGAACCTCGGCGCGCTCGTAGGGAGCCGCGCCGAGCGCGGCAACCAGCTCCTCCTGGATGGCTTCTTCGATCGCGACCCTCACCGCGTCGTGAATCAGCTCGCCGAGCGGGCTGGGCTCGACCTCCTGGACTGCCTTCAGCTTCTTGCTACGCTGTTCCATGGCGTGTTCCTCCGGTCGTCGCCCTGCCAGGCGACGGGTTGCTGGTTAGGCAACCGGAAGAATGCGCCATTTTCTTTTTCCACACGACCCGGGACACGACCCGCGGGCGTACCTACCCGCGTGTCTTGTCCTGTCGCAATGATAGGCTGCCGGCAGTGCCCCTGATCACCGTAAGGGCGTTCGACGAAGCCGCCGTCCGCCGTGCGGCCCCTTCGATGGTTGCGCGAACCGCTCGCAAGCGAGCCGCAGGGCACAGCGCTTCGTGCCGTGGTAGAGCATAACGAGAAGTGGTGAAAGGTGCGGAGGCCAAAGAGGCGATGAGACGCCTCTTGCGCCAAGGGCCGTCGAATGCGGGCCTTGATGCGGAAATGCCCCATGATTCCAAGGGCCCGATCCCGGGAGTTTTAGGATCGGTTTCGGGATCAAACCCCGTTTCTGCCTGCCCCCCTAAACCAACGAAACCCTTCTCTACGTAGTGGAGCCGACGCGGATCGAACGCGCGACCTCTAGAGTGCGATTCTAGCGCTCTCCCATCTGAGCTACGGCCCCAACGACTTCGGGCGGGCTTGTACGCCGCCGGGCTGGCGCACGTCAAGGACGCCTGCGGCGCGCGGCGAAGGCGGCGAGCGCGAGCCAGAGGGCGAGGGGGCCTTCGAGGCCGGTCTGGCTGCAGCCGCAGCACGACGACTTGGCGAGCGCCTGCTGACCGGAGCCGGCGTCGGGACCGGCCGGTCGGGCTCCTCCGTCGGCGGGCAACGTGCCGCCGGCGTCGGCGGTGGGGCCGGCGTCGTGGGCGGGCCCACCATCGGGAACGGGGGTGACGCAGCTCCCGCCCAGGCACACCTCGCCCACCTGGCAGTCGACGCCGAAGCAGGGGTCGGCGCCGCAGCTCCCGGCGTCGCAGTACTGCCCCACGGGGCAGACCACGCCGGCACAGGCGCTCTCGCAGCCGCCGGCGTCGGTGCAATTCTCTCCGGTGGGGCAAGTCACGGCCAGGCACGCCTCCGCGAGGCAGCTGCCGGCGTCGAGGCAGACCTGGCCCGCGCCGCAGCCGGTGCAGGCGCACGAAGGCTGGCACGCCCCGCCGGCGCACGCCTGGCCGGCCGGGCACACCACCGCATCGCAGGGATCGACGCAGCCGCCGCCACGGCACACCTGGCCGGCGGGGCACACCGCGCCCGCGCAGGGATCCACGCAGGCCTTGCCGTTGCACACGAGCCCGCCGTCGCAGCCGCCGAGGCAGCCGGTCGGCAGGCAGCCGCCGTCGAGGCAAGTGAAGCCGCTCTGGCAGTTGCCGCCGAACTCGCCGCCGCCGCAGGGCGGGCCGCAGTAGCCCTCGACGCACACGGTGCCGCTCGGGCAGGTGGGCAGCTTGCCGTCGCAGTCCATGTCCATGGGCGAGGAGCAGTTCTCGGGCGCGCCGGGGTGCACGCTGGGATCGTTGTCGTTGCAATCGGTGCCGCCGCACGATTCGGCCGCGTAGCCGTCGCCGTCATTGTCCGGACAGATCGCGGTGTCGTCCTGGTTGAGGCCGGCCACCGCGTCGAGCTCGTCCTCGTTGCTGTCGTACTCGCAGACCGAGGTGGGGTTGCCGTGGTTGCCTGCCACCATGGAGGCGTAGCGGAAGGTGATGCCGCAGGGGAGCTGCCACACCGTGGTGATGCCGTCGGCGGTGGCGTTGGGATCCCAGCCCTCGCTGAAGGCCTTGTACAGCTGCGCCTCGTTCCACTTGGTGCGATCCACCTGCTGGCCGAGGGGCACGACGTCGGTGGCCTCCAGGTTGTCGGTCAGGTACACCGAGTACTCGAACGATTCGCAGGGGAGCGGGGGGTGGTCGGTGATG
>DATJNL010000158.1:0-12506 GCA_035508175.1 Myxococcales bacterium
GAACACGAAGACCGTCTCCCTCATCGTGAGCAGGCTCACGGCGATGGCGGCGGGCTTCAACAAGGACTTCACCGCGAAGCAGAGCCTCCCGGTGGAGGGCACCACCATGCTCCAGCCGGCGATTCTCAGCCAGGTGGCGACGTACCTCGGCATCGTCAACGACGCCGAGAACGCGCGCACCGCGCTCGCGAGCAAGGTGGCGGCGAAGAAGGCCGCGATGCCGGACATCACGAAGTTCCTGGCGGCCCTCGAGACGTCGCTGAAGTCGGCGTTCGGCTCGGGGAGCCCGGAGCTCCAGGACTTCGGGATCGCACCCCCGAAGACCAAGAAGCAGCCCTCGGCGCAGACGAAGGCCGTGGCCACTGCCAACGCCAAGGCCACGAAGGCCGCGCGCGGCATCATCGGCAAGAACGCGCGGTCGAAGATCACCACCACCGGAACGCCGGGCATCGTGATCACGGACGCGCAGGGCAACGTGGTCCCGGGCCTCTCCACGGGGCCGATTCCCCCGGGTGCCAAGGCGCCGGTGCCCGTGGCCGCGGTGTCGGTGGGCGGCGGCACGCCCACCCCGGAGGCGAGCGCACAGCCCGCGTCCAGCCCGAGCGCGGCGCCGGCGACGCCCGGCAGCGTCAGCGCCCCCACCCCGGCCGCGGGGAGCAGCGCGCCCTCGACCACGGGCAGCGGGGGCTGAGCGGCGAACGGCAGGAGGGCGCCCGGCGCAGGCACGGCCGGGCGCCTTTCGGTGGCTCGGAGGGCCGGCTTCGGCGACGAGGCCGGCCTTTCCAAGTACTGAATACTGAGGTGTTGCTACAGTCTGTAGACCTGTCGAGTATCGTCGCGACGACCGCTCGATGGGTGCCTCATACTGCACCGGTACAGGTAATGCCTGCTGGCAAGGCCTCGACACGCCGGCCGCGAGGCTACTTCGGGAGCCCCTTGATGGCCTCGAGCACCTCGGCTGCGTGCCGGTCCGGCGACACCTTCTCCCACACGCGCCGGATCACGCCCTGCGAATCGATGAGGAACGTCACGCGGCTGTCCATGCCCAGGAACTCGCCCACGCCGAAGGCCTTCGCCACGGCGCGGTCGGTGTCGGCGAGCAGGGGGAAGTTGAGCTGCTCGGCGCGGCAGAAGCTCTGGTGGCTCTCCTGGTCCTGCGACGAGACGCCGATCACCACGGCCCCGGCGGCCCGGAACTTCTCGCTCGCGTCGCGGAACCCGCGCGCCTCGAGCGTTCAACCGGGGGTGCGGTCCTTCGGGTAGAAGTAGAGGACCACGGGGTGGCCGTGCAGGCCGGCCAGGGTCACGGTGCGGCCGTCCTGGTCCTTGGCGGTGAACGCGGGCGCGGGCACGCCGGGGGCGAGCAGGGCCGCGGGGGCCAGGTGCAGCGCGGTGAGGAGCGCGGAGAACATGGCGGCAGTCTAGCGGAGAAGCTCCTTCTTGGGCAGCGCCTTCTGGACGAGCTGGGCGGCCCGGGTGCCGGCGAGGAGCTCGCCTTCCAGGCCGAGGCCGGGCAGCACGTCGCGGCTCGCGAGCACCAGGTTCTTGCAGGGCGGACGGAAGGGCAGGCCGGTCACGCCGAGCTGCCGCGGCAGGCCCACCTCCACGAGCGGGTGCAGCCGCAGGCGCGCGGCGAGGCCGCTCTCTTCCTGCAGGTGGGGCGAGCTCTCGAAGACCACGTGCCGGTCCACGAAGGGGAGGAAGGTCGAGGCGCCGGCGCGCATCTCTTGAAGCACGGCCTTCACGTGGCCCTCGCCCTGGTGGAACAGGGCCGCGGGGACCTGCCGCGAGAGCTGCACGACGTGCGTGCCGGCGGGCGCCGAGCCGGAAGCGGCCTGGGCCGGGCTCACCTGCACGAAGATCGAAGGCGCGTCGGTCCTGGCGGGCAGCCAGAGGGCGGCGGGGCCCAGCCCGGCGGGCAGTCCGTTCGGGCCCACGACCAGGTTCAGCGTGAGCAGGGACGAGCGCGCCTTCACGCCGCCGAGGAGCGCCGCGAGCTTGCTCTCGCCGGCGGAGGCGGGCAGCAGATCGCGCAAGTCGGCGGCGCCGGTGGCGGCCACGAAGAGCGAGGCGCGGTACTCGTGGGGCGAGCCCTCGAGCTTCGCGGCGGCGATGCGGCCGCCCTCGAGGCGCAGCTCCTCGATCTCGGGGGGCTCGTCGTCGCCCTCGACCACCTCGCCGCCGGCGGCGGTGACACGCTTGCGCACCTCGGCCGCGAGGCCCTCGAGGCCGCGCGGGTAGGTCGACAGCCCGCGCAGCAGCTGGGCGAGCGGGCGGAGCGAGGCGCGCGAGGGCGGCTGCTCGTCCCACAGGAACGTGCCGAAGTGCCACAGCTCGCGCAAGGAGCGGGTCAGCGTGGCGTCGCCGTTCGGAAGCGCGGCCCCGGCCTCGACGCCGCCCTGGCCCGCGAGCGCGCGGCGGAGCTGCCAGCGCTCCAGGAGCCCCTGCGCGGGCAGCGGCGGCGAGAGGCGGAAGAAGGGCGAATCGGCCTCCTCGGCTTGCAGCAGCCGTTCGATGGCCTCTGCCGCGCCCGCCCCGGCCGCGCCCAGCTCGCGCGCAAGCTCCTCGGCGCGCGGGCCGGTCTCGCGCGGCAGGTCGAGGCGCAGCCTCTCGCCGAGGATCTGCAGCGGCGGGGTGAGCGGGGTGAGCGCGCGCAGGACGTCCGTCGCCAGCCCCAGCTCCTCCAGCACGGCGGTCGCCACCGGCATCGACTTCAGCGGCGGCAGCACCGTGGGGCCGCACGGCAGCAGGAACGCGCCGTCGCGGTAGCTGGTGGGCGCGGCGCCGTGAGCCACCATGAGCACGCGGTAGCCGCGGCGCGCCAGCAGGGCGGCGGTCACCGCTCCGGCCAGCTGGGGGCCGAACACGAGGACGTCGTAGCTGAGCCGGCTGGCGGGGGTCCGGAGCGTGGGGCTCACGACCGGACGTTATAGCCCAGGCGAGGGCAATGCGCCGCCTGCCTGGGGGGCGTCGCGCCAGAGCGCGCGGGCGACCTGCGCTCCGGCGCTCGTCTCGCAGCGCACCCGCCCCTGGGCCACCCAGGCGATCGCCTCGGGGTAGAGGCGGTGCTCCTGCTCGAGGATGCGGGCGGACAGGCTCTCCTCGGTGTCGCCGGGCAGGACGGGCACGGCCACCTGGCCGATGATGGGCCCGGTGTCGGTGCCGGCGTCGACGAAGTGGACGGTGCAGCCCGAGACCCGGACGCCCGCGGCAATCGCCTGGCGCTGCGCGTGCAGCCCCGGGAAGGCCGGCAGCAACGAGGGGTGGATGTTGAGCACGCGGCCGGCGTACGCGTCGAGCACCGGCCGGCCGAGGATCTTCATGTAGCCGGCGAGGCACACGAGCTCGACCCCGGCGCTCCGCAGTCGCGCCAGCAACGCCTCCTCGTACGCGGGCCGGCTGGGGAAGCCCGAGGGCTCCAGGGCGGCGGAGGGCACGCCGGCGGCTCGCGCCCGCTCGAGGGCGCCCGAGCTCGGCACGTTGGACAGCACCAAGGCCACCTCGGGGATCGTCCCGGCCCGGGCAGCGGTCAGGATCGCCCCCAGGTTGCTGCCGCGGCCCGAAGCCAGCACGCCCAGCTTCATTCAAGGCAGCCCGGGGAGGAACGTCGCGTCGGGCTCGGCGCCGGCGGGCGCGGCTACGATGGCGCCGATGCGCCAGGCGGGCTGCTGCATGGCCGCGAGCGCGTCGAGGGCCTTCTGCGCGTCGGCCTTGGGCACGACCGCGCAGAGGCCGACGCCGAGGTTGAACGTGCGGGCCATCTCGGCGTCGTCGATGCCGCCGCGCCGGCGCACCAGGTCGAAGATGGGCGGCTCGGGCCAGCTGCCGAGGTGCAGCTCGGCGCGCGTGCCGGGCGGCAGCACCCGGGGCAGGTTGCCCGGCAGGCCGCCCCCGGTGACGTGGGCGAGCGCCCGCACGTCGGCGGCGCGCCGCAGAGCGGCGATGGCGCGGGCGTAGATGCGGGTGGGCTCGAGCAGGGCGTTGGCGAGGGTGGCGCCGCCCAGCTCCGGCGGGGTGGCCGCCAGCGCCAGCCCGGAGCCGCCTTCGAGGAGCACCTGGCGCGCGAGGGAGTAGCCGTTGGAGTGCAGGCCGGTGGAGGCGAGGCCGAGCACGGAGTCGCCGGGCTTCACCCGCGAGCCGTCGATGATCTCGGCGCGCTCCACCACGCCCACGGCGAAGCCGGCGAGGTCGTACTCCCCGGGCGCGTAGAAGCCGGGCAGCTCGGCGGTCTCGCCGCCCAGCAGGGCACAGCCGGCCTGGCGGCAGCCCTCGGCGATGCCGGCCACCACCTCGGCGGCCTCCTCGGCGCGCAGCTTGCTCGTGGCGTAGTAGTCGAGGAAGAAGAGCGGCTCGGCGCCGGTGACGCACACGTCGTTGACGCTCATGGCCACGAGGTCGATGCCCACCGTGGAGTGCCGCCCGGCGGCGAACGCCACCTTGAGCTTGGTGCCGACGCCGTCGGTGCCCGAGACGAGCACGGGCTCGCGCCAGCGGCCCGGGGTGAGCGCGAAGAGGCCGCCGAAGCCGCCCAGGCCGCCGAGGACGCCCTCGCGCTGGGTGCTGGCCGCGTGCGGCTTGATCAGCTCGACGAGGCGATCGCCCTCGTCGATGTCGACGCCGGCGTCACGGTAGGTGGTCACGCGGCGAGGCTCAGCTGGCGGGCCCGACGCAACCGCCACTCATGATCTGGAAGCCCGTATATGAGATCGTGCTTATCTCACTCGGGAAGTTGGAGTTCTCTTGGACGCTGGTGTCGACGAAGTTGAAGGTAGCCGTGTCGGCGACGTTGTACTGGAACGTTTGCGACTGCCCACTGATGGTGCTGCTGTTCGTAACGCTGAACCCCCAGTCGGTACGGGCCAGCTGAAATTCGGAGTACTGAAGGTCCATGGGCAAGGTGGATGGGTTGACCGTGAGGTCGCAGCCATTGCCGTTCGGCGTGAGCGTCATCAGGTTTCCCGTCCCAAGGTCGGAGGGGAGATTCGCGTTGATGTCCACCAGCCGAAGAAGGCTGTTGCAGGTCTCTCCTGGCTGGAGAAGAGCCGAGCAGTTCGAAGGGTTCTCGGGGCCCTCGGCGCTTGGTACCTCGCCGGTATAGACACCCGCCTGAATGGCCGCGGGGTCGGCGGGCGCTGCGCCGGGAACCGGATATAGTTGATCGGTCCAGACGACGGTTGTCTTGCTCCAAATGCGAATGAAGCCGTTGGCATCGGGTGTCTGGGCCTGATCGAAGTGACCGTTGCAGTTGACGTCGATGTAAGGCTCGCCTGGGTCGTACTGGTTGTTGTCGTTGCTGTCGACGAACGGCTCGGGGAGTGAGGGGGCTCCCGGTTGGAGCACTCCCGGTGTAGCTGCGATGAGGGTCACCCAGCCGTCCCGAGGGTTGTAGGTGTGACCGTTCGAGTCCGTCCACATGCGGGGAAACTGACCGCAGCCGACCGTCTGGCCCGCGGCGCATTGATCGAAGTAACCGTCCATCGTCGGGTCGTAAGAGACGTCTTCCGGATAGGGAATGGTCACCCGGAGGTTCACCTGAGCCACACCCGTGGAATCGGTGAGCATTGTCGGGTGCTGGCCGGCTTTCTGCACACCTGTCTCGATGGCGCCTGCCTCGGTGAGGAACTGGACGGCGGCGTTGGTCACGGCTTGAAGCTTCGCGTCACTGACGGAGGCGCTGCAAACCTGGGCCGCGTTCTCGAAGGGGTGATTCTGCTGGAAGGTAAAGCTCCCGCCCATCACTGGGTCGGTGCAGGTGAACTTGATGTTCGCCGCGATGCCGCTGCCACTCGACCCGGTGGGCACGGGCGCGGTGACCTGGCTGTCGGGACACGCACCGCCAAACTGGATCGACGTGGTTCCCGTCACGGTGGCAGTGGTCGAAGTGAATTGGACCTGTGAAGTCAGATCAATGGCCACCGACTCCACCGCCAGGTCATAGATCTCGACGGTGACGGCGCCGCTCGTCGTGCTGAGGTCCGTGGTGATCGTGTTCGGGCTGCCAGGCACGACGGGCGAGAAGCTGGCCGCGCTCGAGGGCGTGAGCCCGAACGTCACCTGCGTCCCGTCCGGCACCGTCTGCCCGCCCACGTAGAGCGTGGCGGTCACGCTCGTCGGCGTGTTGCCGTCGTTCACTGCCGCCGTGGCGCTGGGGGTGACCTTCCAGATGACGGGAGGCTGGCTGGGGCCGCAGGACAGGCCCAGCAGGGCAGACCCCGCCAGAGCGAGGGACGCGAGACGTCGGATTGATCGCATGGCCCCATTCTCGGCCAGCCGAGCCGGCAGTCAAGCCGTGAATGGGGCGGCGGCGGTCGCGCCGTCCGCGATCAGTTCTCGAACAGCGCCTTGGCCACCGACAGCAGCCGGTCCACGTCCCGGCGGTTGAGCCGGTGGCGCTCCGCGAAGTCGATGAGCGGGCGCAGGGCGGGGTCGACCGAATCGGAGAGGCGCGAGCGGTCCCGGAACAGCTCGTCCAGGGACACGCCGAGGGCGTCCGCCAGGCTGGCGAGCGTGTCGATGTGCGCCGAACGCTCGCCGCGTTCGATCATGCTGAGAAAGGAGACGCTGATGTCCGCGCGTTCGGCGAGGGTCTCCTGCGTGAGCTTCCCCCCCCGGGAGTGCAGGCGAAGCTGCTTGATGCGTTCGCCCACTTGGAATGCAACGGGTCTCTTCATGGTGGCGGCAGTGAGTACGCTCGGTGACGGGGATGCACCAGAGACTGGAGGTGAATAGTCAAAGGATATTAGAGGTTTGTAGCATTCAGGACTTGGGTATAACGGACGGTGCGGGTTGTTTCTTCCGCGGGGTGTCACAAGGCTCCGCCGCCGCCGATCTCACCGAGGTCGAACGTGAGGAAGAACGCTGCAAGTCCGAGGGGTTGGCCGGGTCCTGATGGTTGGAGGACAAAGGTGCCGTCGAGGGCGAGACAGCTCTGGGGCGATCGGTAGCCGGCCCCGGCGGTCACCTGGATGGGTACTTCCGCGGTGACCAGGTAGCTCAACCCGGCGTGCACGCTCAGCCCGTCCCACACTCGCGCGGTTCCGCCGGCGGTGGCCTGGCTCACGTCGGGCAGGGCCCACCGCGGGTCGCTCGGGGCGAGGGTCGGCGCAAAGAGTGCGTCGGCCGGCGCGTTCAGGAGCGCCGAGCCCGCGGCCACCGTGCGGAAGAACGTGAGGCCTGCCGAGTCGCCCCTGGCATCGGCCCAGCCGGCATCGGCGGTCGCCTGTTCGAGGCGCCGGACGTCGGTCGCGGCCCGGTTGCAGCCTGGGCAGGGCAGCGGCTGGTTGGAGAAGAGCGCATACCCGTTCAGGTGAAACGAGCCCCAGCTGGACTGCAGGAGCCCGTAGGTGGCCTCGGCCCCGGCGAGGTCCAGGTATTCGCCGAGGTCCAGCCGCGCCCGCAGCGCGGGGCCGACGAGGCGCTGGTCCACGTGGAGAACGCCCTGCGCCAGGCTCGACGGCAGGAGGCCCGAGGCCACGGTTCCCGGCGCAGCCGTGGTCGGCGCAGCGCCGAGGCCGGGCGCGAAGTCGAGCTCGTCGTAGGGGAGCGGCACGGCGAGCGCGATGGGCAGCCCGGTTGCGTGGTCGAGCACGGCGCCCGCGGCCGGAATCAGCCACAGGGGGGCCACCACGCCACTCGTCTCGATCGCCGGCAGGTAGCGCGCCTCGACCCCAGGCTCGATGCTGTGATTCCAGCCCGTCCCGAACGTTCGCGCGAGGCGCGTCCCGACCTGGGCGTCCAGGATGGGGTAGCCGCGCTGCCCGGTCTGTCCAGGGGAGGGGCCCGAGGGGTTCGGGTTGCTCTCGAAGTACCAGAGGTCCTCGCGCCACCCGGCGGACAGCGAGGCCGTGACGAACCGGTCGGCCAGCACGGGCCAGTACAGGGTGGGCAGCACGTCGACCTTGTCGACGGCCGCTCGCCCCGGCTGCCACGTCGACGTCGTGATCTGGCCGCTCCCGGCCGCCAGTGCGTTGAAGGCCGTCGTCGGCCCGAGGGTAAGGCGGTCGTAGGGCGATCCCAGCGGCCCCTCGCGCGCCGCGGTCGACGACAGGGAGAGCCAGACGGGCGCTGGCCCGAGGCGCCGGTCGGCGAGGTCCGCCTGGAGGCGGGGCAGGGTCGCGACGGTTGCCGGCGAGCCCGGGCCGAAGAGCAGCTCGTGGACGTTCGAGGGCGAGAAGTAGCCCTGGAAATCCTGCAGGTAGACGGCATCGGCGGAGACGAGCCAGTCGGAGCTCCGGTAGAAGGCGTCCGCGGCGCTGCGCGTGGCCGGGATGGACGCGTACAAGATGTCGGTCGTGAGCTGGCCGGTGAGCCGGGCGTCGGAGACGAGCGAGACGTCGGCGCGGTCTCCCCAGGGGCCCTCGTCGCCCTGCAGGTGCCAGAAGTGCAGCGACTCGCGCGGTCCGCGGACGTAGCCGGTGCCCGTCGCGTCGAAGTCGTGGTGGAAATCGTCGAGGACGCTCGCGAAGAGCCGGCCCTCGGTGTCCGCGGTGGGGGCGTACCGCAGCTCGAGGCTGCCGCGCGGGCCCTCGACGCCTGCGGCCCCGGCGCCGCTCTCGCTCACGCCGAAGACGTAGCCGGCCGAGGCGGTGACGTCGTAGCTGCGTCCGAGCGTCAAGAAGAACGGCTCGTCGAGGATGAGGCCGTTCTGAGACTGCCAGGCGAGGTGGGGCAGGAGGAAGCCGGTGCGGCGGTCGGAGAGCGGGATGTAGAGGGCCGGCGGGCGGAGCAGCGGGATGGGGATGCCGGCCACTTCGACCTCCGGCCACAGGAGCCACGCGCGCTCCCCGGCCTCCACGTCGGCGGACCGGGCCGTCATCGACCACGCAGGGCGGCAGGCCCCCTGGCACTGGCACGTCGTCAGCTCCAGCGCGTCGATGCGGTAGTGGGCCGGCCCCACGCGCAGCAGGCGGCGGCCGCGGATCACGGCGTGATCCACCCCGAGCGCGCGGGCCTGGTCGGGCGTCTGCGCCTCCGCGAGCGCCGCCGCAGAGACCTTCTCCTTCTCGTGGAGCTCGAAATCGAGGAACTCGGTCTCGCCCGTCGCGGCTTCGAGAACGGCGTGGCGCGCGACGAGGACGTTCAGGCCATCCACGGCGAGCAGCGGGCCCTCGATGACCAGGCGCCCCTTCGCCGTGTCGTCGGTGAGCGCTGGCGCCCGGAGGACGAGGCCCTGGCTGGTCACCACGACGTGTCCGGTGGCTCGCGAGAGGCCCGTGCCCTTGTCGAACGTCAGCTCGTCCGCCCGGATCTGCGCAGGCTCGCGGGGCAACGCGGGGTGGGACGCGGCGAGCAGGGCGAGGAACAGCGCGAGCGGCGGGGGCATGGCGTCGCCCGGCCTCCGGGCAATGAGGCTCCGGAGACTATTCGACGCGGGGCGGAGAGGCTACGTGAACCGGCGCCGGCTTCCCGGCGCCGTCAGACCGTCTCAGCCCTGGCCGGGGAGGTGGAACTCCACCGAGCCGATCGAGCCGTTCGAGAAGGAGAGCTCGACCTCCTGGCCGCGCTGCGTGGCGCGGTAGGGGGCGTGGTTCTTCAGCCGGATCTCGACGACGACGTTGCGCCGCACCTGCCGTGCGCGGATGGTCGACACCGGGGTGGGGAAGAAGTGCGCGTCGATGGGCCGCCGATCGTTGCTGCGGACGATGCGGGTGTTCTCGATGGTCACGAGCACGCTGCCGTCGGGCCCGTCGCTCACGTTGTAGGCGACCGGCTCGTTCGTGCGGATGAACACCTGGGAGTCGCTGGCGCGGAAGCCCACGAGCGCGAGCCGCTTGGTGCGGCGGCTGACCTCGGTGGGAGCGCCCTCCGGCGGCGGAGCCGGGTACGCGGGACCGTAGGCAATCGAGGCCGGCGTGGGCGCCGGGATGGGCGCGGTCGTGGGGGCTGCTGCGGGGGCTTCGTTGGTCGGCGGGGGCGTCTCGCCCGTGGGCGGCGGGGTCTCGCTGGTCGGGGGCGGGGTCTCGGCGGCAGGGGGCGTCTCGCCCGTGGGCGGGGGACCTTGGTCGGTCGGTGGCGGCTGGGCGGGTGCTGCGGCCTGAGGCGGCGCCGCGGGCGGTGGGGCTGCGGGCGCGGGAGCGGGCTGGACCTGGCTGTCGTCCGTGGGCGGCGGCTGGTCCGAGGGCGGCGGTTGATCGTTCTGAGCGACCGCGGTCGGAGCCGGCGCCGCGGCGGGCTGCGCCGCCGGTGCTTCGGCGGGAGACGGAGCCGGCTGGGCCGCAGGCGCTGCCTGCGTCGGCGGCGGCTCGGCGGGCGCGGCTTCCTGCGGCTGCTCGGCAGGTGGCGGCGCCGCCGCGGCCTGGGGCTGAGCAGCGGGTGCGGCCGGCGGCGGGGCGGCGGGCGGTGCGGCCTCGGCGGGCGGCGGCTGGTCGCTCGGCGGCGGCTGATCATTGGCGGCGACGGCCTCGGTGGGCTGCGGTGCGGGCTGGGCAGTGGGCGCCGGCTGGGCGGCGGGCGCAGGCGCGGCTTGCGCCGGTGCGGCCTGCGCGGGCGCAGCCGCGGGCGCCGCGCTCGCGACGCCCTGGCCGCCGCCGATCTTCACGATCAGCGTGTTGCCGGCCGTGGCGATGTCGGTGTCGACGTCCTTCGAGAAGCCGATGAGCACGCGCGCGACGGCGCTGGCGCCCGCGCCGTAGCCGACCGCCTTGATCGACGTCACCGGATCCTGGTTGACGGCCATGTCCTGCGGCACGCCCTTGAAGACGCAGTTGGAGATGTCCACGACGAGCCGGGTGGGATCGGACATCGTGAAGGTCGTGAAGTTGGGCGGTGCCTGCGCGGCGATCTCGATGTGGCCGTCCTTGAAGGTCACCGAGGTGACGGCGTTCTGGGCCTGCGACAGGGCGGGCAGCGACCCCAGCAGGAGCGCGGGCAAGGCGCACCACGTCAGCGAGCGCGAGGATGGGAGCATGACCGCATGCTAACACAGGGCCACGGACCCCCCAAAATTTAGGCCAGCGCCCGCCGAGCCTCAGGAGTCCCGCCGCGGCAGGCTGGGCCGCAACCCTCGGTGCTCCACGGCGAACTGGATGAGGTTCTTGATGTCGTAGCAGATCTGCCGGATGTCGTGCCCCATCGTCAGCTCGAGGTGGCTGTTGCCCTTCACCGGCCGCCAGAGGAGGTATTCGCTCTTGGCGCCGTGGTAGATGCCGCGCGTCGAGTCCACGCTGGCCAGGCGGTCGAGGTCGCCGAAGATGATGGCGACCGGGATGGTGATCTTCGGGAAGTTGCGCTTGAAGTCGTAGCCGGTGCGGTAGCAGCACAGCTCGCCGTTGCGCACCCAGCGCGCGAACTCCAGCACGACGCCCCGCGGCTCGCGCTCGCCGCCTTCTCGCAGCAGCCAGCGGATGTCCTCGGCCGTCACCCGCTGCGGGTTGCTGAGCAGCATCACGTAGCGGCTGAGCCGGCTGAGCCGCTCATAGCGGCGGTAGCCCTCGCCGGAGAGGGCGCGCTCGATGAGCCGGAGCAGCTGGTCCATGGGCACGTAGCGGAAGCTCAGTCGCCGCTTCGGGAGCTCGGGCGGGGCGAGGCGGTCGGCCAGACGGCGGGCACCGACCCTGCCGAGCACGGAGCTCGCCGCGCGCCGGACGCCCCGGTCCAGCGAGCGCGTCGCGTTGACGGCGGCCAGCGAGGCGTCGACGCCGTACTCGAGCGGCGCCAGGAAGGAGATCAGCCGGATCAGGAGGAAGCCGCGGCCGAGATCGGAGGGAGACCCGATCGTGATGAGCCCTTCGAGGTCCCGGTGGATGCCCGCGTAGCCGTAGCCCAGCATGCCGCCCATGCTGTGGCCGCAATAGAAGATGCGCGGCCGGCGCGTGGTGCGGCGCACCCCATCGACCGCGGCCGGGAGGTCGTACAGGAAGTAGTCGTCGATGTCCCAGCCGTAGTCCAGGTTGGAGGGAAGGCGCGCCCCCTCGTCGCGGTGCTTCTCGCGCTGCAGCGCGAGGCTGCTCTTGCCGTGTCCGCGGAGCTCCAGGATGTGGACGTCGGCGCCGAAGAACAGGAGGTTCTTGACGAACTCGCCGGACGTCCAGGTGTGCCGGTTCTGCGAGAAGCCGTGGACGAGCAGGATGGGCTCGCCGAAGATCGGCTGCGGAAACGCCTGCGGCACGGGCCGGTACCGCGTGATCACGAGGGTCCAGTGGTCGGCGGTCCGGACCTCGTAGGTGGTCTTGCGGTACAGGGACTTGAAGTCGACGTCGTCGACGGTGGGGTGGCTCTCCTGCCGTGGTTTCGGCTGCGCCATCCGTGGTTCCTCGCGCCCCGCTCAACTATAGCCTGCCAGGCCCTCTCACGCAGGCACCAGGTGCGCTCGCGCTTCTCCGATGACGTACAGGCTGCCGCAGACGACGACCAGGTCGGAGGGGAGGGCCACCGCCAGCGCTTCGTCGATCGCCGCGCCGACGCTGGACGACGTCGCGACCTCCGGACAGTACCGTAGGGCCAGCGGGAGCAGCTCCTCGACGCTCCGGGCGCGCGGGGTCCGCGGCGCCGCCAGCCTCACGCTGCGG
>DATJNL010000159.1:0-8859 GCA_035508175.1 Myxococcales bacterium
GCGGCGGCGCGGGCCGCCCGCTCCCACGACGAGCAACGGCAGCAGCAACGCCATCGATTCCTTCGTGAGCAGGCCTGCCAGGACGCACCCCGCGAGCGCCAGCTGGTCTCCCCATCGATTGGCCTCGTGAATGCGCTCGACGAAGAAGATCGCGGCGACCACCCAGAACGTGAAGAAGGCGTCCTGGAGCGCCCGCTGTGACAGGTCGGTCGCGAGAGGCGAGATGGCGACGAGGAGCAGCGCCAGCAGCGACGGCGCGGGCGGCAGCCAGCGGCGAAAGAGCCGCCAGGCCAATAGGAGCGTGGCCAGTCCGGCGAGCCACGAGAGGTCTGCCAGCACCGCGGCGTCGCAGCGCCCGGCCACGCCGCAGGCCCAGGCGGAGCTGCCCACCCAGAGCAACCGCAGGGGCAACGGGCCCCGGGAGAGCACCGGGTCGGCGGGGTAGCGCGCCAGCAGATCGCGCAGGGCAGGCAGGCCGCCCTCGTGAAACGCCTGCGCGAACCGCACGTAGAGTCGCTCGTCGAAGCCGCCGAGCGGAGCTCCGCTCCCGCGCCACCAGAGCCGGTACCCGAGCGCGAAGAGCAGGAGTGCCGGGAGCGTACAGACCCTGGCCAGCCATGCCAGGGGGCGCTCGTCTGCGCCGGGCGCGAGGGGTGTGCCGTCCATTCGCCGCGCGACACTGTATCGCGAGATCGCGCTTTGCTATACAGCCGACGCATGCCGTTGTCCCCCCGCGTGCGCCGCTTCGGCCCCCTCGTGGGCCTCTGCCTGCTCGGGCTCCTGGCCTACGCGAACGGCTTCACGGGCAGCTTCCACTTCGACGATTCGCACAGCATCGTCGAGAACCCCTGGATCCGCTCGTTCCGTTACCTGCCCCGCTGGTTCAGCGACTCGCGCACCTTCTCGGTGCTCCCCCAGAACCAGGACTGGCGGCCGCTGGTGGTGCTGGCGCACGCCCTGTCCTACGCGCTGGGCGGCTTCCGCCTCGTGCCGGCGGCGTTCCACGTGGTGAACCTCGCCATCCACCTCGCGTGCGCCTGCCTCACGTTCCTTTGCGCCCGCGAGCTGCTCGCGCGCGATGGCGAGCGGCGCGGCCAGGCGCTCTCCGGTGACGCGCTCCTCGCCCTCGCCTTCCTCGCCGGCGCGATCTTCGCCGTGCACCCGCTGCAGAGCGAGACCGTGGACTACCTGTCGTCGCGCTCGGAAGGCCTCACCGCGGTGGGCATCCTGGCGGGCTTCTACTGTCACCTGCGGGGGCGGGACCTGGGAGCCCTCGCCTGGCTCGCCTTCGGCCTGTCCGCCAAGGCCGTCGCGATCGTCTTGCCCGCCCTGGTCTACCTGAACGACGTCTACCTCGACGGGCAGCCCTGGCTGCGCCTCTCGGGCCGGCGGCTGGTGCGCTACGCGGGCTACGCAGCGGTCGCCGGCGCCTACCTGGTCCTCCGGCACTTCCTCGTCTCCGATTTCTCGGTGCAGCACCGCGCCGACACCGGCCGCCTCATCTATGCCATGACCGAGGTGCGGGCCGTCTGGCACTACCTGGGGCTCTACCTCTTCCCGGTGGGCCAGTGCGGGGACGCCAACTACCGCCTCACCACGACCTGGACCGACCCGGACTTCCTCCGGGCGGCCGCCGCCTGGCTCGCGCTGGGAGGCCTCTGCGTCGCGCTGCGGCGGCGGGCGCGGCTGCCCATCTTCGGGCTCCTCTGGTTCCTCGTCGTGCTGGCGCCCACGTCCACCTTCTTCCCGCTGGCGGAGGCGGTGAACGAGCACCGGCCCTACGCGGGCGTCGCCGGCCTCGCGTGGGCCACGGTCTGGCTGTTCGCCCGCCTGCCCGCCTGGGCGAAGGGCACGTTCTGGGAGCGGACCGCGCCGCGCGCCGCCGCCGCGGCGGCCGTCCTCGCGGCCTGGACCGGCTCGACCTGGCTGCGCAACCACGTCTGGGCCGACGACCTGTCGCTCTGGGCGGACGTGGTCGAGAAGGCCCCCGACAACGGCCGGGGCCACCTGAACTACGGCCTCGCGCTCGCGGCCGTCGGGCGAAGCAACGAGGCGCTCGCCCAGTACGACCTCTGCGCCTCGGCGTGGCCCGGCTATTCGTACTGCCCACTCGACCGCGGCGTCCTCCTCGCTGCGCTGGGCCGCAAGCAGCAGGCGCTGACCGAGTACCGCAAGGCCGAGAAGCTCGACCCCGAGCTGTTCTGGACGCCCTACTACGAGGGCAAGCTGCTGCGCACCGAGGACCCGCGGGCCTCGCGCGAGCAGCTCGAGCGCGCGGTCAAGCTCTCACCGGGCTTCCCCGCCGCGCACCGGGAGCTCGCGAACACCCTGTACGTGCTCGGCGATCGCGCGGGCGCGCGCACCGAGGTGGACACGGCGCTCGGGCTCGACGGCGCGGACGGCGAGGCGCTCGGTCTGCGAGGTCTGCTCGAGGAGCTGGCGGGCGACCGCACCGCAGCCAAGGCCGACGACCGCCGATCCCTCGACCTCGAGCCGAGCCAGACGCAGCCCCGCATCAACCTCGGCTGGATGGCGGAGGAGGACAAGCAGTTCGCCGCGGCGCGGGACTGGTACCTCTCGGCTGCGCGGCGGTCGCCCGACGACGAGGATCTGTGGCGCCGGGTGGCGCGCGCCAGCGAAGAGGCCGGCGACCACGTCGAGCAGGCGTCCGCCCTCGCGAAGGTCGCGGAGCTCGAGAAGAAGCGGGCGCCGTCCGTGGCCCGGCAACCCACCCCGGGGATGTTTCCCGCGATGCCATTCGGCGGCGTCCCGGTGGGTCGCCGGCCTCCACCACCCCGCTGATCAGCGGCAGGCGACGGGCGGGATCTCCCGACCGAACACGCGCCGCGCCAGGACCTCGCGGACGAACCGTGAGTCGGGGTCCTGCGGCGCCCGACATTGCTCGCTCGGATCCGCCAGCAGCGCCCGGGTGACGTCGAGTTGCGCGGGCAGGGAATCGACCCTGGGGGCCGCATACTCGCGCACGAGCAACGCCGCGCCGAGCAGCGCGAAGGCCGCGAGGTAGCCCTGCACCAGGCGGCTCGCGCGCCCGGCCAGGAGCGCAAGGCCGGCGGCCGCGGGCAGAATCAGGAAGGGATACGAGGCCACGACGTAGGAGTGGGAGTAGCCGCGGCGACTCGCCCAGATGGAGAACGGCACGAGGAGCAGGGCCGCCGCGCACGGGAAGCGCCAGCGGCCGCGCACGAGGAAGCCGAGGGGCGTGAGCCCGAGCGCAAGCCAGAAGGTCAGCGCAGGCGCAGCGCTCCACGCGCCGTTCCCGAGGTGCCCGGGGAAGGCCGGAGCTGCCTGCGAGGGGAAGATGGCGAAGCTCTCGAGCGCGAGCCGCAGCGCCGTGCCGTTCACGCCGCTCGGGGCCGCGGCCGTCCAGGCGCGTAGCGCGGCGAAGCCCCTCGGCGCGTCGGCGCTCAGGTAGGGCAGATACCCGAGGACGAAGCCGAGCGGCGCGGCCCAGAGGAAGCGCGGCGAGAGTCCGCGGCCCTCCTCGATCGGCAGCAGCATCAGCGCGCAGAGCGCGACCGGCACCACGCCCGAGCCGTGGCATTGCAGCACGAGGGCGGCGGCGAGCCCCCACCCGAGCGAGAGCGAGGCGCGCCACCGCTCGCCGCGCCGGAGGCAGGCCGAGAGGTAGAAGAGCAGCGGCGTCGCGAACAGCAGCACGTGGGGGTTCCAGAGGCGATCGGCGAAGCGCGCGTGCCAGATGCTCCAGACGAAGAGCGTCGTGGCGCACAGCCGGAGCTCGGGCGAGGCCGAGAGGCGCGCGAGCGCGCGATCGAAGAGCGCCGCGCCGAGAGCGGACAGGAGGACCACCCAGGCGGCGCCCGCGAAGGGGTCGCGGGTGAACAGGAACGGCACCGCCAGCACGTCGATGGCGCCGCCGCCGATGATGGGCAGTCCGCTGCCGGAGGCCGTCTTGCCGAAAGGCGCGGGGCGTAAGGTCGCGGCGACCTGCACCGCGCGGTCGTAGATGTCGGCCTCGTCGAAGAGGAAGTGGCCGCCGCGCGGCAGGAAGCAGAGCGCGAGGATCGTCCAGGCGGCGATCTGCCCCGCGTTGATCCAGGAAACGGTGGAGGCGGGAAGCCCCGCCCTGGCCTCCGTCAACTGCGCTTGCGCCTCCACAGCGCCGCCAGCGAGAGGAAAGCGAGGGCCGCGACCGCGTCCCCGGCGCCGGCGCAGCCACAGCCCTTGGTGGGCGGCACGCCGCTGCCGCCGAGGCCGCTCCCCAGTCCGCCGTCGCAGGGGTAGCCGGCGTCCGTGATGCCGAAGAGGCCGGTCAACCCGGTCTCGCCGCACCAGACCGAGCCGCACGTCTTGACGATGTTCGTGTCGGGGCAGGCCGCGAGCCCGGCGATCTGGACGAACTGGAGCAAGCTCGTGAAGGTGTGGCCCTGGTCCGAGCTCACGCCGAGCGCGAAGTGATCGGCGAAGTCGTCGCCGCAAGCGTACAGCAGGCCGCCGTGCGTGCCCAGGCAGCGCGCTTCGATGGACGCCACTTGCTGGAACGACGTCGTGCCCGGTGCGGCGACCCACAGCCCCGGGTGAGGGCAGGGACTCGCGCTCGCGGCGGGACAGGCACAGCCGACGTAGGCCGTACCGTCCGTCCCCACGGTGGCCGCCGTGATCTGCATGCCGGGCGGGGCTTCGAAGACCACCTGGGCAGTCTGGCCGCTGTCGTGAGTCACCGCGAGGAAGTCCCGACCCGTGCTGAGGAGGGTCAACCGCAGATAGACGGTGCCGCAATCGTTGGGATCCACCGCCGCCAGCGCGATGGTCGGATTGGAGAGCGGTCCCGCATCGCCCCCGTCCCCGACGCCACCGTCCGTGCCGAAGGTTGCGACCAGGGCCGCCAGCTCCGGGTGATCCAGCTCGGCCGACCACGAAGCGCCGCCGTCGTAGCCCTCGACGAGGAACGGCACCGACCCGGCGTCGCCCACGTGGTAGCCGGTCAGGAAGGCGGTGCCCGGCTGTGACTGACAAAACTCGACACCCGTGAGGGAGTTCGCGGTCTCGTACACCGGGCAACCGAACGTCGCGCCGTCGTCCGTCGAAGGAAAGACGGCGGTGGCTTCGCCGCCCGCGTCGGAGTTCGAGAGGCCGAGCACGCGCCCCGGGTTCTCGGGATCGAAGGCCGCATCGAAGACGTTGCCGTGAGGGAAGCAGCCGGTGGCCGACTTCCACGTGCATCCGAGATCCCCGGACCGAAACAGGCCGGTCGTCCCCGGCACGGGCGGGTACGGGGCCGGGCCATCTCCGAGGAGCGTGTCATCGGGACCGTACTGGTAGCGATTGATGTTGCCCGAGGCGCCCGCCTGGGCCTCGCAGACGAAGTACCAGGTCTTCCCGTCGTCCTCGGACTCGAGGAGGCCGAAGTTCGCCGCCAGGACGATGCGGTTCGGATTCGTCGCCGAGAAGAACACCTGGATCTCGTCGGGGAAGGCGCCGTCGGCGTGCGCGAGCCCGGCCGCGGCCAGGACGACGGAGCAGACGACGCTGGTGAGGAACCGCACGGCGGGACGATAGCAGACCCGCGCTCAACGAGGGAGCGGCGGCGGATCCGGTGGAGGCGGGGGCGGCCAGTCGGGAGCCGGCGGGCGCTCTCCCCCCGAGCAGTCACGCGCGTCGCCACAGGGGAACGAGTCGTCCGGCGTCCCGGGCCCCGGCGCCGCCTCGTCGGGCGCATCGGTCGGCGCCGCGGCGCCTTCCAGAAGCGCGTCCCCGACGATCGCGGCGGTCCGCGTGACCTCGGCTGCGGCTCTCACCGCGGCGCTCGCGGGAGCAGCGACCCGTTCGGCGGACGAAGCGGCGCGGCCCACCCCGCCGAAGCCCGGCACGTGCGCACAGCCGCCGACGTGCCCCAGCACCGCCAGAACCGGCAGAAAACGCATCACACAGACAGCGTAGCGCGGCCGGCGGCGGCCGGCACGGCGCGCCGCGCGGAAGCTGACGCAGCGTCCAGTCGATCCCTGGCGCGTTGGGCAAACCGGCGGCGGCGGCCCACCGCCAGCGTTGACGCCGTCCCACCGGCGGGCCTATATCCCGCGCATGAAATTCGCCAAGAACGTCCTCGAGGCCATCGGCCACACGCCCCTCGTCAAGCTCGAGAAGCTCGTGGGTCCAAGCGACGCCACGGTGCTGGTGAAGGCCGAGTTCATGAACCCCGGCGGATCCATCAAGGACCGCATGGCGCTGCACATCATCGAGAAGGCCGAGAAGGCGGGCCTCCTCAAGCCCGGCGGCACGATCGTCGAGAACACCTCGGGCAACACCGGCATGGGCGTGGCGCTCTGCGCCGCGGTGAAGGGCTACCGCTGCATCTTCACCATGCCGGACAAGATGTCGAAGGAGAAGGTCGACAGCCTCAAGGCCTTCGGCGCCGAGGTGGTGGTCACGCCCACCAACGTCCCGGCGGACTCGCCCGAGAGCTACTACGAGACGGCGAAGCGCATCGCGCGCGAGACGCCGAACTCGTTCTACCTGAACCAGTACCACAACCCCGACAACATCGAGGCGCACTACCGCTCCACCGGGCCGGAGATCTGGGAGCAGGCGGGCGACGGGATGGATTACTTCGTGGCCGGCCTCGGCACCGGCGGCACCATGAGCGGCGCCGGCAAGTTCCTCAAGGAGAAGAAGCCTTCGATAAAGAACGTCGGCGTCGATCCGGAGGGGTCGATCTACTACGAGTACTTCCGCAGCAAGAAGATGACCACGCCGCACGTCTACAAGGTCGAGGGCATCGGCGAGGACATGCTCTGCAAGGCGATGGACTTCTCGGTCCTCGACGACGTCCGGCAGGTCAACGACAAGCAGTGCTTCGTGGCCGCCCGCCGCCTCGCCCGCGAGGAGGGCCTCTTCGCCGGCGGCAGCTCGGGCGCGGCGGTGCACGTGGCCTGCCAGCTCGCGCGCGAGGTGGGCAAGGGCAAGACGATCGTCGCGATCCTGCCGGACAGCGGGAACCGCTACATCACGAAGTTCTATTCGGACGAGTGGATGAAGGACAACGGCTTCCTCGACGCCGCGGATCTCTCGGGCAACGTGCGCGACCTGCTCATCGGCAAGCGCAAGCTCATCTGCGCGAAGAAGGGCGAGAAGGTCGCCGCGGTGGTCGCCGTCATGAAGGAGCACGGCATCAGCCAGATGCCGGTCGTCGACGCCGCGAGCGCCGCGGTCGGGATGCTGCACGAGGTGGACCTGCTGCACGGCCTGCTCGACGAGCGCCTCAAGGGGACCGACTCCATCGACTCCCTCATCGCCCCGCTACAGGGCCTCGTCACGCCGGACACGCCGCTCGCGAAGCTCCAGGACATCTTCGCCGAGGACAACGTGGCGGTGGTGCGAGAGGGGCAGCGGCCCGTCGCCATCCTCACGAAGATCGACTACATCGACTTCCTGGGCCAGCGGCTGCGCTAGGCGCTTCGCCGCGTCGCGGCAGGCCCCACTGCCTTGAAGAGCAGCTCCGCGGAGGCGCGCGCCAGCACGCGCGGGCCGAGGGCCTCGAACATCGGGAGGGCCCTTCCCGCCGCGCGCCGCATGAGCTGCGGCACACCGCCGATTCCGACCGTCGCCGCGACGACCAGCGGCAGCGGCAGGCGCGCATCGAGTTCCCCCTCGGCCTGGCCTCTGGCGAGCGCCGCCACCAGGGCATCGATGTGGCCGCGCTGCACCCGCGCCAGCACGCGACGCCACCGCTTCGAGGAGAGCAGGGCCTCGCGGATCATCAGCCGCATCACCGCGAGCTCGTCGTCGCTCAGCGTCCCGAGGCGGAGGAAGGTCCGCTCCAGCCGCGCGCGCAGGGGCCCTTGGCTCTCGAGCGCGTCGGTCAGCTCCCGGGCGACGCGCCCGTAGATGTCCTCGATCGCGGCGAGGAACAGATCGTCCTTGGTGGGAAAGTAGTAGAAGACCATGCCGACGCTGGTGCGCGCCCCGCGGGCGATGTCCCGCAGCGAGGCGCCGTCGACGCCCTCGGCGAGAAAGCGCGCGCGCGCGGCGCGGACGATCCGGGGGACGAGGTCGGTGCGGGGCCGCGCCATCAGAGGAGCTTCTTGCGGAAGCGCAGCGACGAGAAGGTGACGAGCACGACGAGGATCCCCGCCAGCCAGACGAGCTCGCCGCCCAGGTCGGCGAAGGTCGCGCCCTTGAGCACGATCCCGCGCACGATGCGGAGGAAGTGCGTGAGCGGCAGCGCCTGCGCGAGCCACTGCGCGGGGCGGGGCATCGCGTCGTACGGAAACATGAAGCCGGAGAGCAGGATGTTCGGCAGGAAGAAGAAGAACGACATCTGCATGGCCTGCTGCTGGGTCGCGGCGAGCGTGGAGAAGACGAGGCCGATCGACAGATTGGCGGCGATGAACAGCAGGGCCAGCGCGAAGAGCAGCGGCACGGACCCGACGACGGGCACGCCGAAGACCAGCCAAGCCGCCGCCAGGATCAACGCCATCTGCACGTAGCCGATGACGATGTACGGCGCGATCTTGCCCGCGACCAGCTCGAGCTTGCGGATGGGCGAGACGATCAGCTGCTCCATCGTGCCGCGCTCGCGCTCGCGCGCCAGCGCCATCGCGGTCAGCATGATGGTGGTCATGGTGAGCAGCACGCCGATCAGCCCCGGCACGATGTAGACCGCGGTGCGCAGGTCCGGGTTGTAGAGGAGGCTCGGGTCGATGGAGAGCGGCTCGGGCCCCACCGCCGCGCCGACGCGCTGCAGCCGCTCGACGCGCAACTGCGCCGAGCGCGCGGCCACCACGGACGAGGCCGTGTCGGTGGCGCTCGCGACGGTGAGCGGATCGGAGCCGTCGACGAGCAGCTGGACCGTGGCCGCTCGCCCTCCCCCGAGATCGTCGG
>DATJNL010000160.1:0-14692 GCA_035508175.1 Myxococcales bacterium
CCCTCCATCTCCGTGAGCTCCTGCTCCAGCTTCCCTGCTCGCATCGCACCGACCTGCGTGGCAATCACTGCCATGGACCGCTCCTTGGTTTCGGCGGCCCGGCCAACGGCCCGGACCGCCGGGGTTGAACTGCCTGGCTGCGCTCGCTGCCTCTACCGCTCTCGACTCTTTCCCCCTTCAAGAGCCTCCATGGGCATCGAGGCCGAAAAGCGTGACATTGAATAGGTAACTGCCCGTATTTGCTGGATTCATGAGAGGAGCGGGCGCTGGCGAACCGGCCTCGCCGGCGGCGCTCTGGGCGCGGCACGCCCGCAGCCGTCCCGCGACCGTCCCGGGGGCGCCGCGGCCCCCGCGCAGTGCCTTCGCGCGCTGGTCCGGGAGCGCGTTGCCTGGGCGCACTCGCCTTCCGGCGCCGCCGGGGAGCCCGTTGCACGCGTGCAATCGCCTCCACCGGGCGGCGGAAGACCCGTTGCACGCGTGCAGTCGCCTCCACGACGGGCCGGGACACCCATTGCACGCGTGCAGTCGGCCTCATGAGGGGCCGGGGAGCCCGTTGCACGCGTGCAATCGGTCTCATCGGGCGCCGGGGAGCCCGTTGCACGCGCGCAATCGCCTCCGCGACGTGCCGGCGAACACGCTGCACGCGTGCAGTCGCCTTCAGGAGGTGCCCGAGCGCCCGTTGCACGCGTGCAATCGCTGCCACGACATGCCGCGGACCCCATTGCCTGCGGGCAGTCGCCTTCATGAGGCGCCCGCGTGCCCATTGCCCGCGTGCAGGCGCCATCGCGACGCGCCGGCGAGCCGGTTGCGCGCGTGCAGGCGCGGCGCTCGAGCGGGCGCCGCGCGGGTGCCCGCGGGCAGCGGCCTCCGGAAGGGGCGGGCGCCCCTCCTGCCTGTGCGCAGGCGGCGCACGTCGATGCGCGACGGCCGCTTGCTCAGGCGATTCCGACGGCCCGCAGGAACGGCTCGACGAACAAGGGGGACGTGGCCACCATCACGCCCAGCACCCACGCGTGCGCCGCCGCGCGCGGCCAGCGCGCGACCCCGAGCGGCCGCTCGAGCAGCACCAGCACGCCCTGCAACAGGAAGTAGCCGAGCATCAGGCCGGCCATGGCGAGCCCCGCGCCAGCGAGGGCGGCGTAGGCATGAATGATCGCGCTGCACAGGAAGGCCGCGGCCACGCCGGCCTGCGGCCACCCGCGCCGCGCGAGCGGCCGCAGCGCGTTGCGATCGACCCAGCGGCTCACCGGCAGCGACCAGCGCGCGCCCCACAGCTTCGCGATGGAGCGCGAGGCCACGGGGTTCGCGTGCAGCAGGGGCGGCTCGAAGCCGAGGAGCCGGTAGGCGACGCCGACGGAACCCCACAGCGCCTCGACGAAGCCGTAGACGGTCACGAGGCCCTCCGCCCAGCGCACCGCGAGCCCCTGGCCTGGACGCGCGGCCAGCCACAGCGCCGCGAGGCTGGTCGCGGCCCACAGGAGCGCCACGCCGAGGCCTCGCGCATCCAGCGTTCGAGGCCCAGGGCGGAGCGTGCGGCTGTCGGCGGGCGAGACCACGTGCCACAGGCGCGCCCGCACGGGCAGCTCGTGCGGCTCGCGCACGAGGTCGACGAGCCGCATGACCGCCAGCGCGCCCAGGAGGCAGAAGATGCCCCGGAGGATGGGCGGCGCCGCCAGCCACGGAGGCGCGAGCACCAGCAGGCCGAGCGCGAACCCCGAACCCCTGCGCAGGCGCGCGCCCGCGGTGATCCACGCCGCGGCCAGCGCGATGGCCGGCATGAGCGCCGCGACCGCGAGATCGGCTCGTACGCTTTCCCACACGCTCCGAGGTTACTTCGGCCGGGCCTCCAATGGCAGCCGCGCCGCGGGCCCCCGGCCGCACAGGCGCGGGTCCGTTCCGCCGGACGGGCCGTTCAACTCCTAGAACGTCGGGCAGGCCGCCGGGCCGGAAGGCCCCCCGTCGCCCAGAATCGTGCAAAGGCCGTAGACCTGGCTGGTCGCGACCGGGAAGCAGCAGACCCCGCCGTCGCTGCAGTCCGCGTTCGACGCGCAGGCGGGAGGGCAGGCCGTGCCCGCGAGCACGCACTCGCTGTAGTCGGCGCCCACGGCTTCGCAGCACGAGGCGCCAGCCGGGCAGCCACCGGCGCCGGTGCCCGCGTCGACGGTGCAGCGGCTCGGGCAGAAGCCGCCGGGAGGCAGGCACACCGGCATCGCGGTGCTCGCAGGCGTGCAGCAGACGCCGCCGTCGGCGCAAGGGCTCCCGGCCCCGCAGACCGGGGACGAAGCGCAGCCAGCCGCCGGAACGCAGAGGGAGAAGCCGACGCCCTGCTCCGGGCAGCAGACGTCGCCGCTCGTCGTGCAGGGGTTGGCCGGACAGCAGGCCTCGCTCGGGTAGATGGCGCACACCTGCGCGGGCAGGCACAGAGGGCTGCACAGGCCGCTCATGCAGCAGATCGTCTGGGCCACCCCGCCGCAATCGGCGGCCGACTGGCAGGGCGTACCCAGGACGGCCGGCATGGTGCAGGCGCTGGGGCCGCTGAAGGCCGCGGCCATCGGGGAACACGCCTGGGCCGCTTGCTCCTGGTCAGGCGCCATCGTCACGTAGCCCCCGTCGGGGCAGATGACGAGGCCGTTCGAGACGGCGTACGACACCGTGTCGTCGTCGAGCAGGATCTCCACGGCGCCGGAGCCGCTGGCGACGATGGTGCCACAGCTCTGGCCCTGGCCGTTCGTGTAGGCGATGGACGCCTGAGCCCCGAGGATCGACAACGTCTCCGCGGCACCATTGGCGAACGTGAAGGTGGCCGGGCCGTCCGGCAGCGGCTGGCTCTCGGTGCAGGTCCCCGAGGTCTGGGTGCACTCGAAGAAGCGCGTGAGCGGTGCGGCGCAAGTGCCCGCGAAGGGATCGGCCACCACCGTGCCGGAATCGCCGATCTCGAAGCCGCCATCGACCGGCCAGAGCTCGCAGGGCCCCGCGTCGCCGATGCCGAGCAGACCGCCCGGAGGCGCGCCGCCGGGTCCACCCGCGCCAGGCCCGTTCGCCGAGGCGCCGCCGTCAGAGCCGCAGTTGAGGGGGTGGACGTCCTGGAGGTTCACCCAGTTGGCAGTCGAGTCGCAGACGCCATTCGGCGCGTTCCCCGGCCCGGCCGACACCTGGACGGAGTAGAGCAGCCCCTGCCAACTGGCGTTGAACGTCCAGGTGGTCACGAGGATCGGGAGGAGGCCCCGGCACGAGCTGCTGCCCCCGCCCCCGCCGCTCTTGCCGCCGTCGAGCGTGCCTCCCTGCGCCGGGAGCCCCACCTGGAAGTTGGCGGGGACGGATGCGTTCACCAGGTAGCTGCGCTGGTCGTCGAGGACGGTCATGAGGCCGTCGGGGCTGTGAATCGGGTTGCCGCCGCAGTCGACGAGCGTGCCCTCGACGCAGAAGGGCGGCGATGGGCAGTCGCAGTTGTTCGACGAGAAGTGGTTCGAGACGCCGGTGTACACGCCGCCGTCGAGGGTGAAGGTGCCGTTCAACGTCCACAGGCCGGTCGCGTGGTCGAAGTAGTACATGCCGACCGTGGGCAGGGGGTTGCCCAGCAGCGACGCGGGGATGGTGACCTGGGCGGTCCTGCCGGGACCGAGCTCGAGCTTCTGGCCGTTCTGCGTGATCTGGATGCCCAGCGCGCCCGCGGTGGCGAGCGGACTGACGTTGCCGCTGGAGTCCACCCCGCGCATGTCGCCCGGGTACGCGAGCAGCTCGCCGGGATAGCCCGGCGTGAGGGGGGTGATCGAGGCCTGCACGGGGCCCGTCACGGTCGCCCCGTTGGCATCGACGAGCGCTCCCCCCGGCAGGACGATGGACGCGCCGCGCGGCCCGGTGATCGTGCCGCCGGCGGTCGCGTCGAGGGTCTGGGGCGGCGTCGCGGGCGCCAGGAAGAAGTCCAGGGTGGCCATCTCGCCCGCGGCCAGGGTGAGCGGCCGCCCGCCCTGGACGTACCCGGAGGCCTCGACGTCGAGCACGATCGACCCGGCCGCCGCGGCGAGGTGGTAGCTGCCGTCGCTCGCCGTGGTCGTCTGCGCCGACGTGGAGAACGAGACCTGGGCGCCGGCGATGGGCGCCCCGTTCAAGGCGAAGACGTGCCCGGCGACCCCGGCCGAACCCCCGCCGCTGCCGCCGTTCGACGAGCTGCCGCTACCCGTCGAGCCCCCTCCACTGGTCGCGCTGCCCCCGTTCGATCCGCCCCCGTTGCTCGCGGAGCCGCCGCTGGAGGCCCCACCCCCGTTCGAGGCGGCGCTGGAGCCGGTGGGCCCCGTCCCGGACGTGCTGCCGCCGCCCGGCGGCGTCGTCTGCGTGCAGCCGAGGCCGCACACAAGGGCCGTCAGGGCGACGAAGGCTGAACGACGGGTCATGCGGTTCCTCCACGCGGCTTGCCGCCTGGCCACGATGCGCGGGGCGAGGTGACGAATCGGTTACGTGCGGATCGAGCTCCGGCAGGGCGGGTCGGCCGACGGAGGCGCCCCGCGATGGCCCAGCTCAGTGCAGGGTCACGCCCTGGCTGATGGGCGCGAAGCCCGCGGCGGTCGCGTCGATCGTCGCCGCACCGGCGTCGGACCCCACGAAGTAGAAGCCCACCGAGCTCGTTCCGGCGCCGATGGTGACGCCGTCGACGGCGTAGATGCAGCCGGGGTCGACGTAGTAGCTCAGACCGCTCCCGCCGAGCGCCACGGCGATCCCCGTCGACGTGTTCACGGGCTGTGACGCCGCGCTCTGGCTCTGCACGAGCACCTCGCCCGAGCACGTTCCCGCGGGCCCCGCCTGCGGCGCCGTCGCGAAGGCAATCTGCGCCGGCTGCGCGGGCGCGGAGGTCCCGGCGGCCCGGAACGCCATCTGCGCCGCGACCCAGCCGTCGTCGCTCTCGAACGGTCCCGTCAGGATGATCTCGGGATCGGCCACCGAGCCGGGAGCGGCGCCCCCCGGCGCGTCGTCCACGGCCCCGGCGGGGCACGAGTAGTCGGCCGAGGTCATCCGGAAACCCGGCCCCGCGTCGAGCGGCGTCCCGCCAGTGTGGCCGTCCACGAAGGCGCCCACCACCAGGTCGCACAGGTTGGTCGTGAGCGGGCCCGGCGACGTCACCGCCGAGGCCGACGGCGCCATCCGACCGGTGCTCACGTCGACCACGTTGGTCTGGGAGGCGCCCGCGTACTCCTCGACGAACAGGCCGGTGTACAGCCCGAGCCCCTCGGGCGACGAGGCGGTCAGGTTGACCCGGTTGACGCCGCCCACGACGTCCGGGGCGTAGAAGATCTGGATCGCCGACTGGTGCACGGTGGAGTTCTCGTAGAACGGCCCCGGGTAGTAGGTGTTCCCCGCGTCGTCGAAGACGTGGAACGTCATGTTCGGGGAGGTCGACTGCGGCGACGTGCTGCCGCCCTGGCCGCCGTAGGCGATCGCCACCAGCAGGTCGCCGGCCCGCTCGACGAGGCTGAGGCTCTCGCCGGGCCCCTGCTCCTCGTTGTTGGTCACCTCGCCGGGGATCGCCTGCACCAGCGCAAAGGAGCCGCAACCCGCGGCGCCCGTGGTCCCGCCGCTGGAGGACCCGCCACCGCTGGTGCCGCCGCCGGTGCCGGTGCCGGCAAGCGCGGCGCAGCGCCCGCCCTGGCACGCCTCGCCCGCGCCGCAGCCGTACCCGCACGAGCCGCAGTCGAAGGCATCGGCGGCGAGATCCGTGCAGTAAAGCCCCGGGGACGCGCCGCACAGCGTGAGGCCTGGGCCGCACGAGAGGCCGCACGCCCCCTGGGAGCAGGCCTGTCCCGCCGGGCAAGCGGCGCCGCAGCTGCCGCAGTTCAGGTCGTCGCTCGTGGGATCGATGCAGAGGGTGCTCCCCTCGACCGTGCAGGCGTCCTCGCTGGCCAGGCACGAGACGGCGCAGCTGCCGCTGCTGCACAGCTCGCCGGAGGGGCACGCGTGACCACAAGAGCCGCAGTTGGTCGCGTCTAGGGCCAGGTTCGCGCAGTACGCCAGCCCCGCCGAGACGCAGCCCGCATACGGCGGCGGACACGACGAGTCTCCACCGGGCGGCAGGCACAGATCGCTCAGGCACACCTCGTCGCCGCTGCAGGGCGGCGCGCAGGTCGTGTCGACGCAAAAGCCCGCGATGCAGCTCTCCGGCGCGTTGCAGGGCGCGGTCGGCCCGCAGGTGGCCGGTTGCTTCGGGATGCAGAGGCCGGTGAGGCAGGTCTGCGCGGGCGCGCAGGGCGGATCGCAGCCGAGGCTCGCGCAGAAGCCCGCGATGCACTGCAGGCCGGCCGGGCAGCTGCTCGACGGGCCGCACGTCTCGGGGACGCAGGAGCCGCCCTGGCAGACGAGGCCGCCGGGGCACGCCGGGTGGCAGGCAGCGCCCGCGTCGGCCGGCGGCGAGGAGCCCGCGCAGGCACAGATCGCGGCCAGCAGTGCGAGCGGCGTTCGTCTCATGCGTCGCGGCCGCCAGTATACCGCGCCCCATCCGCGGCGCCGCTGGGCGGAGCGGCGCCGGGCCCGGCCCCGCTACACCCGCTTCAGCAGGCCCTCGGCCTCCATCGCGGCGCGCACGGCGGGCCGCTCGAGGATGCGCGCCCGGTAGTCGCGCAGGTGGGGCCAGGCGGCGACGTCGAGGCCCGCGGGCTTGATCCAGTTGACCACGTTGAAGAGGTAGCAGTCGGCCACGGTGAACGTCTCGCCCATCAGGAAGGGCCGCTCGGCCACGGCGCGATCGGCGAAGTCCAGCGACTTGCGCAGCCGCGGCTCCACCGTGGGCTTCTCCGGGGCCGCGGCCTCGTGGAAGAACGGCCAGAAGAGCTTGTGGATCTCGGTGGCCGTGAAGTTGAGCCACTCTTGCAGGCGGTAGCGCTCCATGGTGCCCGCGGGCGGCGCGAGCTTCTTGTCGGGCACCCGGTCGGCCACGTACTGGAGCACCACCGCCACCTCGGTGAGCCGCTGGCCGTCGTCCAGGACGAGGACCGGCACGTAGCCCTTGACGTTCACGTCCTGGATCTTCCCCGGGGCCTCGAGCGTCGCCTTGGGGATGTCGTACTTCACGAGGTCGAAGGCGAGACCGGCCTCGCGGAGCGCGATGTGGACCGACAGGGAGCAGGCGCCTCGGGCGTAGTAGAGCTTCATGCCGCTCTCCCTGCCAGAGTTCGGCGTGCGTGGCAACCGGCGCGGAGCCGCCCTCGAATGGGAGTCCCCCGCCGGGCCGGTCGCGCCTCGCCCTTGCACCTTCTCGGCGCCCCGAGGCCAACCGATTTCCGGAAACGGAGCGAGGGGGAGGTCCCCGACGCGCGAGTTCCGCAGCGCCCGACCACCCGCTCCTTTCGGCACTGCCCCCCTGCGCGAGGACTGTTTGAGCGCGGCGGGGACCTCCCCCTCGCGGCGTTTGCCCACGCGCTCGAAGCCGCGGGGTGGCGGTCCCCGCCGGGCCGGTCGCGCCTCGCCCTTGCACCTTCTCGGCGCTCCCGGGCCAACCGATCGCGGAAACGGAGCGAGGGGGAGGTCCCCGCAGCGCGAGTTCCGCAGCGCCCGACCACCCGCTCCTTTCGGCACTGCCCCCCTGCGCGAGGACTGTTTGAGCGCGGCGGGGACCTCCCCCTCGCGGCGTTTGCCCAACTACGTGAAGCCGACGGCGTCCGAGACGGGAGAGTTCGTCTCGGACGCCGGAGCGGGACCGGGCGGCGCGGCCCTGCTACTCGGCCGTCACCACCTCGAGGGCCAGACCGTCCTCGTCCTCCTCCTGGGGCGCGCCGCTGCCGCGAACGAGCATCCGTTGCACGAGCGCGAAGGGGATCGCGGCAGCGGCGGCCCAGACGAAGAAGGCGAGGTGGTGCGTCTCCTGCGCGGCCATGGCGCCGCAGACGGCGAAGAGCGCGGCCGCGCGCAGGGTGCTCCAGATCCAGCTGTCCGTGGTGACGATCACCGCGAGGCACGCGACGCCGATCCAGATCGGCGCCGCCCAGGCCGTCTGGTGGCCGGCGACCAGCACGTAGCCGACGCTCCCGGCGGCCCCGATGCTGGCGACGATCTCGTCGGCCACCCCGCGCTCGCTCAGCGAGGCCAGGCAGACGGCGAGCAGCAGCGTCACGAAGTAGCCCGACATGAGGGCGGCCATGAGCGTCGTGTGGCCGAAGGTCGCCGCCATGAGCCCGACCTGCGCGGCGGCGGTGCCGCCGAGGGCCCAGCGGTGGAAGCGATCGAGGGGGTGCTCCACGAAGAAGGCGTCCGCGCCCGCGTCCTGCTCGGCCTCGATCCACTGGCTGTTCCGATTCATGGTGTCGTCTCCGTGGCTGGTGATGCCGGAAGGAAGAGCATGCGGCGTGCCGACGCCGGAGCCAGGGACTCCGGCGGGTTGCGCCGGCGACGCACGGGTCGGCGGCGACCCGGCGGGTCCCGTCACACAACCGTCACGGACCCTTCACGGGAAGCGCACGTGCTTCCTCTAGCCTTCGCCCGATTCTCTCCCGAGGAGGCGTCCCCATGTACCGCACCGGTCTGGTCGCTCTGCTGTCCGTCGCCTCACTCACCCTGGCGTGCAAGGACGAGGGGACCGGAACGTCGGCGCCCAGCGCGGGCGAGCCCCTCACGATCAACGGCGCCGGCTCGACCTTCGCCTATCCCATGTACTCGAAGTGGTTCGACGAGTACCACAAGCTCCACCCCAACACGGAGTTCAACTACCAGTCGATCGGCTCGGGCGGCGGCATCCGCCAGGTCATCGCGGGCACCGTCGACTTCGGCGGCACGGACGGCCCGATGACGCCCGCGCAGATGGCCGATTTCAAGGGCAAGCACCAGGCCGACATCCTGCACCTGCCGACCGCGCTCGGCGCCGACGTCCCGACCTACAACATCAAGGGCGTCACCCAGGAGCTGAACTTCACCCCCGACGCGCTCGCAGGCATCTTCCTCGGCAAGATCAAGAAGTGGAACGACCCGGCGATCGCCGACGCCAACCCGGGCGTCTCCCTCCCCGCCGACGACATCGTCGTGGTGCACCGCTCGGACGGCAGCGGCACCACGTTCGTGTGGGTCGACTACCTCGCCAAGGTGAGCCCCGAGTGGAAGCAGAAGGTGGGCGTGGGGACGTCGGTGAACTGGCCGGTCGGCCTCGGCGGCAAGGGCAACGAGGGCGTCACCGGCCTCGTGAAGCAGACGCAGGACTCCATCGGCTACGTCGAGCTGATCTACGCCATCCAGAACCACATCCCGTACGGCAAGGTGAAGAACAGCGCGGGGAAGTTCGTGAAGGCCGACCTCGCGAGCGTGACCGCAGCGGCCGCGGGCGCCTCGAAGGCCATGCCGGACGACTTCCGCGTCTCCATCACGGACCCGCCGGGCGAGGCCGCCTACCCGATCTCCAGCTTCACCTGGCTCCTCGTCCCCGCGAAGATTCCGGACGCCGCCAAGCGGGCCGCGATGCTCGACTTCCTCTCCTGGGCCATGGCGGACGGGCAAAACCTGCTCGAGCCGCTCTCCTATGCGCGCCTGCCGGTCGAGGTGGTCGCCAAGGAGCGCCAGGCGATCGCGCGGATCCAGTAGCGCGATGGCGGTGGACACGCAGGTGGCGACGGTCCGGCCGCCCCTCGCCTACCGGGCGCGGGGGATCCTGCGCGGCCTGCAGACGGGCGACGAGGCCGCCTACCTGATCGTCCTCACGAGCGCGATGGCCATCATCGTGCTCACCGGCCTCCTGGTTCTCGAGCTCTTCTGGAACTCGTCGCTCACGCGCCACGCCTTCGGCTGGAGCTTCCTCTGGGGGCGGACGTGGGATCCGGTCTTCCAGAAGTTCGGCGCGCTGCCGTTCATCTACGGCACCGTGGTCACGTCCGCGCTGGCGCTGCTCCTGGCGGTACCGATCGGGCTCGGCTCGGCGCTGTTCCTCGCCGAGCTGGCGCCGCGGCGGCTGTCGGACGCGCTCACGTTCCTCGTGGAGCTGCTCGCCGCCGTGCCGAGCGTGATCTACGGCCTGCTGGGCGTGTTCGTGCTGGTGCCGTTCCTCGAGGCCTGGGTCGTCCCCGCGCTCAAGGCCACGCTGGGCTTCCTGCCGCTCTTCCAGGGCCGCTTCGAGGGGGTCAGCCTCTTCTCCGCCGGCGTCGTGCTCGCGATCATGATCGTCCCGTTCATCGTGTCGGTCTCGCGCGGCGTGCTCCTCGCGGTCCCGAACGACATCCGCGAGGGCGCCCTCGCGCTCGGCGCCACGCGCTGGGAGACGACCTGGCGCTTCGTGATGCCCAGCGCGCGCAAGGGGATCTTCGGCTCGATCTTCCTGGCGCTGGCCCGCGCGCTGGGAGAGACGATGGCCGTCACGATGGTCATCGGCAACACGCCGACGATCTCGACGTCGCTGCTCGCCCCCGGCTACACGATCGCGGCCGTCATCGCGAACGAGTTCACCGAGGCCACGAGCGACTTCTACATCCACGCGCTCGTGGAGCTGGGCCTCGTGCTCTTCGGCCTCACCATCCTGATCAACGGCGTCGCCCGCCTGCTGATCCTCACCACCTCCCGCGAGGCCGCCCGGTGAGCGGCGTGTCCTTCCGGCGGCGCGCCGTCAACGCGGTGATGCTCGGCCTCATGGGGCTGTGCACCCTGCTCGCCGTCGGCGTCCTGCTGTTCATCCTGGGCTTCCTCTTCGTGAAGGGCGCCTCGAGCCTCAACTGGGCGTTCCTGACCAAGCTGCCCAAGCCGGTGGGCGAGAGCGGCGGCGGCATGGCGAACGCCATCCTCGGCAGCTTCAAGGTCCTCGCGCTCGCCACGGCCATCGGCTTCCCCATCGGCTTCCTCGCCGGCGTGTACCTCTCCGAGTACGGCCACGGGCCGTTCCCCGCGGTCGTGCGCTACGTGACCGACCTCCTCAACGGCGTGCCGTCGATCGTGATGGGCGTCTTCGCCTACACGCTGGTCGTGCTGCCCATGAAGCACTTCTCGGCGATCGCGGGCGGGCTCGCGCTCGGCGTGATGATGATCCCCATCGCCGTGCGCAGCACCGAGGAGTTCCTGCGCGGCGTCCCGCGCGACCTGCGTGAGGCGGCCATGGCGCTCGGCTCGCGCAAGTGGCGCTCGATCGCCTCGGTCGTCGTGCCCACGGCCGCCCAGGGCATCCTCACCGCGGTGATGCTCGACCTGGCGCGCGTCGCCGGGGAGACGGCCCCCCTGCTCTTCACCAGCTTCAACAACCGCTTCTGGAGCCCGGGCTGGAACCAGCCCACGGCCACCCTCCCGGTGATGATCTTCACCTACGCCATCTCGCCCTACGACGACTGGCACCGGCAGGCCTGGGCGGCCGGCTTCCTGCTGCTCGCCTCGATCTTCGCCATCAACATCGCCGCGCGCTTCCTCGTCTCGCGGGGGTTCTCCCATTCCCACTAGGGCGTCATGAGCGCGTCGCGCCCCAAGCTGACGGTCGCTTCCCTCACCGCGGGGTTCGGCGAGAACGCGGCGATCCGCGACATCTCGCTCGAGCTGCACGCCAACGCCGTGACGGCGATCATCGGCCCCTCCGGCTGCGGCAAGTCCACGCTGCTCCGCTGCCTCAACCGCATGCACGAGCTGGGCGCGGGCGCGTGGGTGAAGGGCGGCGTGCGCCTCGACGGCGACGACCTCTACGGCGCGCCCGTCGATCCCGTGCAGGTGCGCCGCCGCATCGGCATGGTGTTCCAGCGGCCGAACCCCTTCCCGTCCCTCTCGATCTTCGAGAACGTCGCCTCGGGGCTGAAGCTCTCGGGGATGCCCCGCAAGGACCTGGAGGCGCTCGTCCAGTCGTCGCTCGAGCAGGCGGCGCTCTGGGACGAGGTGAAGGACCGGCTCCACCGCAGCGCGCTCGCGCTCTCCGGCGGCCAGCAGCAGCGCCTCTGCATCGCCCGGGCCCTCGCCGTCGACCCGCAAGTGCTCCTCATGGACGAGCCCGCCAGCGCGCTCGATCCGATCGCCACCGCGCGCATCGAGGAGCTCATCCACGAGCTGAAACGTCGGCTCACCGTGGTAGTAGTGACTCACAACATGCAACAGGCGGCGCGCATCTCGTCCCACACCGCGTTCCTCTACATGGGGGAGCTCGTCGAGTACGACCGCACCGAGGTCCTGTTCACCAACCCCAAGGTCCGGCGCACCGAGGACTACGTGACCGGCAAGTTCGGATGACGATGAACCCGACCCACACCGACCGGGAGTACGAGGCGGATCTCCACTCGCTGCGCGAGCGGCTGCTGCTGATGGGCGGGCTCGTGGAGGAGATGATCCGCGACGCGCTCAAGGCCGCCATCGATCGCGACGCGGACCTGGCCCGCGCGGTCATCGAGCGCGACAAGCAGGTCAACCGCAGCGAGGTCGAGGTCGACAAGCTCTGCCTGCGCATCCTGGCGCTGCGGCAACCCGCCGCCTCCGACCTGCGTTTCGTCACCTTCGCGCTCAAGGTCGTGACCGACGTGGAGCGCATCGGCGACCTCGCCGTGAACGTGGCCCAGCGCGCCAGCGAGCTCGCCGCCGATCCGCCGCTGCCCCTGCCGCCCGAGATCTCGAAGATGTCGGAGGTGGTGCAGGTCATGCTCCACCAGGCGCTCGACGCGTTCGTGCGCAGCGACGCCGAGGCCGCCGAGGCCGTCGCCCAGCGCGACGACGAGGTGGACGCGCTCTACCGGCAGCTCTTCGACCGCGAGCTGGCGCTGATGCGCAGCGACCCGGCCGCCGTCGACCGCGCGGCGCGCCAGCTCTTCCTCGCGAAGCACCTCGAGCGCCTCGCCGACCACGTCCAGAACGTGGCCGAGATGGTGATCTTCATGGCGCGCGGCAAGGACGTGCGCCACCCGCACAGCCGCGAGGCGGAGGACTGATCGATGCCCCGGGTGCTCGTGGTCGACGACGAGAAGGACCTGCGCGGGCTGCTCGAGTACAATCTCACGCAGGCTGGCTTCACCGTGACCACGGCGCAGGACGGGCGCGAGGCGCTCGCGAAGATCAAGGCCGCCGCGCCGGACCTCGTGATCCTCGACCTGCTTCTCCCGGACATCCCCGGCACCGAGGTGCTCAAGCAGGTGAAGCGCGAGCGGCCGGATCTGCCCGTCCTGATGCTCACCGCCAAGGGCGAGGAGGTCGACCGCCTCGTCGGCCTCGAGCTGGGCGCGGATGATTACGTGGTGAAGCCCTTCAGCGTGCGCGAGCTGGTGCTGCGCGTGCGGGCCATCCTGCGCCGCGCGGACGCCACCGAGGCGGAGGCCCCGCGCTACGAGTTCCGCGACCTGACCGTCGACGTGGAGCGCCACGTGGTGTCGGTGTCCGGCAAGCCCGTCGACCTCACGGCCCTCGAGTTCCGGCTGCTCACGACCCTGTTGCAGCGCAAGGGGCGCGTGCAGACGCGCCAGGCGCTCCTGACCGACGTGTGGGGCCTCTCGGGCGACCTGGCGACGCGCACCGTGGACACGCACATCAAGCGGCTGCGCGAGAAGCTCGGCGCGGCCAGCGAGTACGTCGAGACCGTCAGAGGGATCGGCTACCGCTTCGCCGAGGACTGAACGGCGAAGGCCGGGGGGAAACCAGGAAGACGACCTCCTGGCCTCCCGGCGTCCCCGGCGACGACACCGTGCTCTGGCTCTCCATCACCCTCGTGACCGCCCTGGCCGTGGCCGCCGGCGTCGCGATCTTCGCGCTCGCGGGGCAGCGCTCGACGCTGCAGGCGCGCCTCGCGGCCGTGGAGGTCGATCGCGAGGAGCTGCGCGCCGACCTCGCCCGGCTCGGCCGCACCGGCGGGCGCGAGCTGAACGCGATCCTCGAGGCGATGGGCGAGGGCGTGCTCGTGATCGACGCGGACAAGCGCGTGGTGCTCGCCAACCCCGCCGTCCGCGACCTGCTCTCCTTGCCGCCCGGCACCACCGACGCCGGCCCCGCGCTCGCCGACGTGGTGCGCCTACCCTCGGTGCACGCCCTCGCGAGCCGCGCGCTGGGGGGGCAGCGGCAGTCGGAGGAGCTGCTCCTCACCGACGGCCGGCCGGTGCTGGTGCGCACCGCCCCCGTGGAGGGCACCGGCGCCGTGCTGGTGTTCCACAACCTCGAGGATCTGCGCCGCCTCGAGGCGGTGCGCCGCGACTTCGTGGCCAACGTGAGCCACGAGCTGCGCACGCCGCTCGCGGCCATCCGCGGCTACGCCGAAACGCTCGTGGAGGGCGGCCTCGGCGACCCGGCGCGCGCGCTCGAGTTCGCCACGGTGATCCACCGGCACGCCGAGCGGCTGGCGCGGCTCATCGACGACCTGCTCGAGCTGTCGCGCCTCGAGGCCGGCCGCCGCCCCCTCGCGCGGCAGCCGATCCCCATCGCCGAGGCCGCCGAGCGCGCGCTCGAGCTCGTGCAGGCCAAGGCCGCGGAGCGCCGCGTGGAGGTGGCGAGCGCCGTGCCCCCCGAGGCGCTGGCCGTGCGCGGCGACGAGGACGCGGTGGTGCAGGTGCTCGTGAACCTGCTCGACAACGCCGTGAAGTACACCGCCGAGGGCGGCCACGTGCGGCTGGAGGCGGCCCTCGGCAGCACCGGGCTCGTGCGCGTGTCGGTGAAGGACGACGGCCCGGGCATCGAGCCGCAGCACCAGGGGCGCGTGTTCGAGCGCTTCTACCGCGTGGACGCGGGGCGCTCGCGCGAGACGGGCGGCACCGGGCTCGGGCTCGCCATCGTGAAGCACGTAACGGCCGCCCACGGCGGC
>DATJNL010000161.1:0-31192 GCA_035508175.1 Myxococcales bacterium
GGCATCTACTACTACTGGAGCAACGACGGCGACCTGAACGGCGGCGGCTACTTGCCGCCTGGGACGCCGCTCTAGCCGAAGCCGGATCCCGTCGCGGCTCACGCCGGCGGCTTCGGCGCGTTCCACCACCCGCCGCCGAGCGCGACGTAGAGCGCCACGGTGTCCTGCAGCCGCTGCGCGACGGCCTGGACGTAGCCGAGCCGCGCCTGGAGCCACTGCTCGTCCGCGGTGAGGACCTGGAGGTAGTTCGCCAGGCCCGCGTCGTAGTTCGCCTGCACCAGGTCGAGCGCCTGCTTGGCCGACTCGACGGCCTCGGTCTGGGCGGCGAGGTCTTCGGCGTCGTGCTGCAGGCCCCGCAGGGAATCGGCGACCTGCTGGAACGCGGACAGCACCGTCTGGCGGTAGTTGGCGATCGCGGCGGCCTTGGCGTCGATGGCGGCCCGCCGCTGGTACCAGAGCGTGCCGCCCTGGAACAGGGGACCTGCGATGCCCGCCCCGAGGTTCCAGACGAAGTCGTTGGCCGCCGTCTGGTTCGAGAACGACCCGGCCGTGAGGCCGAGGGAGGGCGTCAACGACAGCCGCGGCAGCAGCGCAGCGGTGGCGACCCCGACGAGCGCATTGCTCTGGTGGAGCTGCGCCTCCGCGGCCAGCACGTCGGGGCGCTGCCGGACCAGCTCCGAGGGCAGGCTCAGCGGCACGTCGGCGGGTAGCTTCAGGCCGGCGAGCGGGATGTCGGGCGCGCTCCAGTCCCCCGGGGTGTGGCCGGAGAGCGCCGCGAGCAGGTGCTCGGCCTGGTCGATCTTCTGCCGCAGGGGCGGAATGGTCGCCAGTGTCGCGTCCCGCTGGCTCACCAGGCTGAGCACGTTGGCGTAAGGGGCGATTCCGGCCCGCGCCTGCGCCCGTGCGATGTCCACCTGCTCCTTCTGCCGCGCCACGAGATCCTCGGTCGCCGCGATCTGCTCGAGGTAGGCCGAGCGCGCGATGGCCGTGTTGGCCGCGTTGCTCGCGAGCATGAGATACGTCGCGAGCGCGTTGAAGCGCTGCTGGTCCCGCTGCGCCGCGAGCGCTTCCACCTGGCGGCGGTCGCCGCCCCAGACGTCCAGCACGTAGCTCACGCTCGCGGAGAGCGTGAACAGGTTGAAGGACTGCGCGGGGACCGCTTGGCCGAAGGAGGCGGGGTTGAAGCGCTCGCGGGCCGCCGTCGCGTCGTAGCCGATGGAGGGCCAGAAGACGCCATAGCCGGCGCGCAAGCTGTCCTCGCTCTGTCGCGACGTCGCCTGCGCGGCCTCCAGGGTCGCGTTGCGGGTCAAGACCTCGGCCACCAAGGCATCGAGCGGCTCGCTGCCCAGCAGCCGCCACCAGTCCGGATCGAGACGGCCGCCCGGGTTGAACCGCTGCGCCTGTCCGTTGGCCGTGGCCGTGCCCTCCGCGGACCCTCGGACGTAGCCGTCGACCTTGGGCGCGTCCGGGCGGACGAAGTCGGGACCGACCGCGCAGGCGGTCATCGCCAGCGCGAGGCCGGCCGCTTCAGCTCTCGCCCACATAGACGTCCACCAATTCGCCCGGGAACAGCTGCAGCCCGGGCGGCGGCTGGAAGCGGAAGATGATGGGGAGGACGCGCAGGTCGACCTTCTCGAGCCGCTCGTTGGAGAGCTCGATCTTGGGGGACACGTACGGTTGCACGCGCACGAGCTCCAGCGGCACGGACAGGTTCGTCCCACGGACGAACATCGTCGCCTTCATCTTGTCGATGGGCGGGAGCTTGGGGATGAGGATCTCGTCGATGTAGGTCCTCACGCTCAGGCTGCTCTCGGGCGTGCCGAGGACGACGACGGGTCCGAAGCCCTGGGTGTACGGGTCGTACCCGCCCTGCGGAGAGACGTAGCTGCCGACCGAGGTCCCGATGAGCAGCACCTTGCCATCGAAGGGCGCGAGCAGGGTGTACTTGCCGAGGAGCGCCGCCGAGGCAGCCGCCGCCTTCGAGAGCGCCTCGACCTGGCGCTCCTGGTTTCGCACGTCGTAGACCCAGGCGCCCGCCTTCGTCAGCTCGTACTGCCGCTGCGCGACGTCGAGGTTGGCCTTGGCGACCTTGGCGGCGTTGGCCGCGCTGTCGAGCGCGTCCTTGCTCACCGAGCGGGGCTCGATCTCGTAGGAGCGCTCGTTCTTGTCGTAGGTGTCCCGGGCGGTCCTGAGATTGGCCTGGGCCAGCTCGACCTGGGCCGCGGTGACCTCGAGGTTCTCGCGGCGCGGCTCGGCGCGGAGCTCCTGCAGCACGGCGTGGGCCGCCTCCGCCTGGGCGGCTTGCTGGGCGGCCGTCGCGCGCTGGATGGTGTCGTCGATGCGCAGGAGCGGCGCACCCTTGTGCACCTGCTCGCCCTCCGCGACGAGGATCTCGGCCACGGTGCCCGAGACCTCGGGCATCACGTTCACGTTCTCGCCGTGGGACTGGGTGCTCTCGATGATGCCGTTGGCGTAGATGCCTTTCGCGTACGGGTTGGGCGCGGGATTGAAGACGGGAGGGAGCGGCTTGGGCGGCTTCGCATACACGTAGGCGCTCGTGAGGCCTCCGGCGACTCCCAGCAAGACCAGCGAGTACAGGACCCTATTCAGCATGGGGCGCTCCTTTCTGGGTGCCGACGATCCGGCCGTCCTCCATCGTCACGATCCGGTCCGCGTACTCGTAGATGCGGCTGTCGTGCGTGACGATGAGGATGCAGCGCTTCTCGTTCAGCACCTCCTTCTTCACGAACTCGACGATGCGCCGGCCGGTGTCGCCGTCGAGCGAGGCGGTGGGCTCGTCGAAGATCAGGATGTCCGGGGCTCCGCAGATCGCGCGGGCGATCGCGACGCGCTGCTGCTCGCCACCGGAAAGCTTGGTCGGGTGGAGCTCGGCGCGGCCCTGGAGGCCGACGATTTCCAGGTAGCGGTGTGCCTCCCGCATCGCCTCCTCCCAAGGATGGCGCTTCAGGATCAGCGGGATCGCGACGTTCTCGGCGGTCGTGAGCCTGGGGAAGAGGTGGTAGTCCTGGAACACGAAGCCAACGGTCTTGAGGCGGAAGTCCGCGAGCTGGTTCTCCTTGAGGGTCCAGATGTCGACGTCCTCCACGAGCGCCTTGCCCTCGTTGGGACGCAAGATCCCCGAGATCATGCTGAGCAGCGTGGTCTTGCCGCTGCCCGAGGGGCCGATCACGAAGAGCATCTCGTCGAAGTGCGCGTCGAGCGAGACCGCCTTGACGGCCTGCGTGCGGGTGGTCCCTTCTCCGAACCACTTGGTGAGCCCTTCGGCTCGGATGGCGAGATCGCCGTCCATCTCAACTCCGGAAGATGTCGAAGGGCTCGATGCGGAGGACGCGCTGCACCGCCACGTAGCCGGAGATCGCCGCGATCACGAGGACCATGCCGAAGGCCAGCGCGAGGTTCTCGTAGGTGATGACCGAGGCGTAATCGGGCACGCGGGACTTCGCGAGGGCGATGAGGGCGGAGCAGAAGCCGACGCCCAGCCCATACCCCGCGAGCGCCGTCGCCGAGACCTGGAACAGGATCATCTCCACGAGCTCGTAGCCCTTGGCGCCGATCGCCTTGAGTGCGCCGAACTTCTCGAGGTTCTCCAGCACGAACGTGTAGAAGGTCTGGCCCGAGATCGAGAGCCCCACGATGAAGGCGATGGCGGTCATGATGAGGAGGTTCGTCCCCATCCCGGTGTGGAACATGTACCAGCGGCTGATCTTGGCTTCGAATTGCTGGTCGGTGATCGCTTCGTACGAAAGGGCCCGCACGGCGCTCTGGATCGCCGGCACGTCCGCGGGCGTCTTGGGCTGCACCAAGAGGTAGGCGATCGTGTAGCGCATCGACGGGATGTACTGCTCGGCCCGCTCGAACGTGGTGTACAGCGTGGGGAGGCCGAAGAGCCCGCTCGCCGGCACCTTGGCGATGCCGACGATGACACCGCGGTTGTCGTTGATCTCGAACTCGGTCCCCATCTTGGGGCTCTCGAGCTTCGAGTAGTCCTCGTCCTTCACGACCACGAAGCCGTTCTCGGCGTAGATGTCTTCGATCTTCCCTTCGATGAGAGCGGGCCGGCCGTAGAGGCTCGTGTCGTCGAGGCCGATGACCATGACGGGCTGGTAGAGGCCGCTCTTCAGCCGGGCGAGCCCCATGCCCATGTAGAGGGGCACGGCGAAGCGGACGCCGGGCAGGCTTCGCACGGCGTCCAGCACGTAGTCTGGCATCGGGATGGCGGCCGTGACGTTGGTCACCGCGGGATCCATCACCCAGACCGGCGCGCCGGTGTTCGCCACCATCGACGAGGCCTTGCGCATGATTCCCGAGAACATCGAGGTCATCTGCAGCATCAAGAAGACCGAGAAGGTGATCCCGAGGAGCAGCGCGACGAACTTGCCCCGGTCGTTCGTGAGGAGCTTGTAAGCGATGCGGAGGAGGCCGGACATGCTCGTAGATGTTGCAACGAGCGTGCCCGGCCTTCGCGGACCTCAGCGCATCCCCCGCGGCGGCGGCGTGCGTCCCTCGGACCCCTTCTTCGGCCCGCGGCCCGCGCGCGAACGCCCGCCCGCACCGTGCTGGGGAAAACCGCGGCCGAACTGCTCCAGCAGATCGGTCGTGGTCACGATGCCGACCAGACGGTCGCCTTCCATGACGGGCAGACAGCCGATTCCGTTGCCACGCAGCAGGTTGGCGGCGTCGCGCAGCGTCGTCTGCGGCTCTACCGTGACCGGGTTGGAGTCCATCAGGTCGCGGACGGTCTTCTCGGCCCGATCCTTCGGATCGAGGGCATGCAGGTCGCGCTCCGAGAGCACGCCGACGACCTGGGTACCCTCGAGCACGACGAGGTGGTGGATGTGGTGTGAACGCATCTTGTCCCACGCGATGGCGGCGTGCTCGCTCGGCGAGCTCTCGGCCACTTCCTTGTTCATGACATCGGCGATTCGCATGTTGGTGTTCCTCCTCATGTGAATGACGGGAGAGCAAGCTCCGTGCCCTCACGATGCGCACGATTTCTGGGGTCGCGCCTGCAGGCTTTGCGCCGCACGGCTCTGCGTGCAGCAATTGCAGCGGACGGGAGGCGCCTTCGAAGGGTTCGCCACGAGTCTGCGGTGCCCGACAGCTCATCGAGCTGCGGGCACGTCTCTTGCTGTCTCCCTGCTTGCAATGCCCAGCTTCGGCAGAAGGCGTCTCTCCGCGATAGGTCTGGCCGTCCTGGCGCTCGCGTTGCTCGTGCTCTCGCAGCTTGTCTGGCCGCACCAGGCCTCACCGAAGGTCCTCAGCTACACGGAGTTCTTCCAGCTGCTCGACCAAGGTCGAGTTCAGGAAGTGGCCATCGGATCCGACGACCTCTCCGGCAAGATGACGCCGGCCGGCGACGAGAGCGCGCCGCAGGAGGTGACGGCCAAGCGCCTTCCCGGCATCGATGACCCGGCGCTGCTGGCCACGCTGCGCGAGAAGGGCGTCAAGGTGTCGGGCCGGATCGAGAAATCTTCCGGCGTGACCGCCTTCTTGGTGGGCTGGATCATCCCCCTGGTCGTCCTCGTGGCCATGTGGTCGTTCTTCTCGCGAGCGGCCGGCCGCAGCTCGGGCCCGCTCTCCATCGGCCGATCGCAGGCCAAGATCCACGACCTGAACGAGCGCGAGCGGGTGACCTTCGCCGACGTGGCGGGCGTGGACGAGGCCAAGGCCGAGCTGGTCGAGATCGTCCGTTTTCTCAAGGAACCGGAGCGCTACCGGGTGCTCGGTGCCCGGGCCCCGAAGGGTGTCCTGCTGGTCGGCCCGCCGGGCACCGGAAAGACGCTGCTCGCCCGCGCGGTCTCCGGTGAGGCGGGCGTGCCGTTCTTCTCCATCTCCGGATCCGAGTTCGTCCAGATGTTCGTGGGCGTCGGCGCCGCCAGGGTGCGTGACCTCTTCGAGCAGGCGAAGCAGCGCGCTCCCTGCATCGTCTTCATCGACGAGCTCGACGCGGTGGGCCGGACGCGGTCGGGTGTCGCCGGCGGCTTCGCGGCGCACGAGGAACGAGAGCAGACCCTCAACCAGTTGCTCGTGGAGATGGACGGCTTCGACGGGAGCAGGGGCGTGGTGATCCTCTCGGCCACGAACCGGCCGGAGATCCTGGATCGCGCCCTGCTGCGCGCCGGGCGGTTCGACCGCCAGGTGGTCGTCGATCGGCCAGACCTGCGCGGGCGCGAGGCCATCCTCGAGGTCCATGCCTGCAAGGTGAAGCTGGCCGAGGGAGTGGATCTAGGGGTCGTCGCGCGGCGCACGCCCGGGATGTCCGGGGCCGACCTGGCGAACGTGGTGAACGAGGCTGCCCTGGCGGCGGCGCGCCGCGCCGGCAAGGACGTGCAGGCGGCGGATTTCGAGGAAGCGGTCGATCGGATCCAGCTCGGCCTGCGCAAGCAGGGGCTCGTCATGACGGAGGACGAGCGTCGCCGCGTGGCGTACCACGAATCCGGTCACGCCCTCGTGGCGCTCTCGGTCGAGCATGCGGATCCCGTCCACCGCGTCACCATCATCCCGCGCTCCATCGGGGCACTGGGCGCGACGTTGCAGCTCCCCACGCAGGATCGCTACCTGGTGACCCGCGAGGAGCTGAGGGATCGGCTCTGCGTCATGCTCGGCGGCCGGTCGGCCGAGGAGCTGGTGTTCGAGGACGCCTCCACGGGCGCCCAGGACGATCTGGAGCGCGCGACCGAGACCGCTCGCCAGATGGTCTGCCGTTTCGGCATGAGCGACTCCCTGGGGCCGATCGCGTTCGGCGACGGCGCCGAGCGGGTCGAGATGTTCGGTGCACCGCGGCCTTACAGCGAGGAGACCGGTCGCGCCATCGACGCCGAGATCCGGCGCCTCGTCGAGGACGCCCACGGGCAGGCGCGCCAGATCCTGCGCGATCGCCGGCTGGTGCTGGAGAAGCTCGCGAAGCGCCTGCTCGCGGCCGAGACGCTGGAGCGCGCGGAGCTGGAGGCGATCGTTGCGCCGCCGCGCGCTGGCGTGGAAAGGACGGGTTGATCCTCATGGACTCGCGCGTACTGGGGTTGCTCCTCCTGATCGGCTGTGCGGCGAGGGGGCCTTCGTCCGCGGGGACGGCGGCCGGCGCGATTCCCCTGGTCGCCATCCCGACGATCGCCGAGGCGGCCATCTACCACGACGCCGCTCACTACGCCTGCTGGGCGGTGTGCCCGGAGTCCATGCGCTGCAACGCGGCGACCCATCTTTGCGAACCGGGGGAGTGTCGCGGTGGCTGTCCGATCGGCCAGCTGTGCGATCTGGCGCTGCACCCGCCGCGCTGCCTCGTGGACATGGCCTCGCTGCGCCTCTGGAAGGACCGTGAAGGCCCCGCACCGCTCAGCCGTTGAGGCGGCGTCGCCGGCACCGGCCGAAGCCTTGCATCCCATCGTCCTCGTGAACTTCGTTCGGAGGTAGATCATGCGCGTCGACGTCCATGCCCATCTCTTCCCGGCGGAATACCTGAAGCTGCTCGCCGGCTTCGGTGGAGCGGCGGGGCCCAGCTTCATCTCCCGGCTGCGCGGAGGGGATTCGGACGAGGAGATTCGCGAGCGCCTGGCGATGATGGACCGCGCCGGAGTCGACAAGGAGATCCTCTCCGTGTCCTTCTCCGTCCCGAGCACCACCGAGGAGGCGAAAGCCGTCGCGGCCGCACGCTGCGTCAACGATCTGTACGCCGCGATCGTTCGGCGTCACCCCAAGCGCTTTGCGGCGTTCGCCACGGTGCCGCTGCCCTTCGTCGACGCGGCCATCGCCGAGACGGGCCGCGCGCTCGACCAGCTGGGCTTTGCCGGAGTCGCCACCACCACCGAGGTTCTCGGGAGGCCGCTGGCCGATCCGGCGCTCGAGCGCTTCTTCGCCGAGCTGGACCGGAGGCAGGCCGCACTGTTCATTCACCCCTCCGGATCCGCGCTTCACTCGCCGCCGATGGAGCGAGGCAACTTCGCCTGGTCGCTCGGAGCGCCGTTCGAGGACGCCCTCTGCCTGCTTCAGCTGGCACAGGCGGGAACCCCTCAGCGGTTCGGCCGAATGAAGATCATCTCGGCCCACCTGGGCGGGTGCGTGCCCTTCCTCATGGAACGCCTCGCCCACCACGACGTCCTCCCGGCGGGCTGGGGGCCCCAGCGCCCGGCGCTGTCGGAGGCCGAGGCCCGACTCTTCTACTACGACACGGTCAACGGACATGCGCCGGCTCTGCGGTGCTCGCGGGACACGGTGGGCGCGGAGCGGTTGCTCCTCGGGACGGACGTGCCCTTCAACCGGGGCGACGGTCACCAGAAGATGGTCGAGTACGTCGCCGCGAGCGGCCTGCCCGCCCGGGAAATTGCAGCCATTTACGGAGAGAACGCGTTGCGCCTCTTCGGCGGAAGGCTGGGGTGATCGATGCCCTACCGGACCAACGCCGACCTGCCTGCCGCGCTTCAGCGGAGGCTGCCCCCGCACGCGCAGGACATCTACCGCGAGGCCTTCAACAATGCCTGGGAGCGCTACGGGGAGGATGAGCAGACCGCCTTCCGCGTGGCCTGGGCAGCGGTCAAGCGGCTGTACGAGCCGACCGATGCCGGCTGGGTACCTCGCCATCCTTGACGAGGGCGCAGCCGTCGCGCTTGCGGGCGGCGCTGGCGCAAGGTGTGCACCGCCCGGTCCCCGGAAATGGCGCTTCTGGCTGGCCCGCCTCTTGCTCTCTTGGACCGTCGTGACGATTTAGGAGATTGCCCATGCAGACACCGCTGCAGATCACTTTCCACAACATGACCCCTTCGGAGTCGCTGTCCGAATGGATCCGACACAAGACCGAGAAGCTGGAGCAGGTCTACCCGCGGCTGGTCGGCTGCACCGTGGCAGTCGAGGAGCCCAACCACCACCATCGCCAGGGCAAGGGGCGCCACTTCCGTGTGCGCGTCGAGCTGACCGTTCCTGGCGAGCGGCTGGTCGCCGGCCGCGAGGGCCCGGACATCGCGTCGCACGAGGATGCGTACCTGGCCGTCACCAAGGCCTTCGAGGCTGCGCGGCGGCAGCTCGATGCCTTCGTGCACCGGATCGAAGGCCGGACGAAGGCGCATCAACCGCCGAAGAACAGGAGCAGGCCATGGCTGAGATCATGATCTTCACGGCAGACCAGTCGGATGCGCCCGCGCCGGACGTCGAGGAGCTGCCGCCCCTCGCGTTCCAGATCGCGGAAACCGAGGACCGGATCGAGCTCACCGCCGACGTGGCGGGCTTCGACGAGGAGGACATCGAGATCACGATCGGCGACGGTGAGCTGACCGTGTCGGGCTACCACGAAGAGGACGAAGAGGCCGACGGCGGCGACGACGAGGACACGGAGGAGGCCATCGGGTTCACGCAGTCGTTCGCGATTCCCGACGGCACCGCCGCTTCTCAAGTCGAAGCGAATGTCGAGGATGGTGTGCTCACGATCGTGGTCGACAAGCAGAGCGGGAGCGAGTCGGCGCCGCTGCAGTGACGCCGGAGACGGACCCGTACGACTCGTGCGGGCCCGTCTCACACGGGACCGAGGCGGGCGCAGGGGATGCCACGGCCGGGAAACGTGGCCAAGGTGGGGGGGCGTGACGGAACTCCAGCCATCGGTCGTCGCCGCCATCGCCATCGCCGTGGTTCGAGAGCGGACCCTGGCGAGGCTCGTCGACGTCGTTCTCGATCAGACCGTCTCCGCGCTGGGTGCCCGTTTCGCGTACGCACACCGCGCCGACGAGGAGCGGCGCACCCTGCAGCTGCTCGGTCTCCGCAACGTTCCGGCCGATCTGGCCTCGGCCATCGCCCAGGTGTCCTTCGACGCTCCGCTCGCGGCGGCGCACGCCGCCGCCGAGCGTCGGGCGGAGTTCTTCTCTTCGACGGATGCGCTCGCGCCGAGCATGGAGGCGACCCGGGACCTGCTGATCCGGACCGGCTGTCACAGCCTGGTCGCGCTTCCGCTCGTCGCCCACGGTCGGCTCGTCGGCGTGCTCACTCTCGCGCTGCCGCAGGGGCGCGAGTTCGGTCGCGACGAGCGGGAAGCGCTCACCGTGTGCTCCGAGGTGTTCGCCGTCGGGATCGCCAACGGGTTGTGGCAAGAGGAGCGGGAGGAAGCCGAGCGCCTCCGGGAAGAGTGGGCCTCGATCGTGGCCCACGACCTCCGGCAGCCGCTCAACGTGATCACGAGCTATGTCGGGCTGCTGCCGCGCCTCACCGCGCCTCTCGACCGGGAGCGGTTGCGGCTGGCTCTCGCGCAGCTCCAGCGGGGCGCCCTCAGGCTCGACCGCATGATCGGGGATCTCGCGGAGGCCTCGAGGATCGTGACGCGGCGCCTCGTGCTGGAATCCAGGCCCTGCGATCTCGGCGCGATCGTGCGCGAGGCGGTGGAGCGGCAGCAGGCGCTGCACCCCGATCGCGTCTTCCGCCTGGCGGCCTCGGGGGGCCTTCCCCCCGTGACGGCCGATCCCATGCGCATCGAGCAGGTTCTCGACAACCTGCTGCTCAACGCGGTCGAGCACGGAAGCGGCGACCAGCCCGTTCGCGTGGAGCTTCGCCTGTGCGGCGACGCTGCCCAGGTTCGCGTGACGAACGGGGGGCCGCAGATCCCTCCGGAGGAGCTGCCGAAGCTCTTCCGCCGCTACTACCGTGCGCGCAGCGCCGCGTCGGGGCCGTCGCGCAGCCTCGGGCTCGGGCTGTACATCGCCCGCGGCATCATCGAGGCGCACGGGGGCCGCATCTGGGCCGAGAGCCGGCCGGAGGAAACGGCGTTCGAATTCGCTCTCCCGCTACCTGCTGCGTGAGCAGCTCACTTCCAGGAGAGGATCTCTGGGGCCTTCCGCGGCGTGGCGGCCGTCGTCGCGCGCGGGTAGCCGACGATGATGGGCGCCACGGCCTCCACGTCCGCGGGAATGCCCAGCTCGGCCTTGACCTCCGGCGCGTTGAGCGCGGTCACGGCTGAACCGATCACGCAGCTGCCGAGACCGGAGGCGCAGGCCGCCAGCATCAGGTTCTCCGCGGCCAGCCAGCAGTCGGCCTCGACGAACGGCCCCATCGGCCGCGCGCAGATGACGATCAACGTGGGCGCGTCGTAGAAGACGTTGAAGTCCGGCTGCGCCAGCAGCTCGGCGAAGTGGCTCGCGCTCGGCAGCGCCGACGCTCCGTGCCGTTCGGCGAGAGAAGCGGGCCAGAGGCTCTTGACCCGGTCGGAGATGCGCCGGAGGAGGGCCGGATCCTGCACGATCGCGAAGGCCCACGGCTCTTCGTGGACCGCGGTCGGGGCGCGGACCGCCGCCGACAGCAACTTCTTCATCGTTTCGCGGTCGATCTTCTGTCCCGTGTAGGAGCGGACCGCGCGCCGCTGGTAGATGGCATCGAGAGCATCCATGGCCGTCGTTCCTTTCCAGTAGGAGGCTTCGCAATCGCCCACCTTGCGTCGGTTCACCCGGGCGCCGAGGTGGCGATGCCGGCGTGCGCGCCGCTACGCGCTCGATTCGGGCGCGGTGGCTCCATCCAAGGGGGCCTGGGGGCGGCTCGAGACCGCACGCAGCGTCCGTGCCACGGTGTCCGCGTTGTCGCGACCGGCGCCGACCTCGACGGTGGCGGTCGCGAGATCGCTCAGCGATACCAGTCCGCAGAGCCTGCCCTCGGGATCGACGACCGGCAACCGGTGGACCCGATGCTCACGCATGAGCATCGCCGCCTGTTCGAGGGTCCGATCGCGGCGTACGCAGGCGACCGTTTTCGACATGGCGCTCTCCACCGAGAGCTGCCAGGGCATCTTGCCCGTGAGGTAGACCGCCATGCAGATGTCTCGGTCCGTCAGCATCGCGATGGGCCGGCCGCTCTCGTCCAGCACCGGCACGCAGCCGATGGCCGCGTCCCACATCAAGCCGGCCGCCCGGCCGAGGGAGTCGGTCTTGCGGCAGGTCGCCACGTCCTTCTTCATCACGTCGCTCAGCTTCATGGGCATGCTCCTCCTTTGGACGATACCGAATCAGGGCTCGGGTGGGATGGGCGCGGCCGCCTCGCGGCCTTCGACGGCCTCTGGCAAGGGCGTCACCGCGCTGGTGCGATCGAACCAGACGTACTCGTCGAACTGCCGCGCGAGCTGCGCCTCGAAGTAATGGCTCTCCACTTCCGTTTCCGGCCGGTAGACGACGCCGATGGCGCGCTCGAGCCGGCTCGCCGACAGCTCCTCGCGGACGGCGTCGCGCACCGGCTGCCGGAGGGCGAGCAGGAAGGCAGGCACGCTCGTCTCGTGGAAGAGCCGCTCGTGGCTGAGCGCGTGGGCGGGCCGGACGCGCACGACCTCGCCCGGATCGTCCCATTCGTGCGCGGCCATCACCGTGCCGTGGTCGGTGCCGAAGCCGATGTTGTACACGCGTTCGCCCAGCCGCTCCCGGCACAGGAAGCCGACGTTGATCTCGCCGCGGTGACCCATCTCCGTCGCCGCTGCGTCGCCGCAGTGGGAATTGTGGGCCCAGACGACCGCGCGCGAGGCGGGTCCTCGATCCTCGAGGATGGCCCAGAGGCACTCCGCCATGTGGCGGTCGCGCAGGTTCCAGCTCTGGCGTGAGCCGCGGTACATCTCGCGGTAGTAGCGCTCCGCGTCGACCACCAGCGTCGCGTTGCGCGCGCCGTCGAACCAGCGGTAGCCGTCGCGGCGCGCGTACGCGAGCCGCTGGGCGAGCATGTCCTGGAGGATCTGCACGACCTCGGGCTCGCAGCTGCGGGCCCGCCCCGTGATCACGGCGCGGCCGTACGCGGCGCCGTCCAGCTGCCACGGCGTGAGCAGACCATAGCGGGCGAGGGCGGCCTGCGCGGCCTGCGGATCGACGGTCTTCAGGTAGGCGATCACCGCGCGCGCCGAGGTGAACAAGCTGTAGAGATCGAGACCGAAGAACGAGGCCCGGCGGGGCAGGGGGCGGTCGGCGTTGTAAGCCTTCAGCCACTCGATGAGCTCCAGCGTCTCGCGGTTGCGCCACATCCAGCGAGGAAAGCGCTCGAACGGCGTGAAGCGGTGCTCCGAAGGGGGCAGCCCTCGAACCTGGCGGTCCAGGCTGCTGGCGTCGGGCCAGTCGGCCTCGACGGCCACGACGTCGAATCCCCGGCGCAGCACGAGCTCGCGCGTGATGCGGGCCCGCATCCGGTAGAACTCGGAGGTGCCGTGCGTGGCTTCACCGAGGAGCACCACGCGGGCGTCGCCGATGCGGTCGAGCAGCGAGTCGAGCGGGACCTCGTCGATGTCGTCGATGGGCTCGCCGCATTCCCGCAGGAGCTGCGGAACGGCCGCGTTTCGAGGGGGGGCGACCGGCGAGCGGCCTTCGTCCTCGGGCCAGCCCTCCACGCCCACCAGCGGAACGAAGCGAACCATCTCGAGGTCCTCGCGCTCGAAGCCGGACGGCGTCCGCCGGACGCGCACCAGGACTTGCCCCTCGCGCTCGCCCACGGGCATGACGAGCCGGCCGCCGGGAGCGAGCTGTCGCAAGAGCTCCCAGGGAAGGCGCGGGCCGCCGGCGGCGACCACGATGGCGTCGTAAGGCTCGGCGTTCCGCCAGCCCTGCGAGCCATCGCCCACGTGGACGTGCACGTTCGTGCAGCCGATCGCCGCGAGGCAGCGCGAGGCGCCCGTCGCGAGCTCGTCGAACCGTTCCACCGTGTGGACGTCCCGGGCCAGGCGTCCCAGCACGGCCGCGGCGTAGCCGGACCCTGTGCCGATCTCCAGCACGCGTTCGTGACCCTGCAACTCCAGCGCCTCGGCCATGCGCGCGACCACGTAGGGCTGCGAGATCGTCTGCCCCAGGCCGATCGGCAACGGCGCGTCCTCGTAAGCGCGATCGCGCAGCTCCACCGGTACGAAGGCGTGCCTGGGCACCTCCTTCATGGCTGCCAGCACGCGGGCATCGGTGATCCCGCGTCCGGCGATCCACGCGTCGACGAGCCGCCGGCGCTCGGCGGCGAGCCAGTCGCCGTCCTCGATGGCCGAGGCCAAGCTTCAGGCCGCGGCGCCGCAGAGGCGCGCCAGATCGGCATCCATCATCGCCAGGCCGAACGCCCGCACGGCCCGCCCGTGCAGCGAAGCGATCGCCGGGATGAGCAGCGCCGAAGCCATGGCGCCGATGCGCCGGACGCCGCGGAAGTCGAGCACCACGGTCTCGTCCTTCGGGAACGACTTGACCAGCTCCGGGAGCTCGATGGCCTCCCGGTCGGCCACCTCGCCTTCGAAATGTACGACCACCTCGCGCCCCAGCTCGTTGTGACTCACGGTCATGGCAGAAAGCCTCCTTGCGCTTGGTCGTCTTCAATCGGTGTGCCAGCCGGCTGGGGTGTCCCCGTTCCACCGGACGGGGCCAGTAGTTGCGTGGAACTTTTCGTCTTTCGGCCCGTCGAAATCCTGCACCCATCCGCGCAGATCCTTCGCCTCGGCGGCGCCGCATGCAGAGTCTTCGCCGAGCAAGCGATAACTCCTTGAAAGTGTGTGGCTCGATTCGGGCACGTGCCTTGCGATGTTGCGCCTCCAACGGAGGTTCCACATGCGCAAGGCCGCGTTCATCGTCCTGACCGTTGCGAATACCCTGGCGTGGGCGGGACCGGCGGAGGCGGTCCCCGCGTTCGCTCGCAAGTACCAGACGAGTTGCACCACTTGCCACACTGCCTGGCCTGCGTTGAATCCCTTCGGTGAAGCCTTCCGACGGAATGGCTTTCGCTTTCCGGGCGACGACAGCGACGCCATCAAGCAGGAGATGGTGAAGATGGGGAGCGACGCCTACAAGAAGGTCTTCCCCAACGCCGTCTGGCCGGACGTGATCCCCGACTCGGTGCCGATCGCGTTCGGCTTCATCGGCAACGCCACCCTCGCCCCGATCCCAGGCTCGTCGGCCACGGCCTCGAGCGCGGGCACGCAGAACGGCGCGAACGGCGCGACCCTGACGACCCCTTACTTCGACCTCAGCAACCTGATCGCGGAGGCGCACATCTGGACGGGCGGCACCTTCAACAACTCGCTCTCGTTCTTCGGTGAGGTCACGCTGAGCACCGATCCCTCGCAGCCCGTCGACATCGAGCGCGGCTACCTCATCTGGGACGACATCCTTTCGAGCGCGGTGGGCCCGCACGTGTTCAACCTCCTGGCCGGGAAGAATTTTCCCACGCTCACCTCTTTCGACAACCACTCGAGCTACGTCGTCGACGGGTACGTCCCGGAGATCACGCTTCCATCGATGGTGGGCGCCACGGGAAGCTTCACGCCGGGCATCAACGAGCTGGCGACGATCGAGCTGAACGGCACCGTCGCCGGCCGCTTCGACTACTCCGTCGGCCTGAACTCCGGCACCAACGACTTCGCCGGATCCAACGGCTTCACCGTCGTTCCTTCGTCCGCCGACGTCTACGGGCACCTCGGCTTCAAGGTCGGCGGCATGCGACTCGACGGCGAGGGGGCCGGGCAGGCCAGCTCGAACCCCTGGGCCGAGACCTCGCTCACCGCCGACGTCTTCGCCTACCACTCCGAGTCCACGTTCAACGACGACCTGGGCAACCGCGACCTGGACACGGCGCTGACGCTCGGTGGCGCGCTCCGCGGCCAGCTCGGCTCGTTCGGGCTCACGCTCGGCGCCTTCGATCAGATGCACAATCACCCCGACTCGACCGGGGCGGCGGTGTCGTCGGTCACCGCGTGGGGCGAGGCGTCCTACGTCGTGTGGCCCTGGTTCATCCCGGCCCTTCGCGTCGAGTACACGCAGATCGACGGCACCCAGGATCCGAACTTCATGCTCTGGTCGACGCCCACGCTGGTGCGCTACCTGCCGGCCCTCAACTTCGTGGTGCGACCCAACGTGGTGGTGCAGCTGGTGGCCGAGGTCGACGAGGCCAACGGCGCGCCGCCGGGCGGCTGGGGAGGCGCGGGCGGCGTCATCGCGTTCCCGCTGCAGACCAACGCGAACGCGAGCACCGGCACCGAATTCGAAACGATCACCGCGAACCTCCGGTACGCCTTCTAACGCAGCAGCCACCCCGACAGGAGACCCCGATGCGTACCCTCGCCACCCTCGCAGCTCTCACCCTCGCCGTGCCCGCGCTGGCCGGCGAGATCACCGGCAAGGTCACCGCCAGCAAGGGCGCGGGCGGGATCGTCGTCTACGTCGTGAAGGCCGATGGCCAGTTCGCGCCACCGGAGAAGCCCGTGGCGATGGACCAGAAGCACATGGCGTTCCTCCCGTTCGTCCTGCCGGTCCTCGCCGGCACGACGGTCGAGTTCAAGAACAGCGACAAGGTGGCCCACAACGTCTTCAGCCCCGACGGCGCCGGCTACAACCTCGGGACCTTCAGCCCCGGCCAGACCCGCAAGCAGCTCTTCGGCGACCCGGGGCTGTACACGCAGCTCTGCAGCCTCCACCCGGACATGGAGGGCTACATCCTGGTGCTGCAGAACCCCTACTTCGCTACGACGGCGGCCGACGGCGGCTACACCATCAAGGGCGTGCCGGACGGCGACTACCAGGTTCGCGTGATGGGAAAGTCGGTCAAGAAGAAGGACCGCAAGAAGGACTTTCCCGTGACGGTTGCCGGAAGCGCGAATCTGGACATCGAGCTCTAGCCGATGAACGGGTGGCTCCCGGGGGTTGCCAGCGCTCTCGTGCTCGCAGGCTGCGGTTCCCAGCGGGAGCCGCAGCCCTCCGGGGGGGCGCCTGGCGCCGGGCCCTCGGTCGTGCAGGTGCTTCCGCCGGAGCAGCCGTTCCATTTCGATCACCGGATCCACGCGGGCAAGTACCAGATTCCCTGCCTCACCTGTCACACCTCGGCGGACCACTCGACCGCCGCGGGCATCCCGACGATCGACAAGTGCATGGGTTGCCACCGCTTCGTCGACAAGGAGAAGCCGGACGTGAAGGCGCTCGCGAAGGCCTACGAAGCCGGGCAGCCGGTCGCCTGGAACCGGGTTCATCGCCTGCCGGATCACGTCTACTTCAGCCACGAGCGCCACGTGCTGGCGGGCGTGGCGTGCCAGAAGTGCCACGGCCCCGTCGAGACGATGCAGATCGTGACGCAGGTCTCGCCCCTCACCATGGGCTGGTGCGTGCAGTGCCACAAGGAGAACCATGCCCCGGCCACGGACTGCCTGGTCTGCCACAAGTAGGAGATGCCTTTGAGCGCTGACTCCAAGGGCGTGAGCCGCAGGCAGTTCCTCAAGATCGTCGGCGCGACCTCGGGGGCGGCCGCGTGCTCGCCCCGCCACGGCACGGACACGTTGATCCCGCTCCTCAACCCGCCCGAGGACGGCATCCCGGGCCAGCCCACGTTCTACCGCACGATCTGCCGCGAATGCCCCGCGGGCTGCGGCGTGACCGCGAAGACGCGCGAGGGGCGGGTGATCAAGCTCGAGGGGAACCCGGAGCACCCGATCAACCAGGGCGCGCTGTGCGCTCGCGGGCAGGCGGCGATCCAAGGGCTCTACGATCCGGCGCGCCCGCGCGGGCCGATGCGACGCAACGCGGCGGGCGTCCTGGAGGCCGCGGCGTGGCAGCAGGCCTTCGACGAGATCGCCGGGGCGATGCGGACGCCTCCGAAGGGCTCGGAGGTCGTGCTGCTGAGCAGCGCCCAGCCGGGTAGCCTCGGCGCGCTGCAGGAGGCCTTCACCCGCGCCTTCGGCGATCAGGCCGAGCGGCTGGTTTACGAGCCCTTCGACCCCGCCGCGATCCGCGCCGCCTCGCAGCTGGCCTTCGGCCTCGAGGAAGTGCCGGTCTACCGGCTCGATCGGGCGTCGCTCATCGTCTCGCTGGGCGCCGATTTCCTCGAAGGATGGCTCTCGCCCGTCGAGCATGCCCGCATGCTCTCGCAGGCGCGCAGCGCCCCGGGGGGACGCGCCCGCCTCGTCTTCGTAGGTCCGCAGCTCACGCTGACCGCCGCGGCCGCCGATGATTGGCTCGCGGCCGCGCCGGGATTCGAGCGCCAGATCGCGCTGGCGCTCTGCCGCATCGTGGCGGAGCATCCGCGCGGCACGCTTCCGCCGGAGGGGCCGGCCGCGCTCGCCGACCTCCTCGCGCCTCACGATCCGGCGGTCGTCGAGAAGCACGCCGGCCTTCCGGCTGGGTCGCTCGCGCGGCTCGGTCGACGGCTCCTGGACGCGAGGAGCTCGGTCGTGCTGCCGCCCGCCCCTCTCGCGAGCGCTGCCGACGCGACGGCGGCCGCGCTCGCGGTGACGCTCCTCAACGAGCTTCTCGGCAACCACGGGACGAGCGCGGCGCGGGCCTTGACGCAGACCGGCGTCATCGGCGACGGCGCGACCACGGTCCTCTACGGTCTGGACCCCGCGCTCGATCAGCCGGCGGGCTTCGAGGAGATGCGCCGGCTCACCGCGCGCATGCGCGCCGGGAAGGTGAGGGCCCTGCTGATCCTGGGCGCCGATCCGGTGGCCACGCTGCCGGGGGAGCTCGGCTTCGCCGAGGCGCTCGAGAAGGTACCGCTCTCGGCCTGCGTGTCGACGCGGCGGACGGCCACCTCCGCGCACACCACGTACCTGCTGCCGGAGCACCACGCGCTCGAGGCGTTCACCGATGCGTTCGTGCGCAAGGGCGTCCTGGGCCTCGGGCAGCCGGCCCTGCGGCCGCTGTACGACACGAAGTCCTCGGGCGACGTGCTGCTCGGGATCGCCGAGCGGCTCGGGCTCGCCGCAGAAGAGTTCCCCTTCAAGAGCTTCGAGGAGTACTGGCGCGACCGGGCCTCGGACCACGCGATGCTCGAGGAGAACCGCTCCGGCGACCTGCTGGCGGCCGTCCGCGAGGGGCAGCAGCACGGAGGCTTCTTCAGCGAGCGCCAGCCCGTGACCCCCGCCTGGCAGCGGGGCGCGCTCGACGCGCTGCGCCGGCAGAAGGCTCCGTCTCTCGACGGCGACGCGGCGTGGCCCATCCTGGCGCTCGCGCCGGATCCCCTCCGCTACGACGGCCGCTCCGCGGACAAGCCCTGGCTACAGGAGATCGGCGATCCGATGACGACCGTGGCCTGGGCGACGCCGCTCTCCCTCTCGCCCGCCCACGCCGCGAAGCTCGGCGTCGTCGAGGGGGACGTCGTGCGCGCCACCGTGGGCAAGCGCAGCGCGGAGCTGCCCGTCTACGTCTGGCCGGGGCTCGCCGAGGGAGTCGTCGCCGTCTCCGCCGGTTCGGCCGAGGCTCTGCGGCTCCTGCCGCCCGCGGTCGATTCGCTCGGCGGTGGCCGCGCCTTCGTGACCTCGCGGGTTCGCCTCGAGCGCACCGGCCGCAGCGCCCCCTTGCCCAAGCTCGAGGGTTCGCCGCGCCAGCTCGGCCGGGAGCTGGCGCGCACCGTCCCGGCGCTCGACGCGAAGCTGGAGGGGTCCCACCACCGGCTGTCGATCTACCCCGAGCAGCCGTCCGGCCAGCGCCGCTGGGGGATGGCCATCGACCTCGACAAGTGCACCGGCTGCGAGGCCTGCGTGGCGGCCTGCTACGCCGAGAACAACCTCGCCACCGTGGGGCCGGATCAGCTCGCGCGGGGCCGTTCCATGCACTGGATCCGCCTCGAGCGCTACCTGGAGACGCCGGCGGCGGCCTCGGCGCGCGCTTCCTTCCTTCCCATGCTCTGCCAGCAGTGCGGCGAGGCCCCGTGCGAGACCGTCTGCCCGGTGGAGGCGACCTACCACAACCCCGAGGGGCTCAACGCGCAGGTCTACAACCGCTGCGTCGGCACGCGGTACTGCGCCAACAACTGCCCCTACAAGGTGCGCGTCTTCAACTACTCGGACCACGACTGGCCCGATCCCATCCCGATGCGCCTCAATCCCGACGTCACCGTGCGCGAGAAGGGCGTGATGGAGAAGTGCACCTTCTGCGTGCAGCGCATCCGCTACGGCGAGAACCAGGCGCGGGACGAGGGGAGGGCGCTGAAGGACGGCGACGTCGTTCCGGCGTGTGCGCAGACCTGCCCGGCGCAGGCGATCGTCTTCGGGGATCTCCACGACCCGCGGTCGCGGGTGAGCCGCGCCTCGGCCGCCGGCCGCGGCTACCACGTGATGGCCGATCAGAACACGCAGCCCGCGATCACGTACCTCGCGCGGGTCGACGACGGAGGCAAGCCATGAGCGCGCGCCGTATTCCGGACGTCGAAGCGGCGGTGCTCCGCAGCTTTGCCCCGCCGGGCTGGGCGCACTGGCTGCTCATCGCACTCTCGGGCGCGGCCGCCGCCGTGGGCGGCTGGTGCTGGTCGGAGCAGATCCGGCGCGGCATGATCGTGACCGGCCTCTCCAACACCAACGGCTGGGGCGTCTACATCACGAACTTCGTCTTCTGGGTCGGCATCGCCCACTCGGGGACGCTCATCTCGGCCATCCTGCTCCTCTTCCGCGCCCGCTTCCGGACCGCGGTCTACCGCGCCGCGGAAGCGATGACGGTGATCGCGGTGACGACCGCGGGCCTGTTCCCCATCCTGCACCTCGGCCGCCCGTGGTTCTGCTACTGGCTCTTCCCGTACCCGAACCAGCGCGGGCTCTGGGTGAACTTCAAGTCGCCGCTCGTGTGGGACGTCTTCGCCGTCTCCACCTACTTCACCGTCAGCGCCGTCTTCCTCTTCGTCGGCATGATTCCCGACGTCGCGGCGCTGAAGGCACGCGTCTCCGGCTGGCGCCGCGCGCTCTACCGGGCACTGTCGTTGGGCTGGCGCAACGGCGACGGCGAGTGGCGCGCCTTCAGCCGGGGCTACCTCTTCTTTGCCGCGCTCGCGACGCCGCTCGTCGTCTCCGTCCACAGCGTCGTGTCCTGGGACTTCGCGATGGCCATCCTGCCCGGCTGGCACTCGACGCTCTTCGCCCCTTACTTCGTCGCGGGCGCCATCTTCTCCGGCGTCGCCATGGTCATCACCCTCCTGATCCCGCTGCGCAAGGCGCTCGGGATCGAGGATCTGATCACGCCGCACCACCTCGACATGCTCGCCCGCCTGGTGCTCCTCACCTCGCTGATCGTCGCCTACTCGTATGCCACCGAGTACTTCACGGTCGCCTTCGGGGGCAGCGCCGTGGAGCGGTCGACCTTCGCGTACCGGGCGCTGGGGAGCTACGCCCCGCTCTTCTGGGTGATGGTCTTCTGCAACTGCGTGAATCCGCTTCTCCTCTTCGTGGGACGCATCCGCCGCAGCGCCGCCGGCCTCCTGTGGGTCTGCGTGCCCGTGAACATCGGCATGTGGCTCGAGCGCTTCGTGATCATCGCCACGTCGCTCTCGCACAACCAGGATCCCTTCACGTGGCGGACGTACCACCCGTCGCTCTACGAGGTCGGCATCACGCTCGGATCCTTCGGCTGGTTCTTCTTCTGGTTCCTCATCTTCGTGAAGGTCCTGCCATCGGTCTCGGTGGCCGAGATCAAGGAGGGCGCGCACACGGAAGCCGAAGGCGTGGCGACCGCCGCGGAGGTGGCCCATGCCGCGTGAACCCGGCTGGCTCGGCCTGTTCGCCGCCCCCGAGCAGGCGGCGCGGGCCATCGAGGCCCTGCGGGCGGCCGGCGCCGAGGACGTACGCGCGGGCATGCCGGCGCCGTACGAAGACGTCCAGCGCGCGCTCGGCCGCGGCCCCAGCAAGCTCGGCTTCGTGACGTTCGGCGGCGCGCTCCTGGGCGCTTGCCTCGGCTACCTGTTCGCCGGCTGGACGGCGCTCGACTGGCCTCTCGACATCGGCGGCCGGCCGCCCGTCGCCTGGGTACCTCACACCGTCATCGCGTTCGAGTGCGCGGTCCTGATCGGTGCGCTCACGAACCTGGCTGCCGTCCTCTGGAGCGCCGCCAGGGAGCGAGGCCAGAGGCCGTTGCCCCCGCGCCCCGCGTTCGCAGGCGACCGCGTGGGCGTCTTCGTCCCGGAAGCACCGGTGGGTGTCGACTGCGACGCCGTGCTCCGGGCGGCTGGTGCCGTGGAGGTCGAACGTGTCCAGCCGTGACCTCGCCGCCGGGTTGCTGCTCGCGCTCGCCGCCGGCTGCGCGCAGAACGACTGGCGCACGGACATGTGGTACCAGCCGTCGTTGCGGCCGCAGGCGGCGCCGCGACCCGAGCCGGAGGACTCGGTCCCGGTGCAGGGACGCATCGTCGCGGAGGAGCGCGAGGACCTCGACGATCTCGAGAATCCGCTGCCGCGCGACCCGGCCTCGGTCGCCCGGGGCAAGCGCCTCTTCGAGACGCGCTGCGTCGCCTGCCACGGCGCCAGCGGGCACGGCAATGGGCCCATCTCCACGAAGTTTCCGCCCGCGCCGGACGTCTGCTTTCCGTCGATCCGGCGCCGCTCCGACGGCTTCCTCTTCGCGACGCTCACCCTCGGAGGGCGCGCCATGCCCTCCCAGCGCGAGGGGCTCACGGTGCACGACCGGTGGGACCTGGTGAACTACGTCCGCTGGCTCCAGGCGACGACGCCGATACCCGACGGAGGCACCCCATGAAGCGCGCCACGATTCCCGTGGGCCTCGCCGGTCTGGCGCTGGCCGGCTGGGCCGTCTTCGCCTCGCCGGCGGCCTGGGGCGCCGTCGCCGCCTCGTGGCTCTTCGCCACGGGTGTCGTGCTGGGCTGCGTGGTGCTCTCGGCCGCGACCCGCGTGGTGGGCGCCCGCTGGGCGGACGACCTGCTGCCCCTGGTGCGAAGGGTCGTGTCCTTCCTGCCGTGGAGCTTCGCGGTGCTCGTCGCGCTCGTCGCCGCGGGACCGCGCTGGTTGCCGTGGGTGCACGGCGTCGTCTCCCCGGAGCGGCGCTGGTGGCTCAACTACCCTTCCTTCGCCGCCCGCGAGCTGATTGCCGGAGCGGTCCTCTTCCTCCTGGCCCTGCGGCAGGCGCGCGCTCCCCGCAGCGCGCCGGCGACCGGGGCGGTCGTCTTCCTGCTCGTCTACGTCGCCGTGATGACGCTCTGGGCCACCGACTTCGTGATGGCCCTCGATCGCGAATGGGTCGATCCGATGCTCGGCGGTTACCTCTTCATGGGGGGCTTCCTCGGCGGCACGGCAGCGGCCTCGCTGGCGGCGGTGCGTCGGCCCGGCGATACGGGGCTCCGCTACGACGTCGGCAAGCTCCTCTTCGGGCTCGCGGTCTTCTGGGCTTATCTCACGTTCGTGCAGACCCTCGTCATCTGGTACGGCGATCTGCCGGAGGAGACGGGCTTCGTGCTCGCCCGCCTCGTGAACCCTTGGCGCTCGCTGGGCCTCGCGGCGGCGGCGCTCGTCTTCGTGGCGCCGTTCTTTCTGTTGCTGCGCGAGCAGGGCAAGCGGCACGCCTCGGTCCTCTCGGTGTGCGCGGCAGGAATCCTCGCGGGCCTCTGGATCGAGGCGCAGCTCCTGGTGCTCCCCTCGCTGTCGCCATCGCTCACGCCGGAGGTGCTGGCTGGAGCGATCGGCAGTACGGCGTTCCTGGCCGAGCGAATGTGGGCAGCGGCCTGAGGCCCGGCCCGTCCGGGAGCTGGCGCCGCTACGGCTGCGGGAGGGCCGGCGGCGTGCGGAAGCCATCCAGCTCGGCCACGAAGCGCAGCACGTCCATCGGCGTGACGATGCCGACCACCCGGTTGTCGGAGGAGACGACCGGAAGGCGGTGGACGTGCTCGAACCACATGAGCGCCGCCGCCTGCGAGATCGAGGCGGTCTCCGGCAGCGAGAAGGAGAGCGGGGTCATCAGATCCCCGACGGTCGCGTCGGCGCCCGGGCCGCCCTGGGCCAGCTCGTCGCGCAGGAGGTCCGTTCGGGAGAAGACGCCGATCGGGTGCCGCTCGCCGTCCACGACGGGCAGGCCGGAGATGTCCCGCTCGACGAGCAGCCGGGCGGCCTCCTGGGCGCCGAGCTCCTCGCCGACGGAGATCACCTCGCGGCGCATGATCGACGACACCGGCTGGTGGAGGCGGGTGAGCAGGTCGATCGTGGCCATGGCGCGCCTCGTCAGACGAACTGGTGATCGCGCCGCACCGCGCAGCGCAGGCAATCGCGCGCCTCCGGCAGGGCGATCAGCCGGTCCGGATCGATCTCTCCGCCGCACACCTCGCACCGGCCCCAGCGGCCGTGGTCGATGCGGGCGAGCGCGCGGTCGATCTCGGCGATCTCCTCCCGATCATGCTCGGAGAGCTCGTAGTCGACGGCCCGCGTCATGTACTCGGCCTCTTCGTCCCGGTCCGGCGGTGGCACCTCGGCCTCCTCCTCGTGCGTCGCGAAGCGGCCGCCGAGGAGGCGGCGCCGGGCCAGCAGCGCGCGCTTGGCGCTGAAGGGATCGGGCAACACCGTCTCTGTCTCGTCCATGGCTTTGTTCTCCTTCTAAGGAACAATCACGAGAGGCTTCTGCGTGAGGTGGGCCATGCGGGAGGCGACGCTGCCGGCGAGCGCCCGCACGAGGGGACCCGCGCCCCGTCGGCCGATGACCAGGAGACCGACCTCGGGGCTGCGGTTCGCGTGGTCGGCCAGCGCCTCGGCGGGATCGCCGGACAGCAAGCGCTTCGTGGCGTGCAGGCCCAGGTAGCGGAGCCGATCGAGCTCGCCTTGCAGGATGTCCTCGCCCTTGGCTTGCTGCCCTGCGTCGATCGGCCCCTCGCCCGTGGCGGCCGGAGGCCCGCGCGCCACGAAAACGATCTCGAGCTTCGCCTGCAGCGCGTCCGCGAGCCCCGCGGCAAAGGACACGGCGCGCCGGCCGCCCTCCGAGCCGTCGGTGCCGACGGCGACGAGGCTGCCTCCTAGAGGCGCGGCCGCCATCAGTGCACCACCAGCACGGGCCGTTCGCTGACGTGGAGCACGCGATCGGCCACGCTGCCGAGCAGGAAGCGCCGCACCGATCCCAGCCCGCGGCTGCCCATCACGATCAGGTCCGCCTTGCGGGCCTGGGCCACGTCCACGATGGCCAGGGCCGGCGCGCCGTCGAGGCTCAGGGTTTCGACGGCCTGGCCACCCTGGGACAGCCGCGCCGCCTCGGTCTCGAGCAGCTTGCGCGAATCCTTTTCGATCTCCTGTTGCAGCACCGGCGTCTCCTGCCCGAAGTCCCCGACCGGGACCCAGATGGGCTCGACGACGTGGAGTAACAGCAGACGCGCGCCCATCTTCCCGGCGATCTCCGCGGCCAGGGCCTCCGCCCGTCGCGACGGCTCGGATCCATCGATGGCTACGACGATGAGGTTCATTGGCAAGCTCCTCAATCTGCGCATCGCAGGAACGATGCCAAGCGGTGACGAGCCAATCCTCGGGATCCGAGGGGGGGACTCATGCAGTTTTCGCGCCCCGGGCCCCTTCGCGGCGCAAGACGCGCGCCAGGCGTCGAGGGCTTGCGCCACAGCAACGCTTGGCACGGAGCATGCTCACTCAGTTCCCGGTGGCAACAGGAGGCCTGCAATGAAGAAGATCCTGGTGGCGGTCGATGGCTCGGATGAATCGCAGCGGGCGGCCAAGATGGCCGCAGACGTCGCTGGGCGCTTCGGCGGCACCCTCACGCTGATCCACGTGATCCCGCCCCTGCTCATTCCGCCCGACACGTATGGCTTCGACGTGGGCTCCTTGCTCGGCGACCAGGAGAAGGCGGCCGAAAAGCTGCTGCGCGCCGCGGCGGATCGGCTCGAAGCGGGCAGCCTGCACGTGGAGCGTATCTTCGCGCATGGCCCCCCCGCCGAGACGGTCGCCAAGATCGCCGACAAGGAGGCCTTCGACCTCGTCGTGGTCGGCAGCCGGGGCCGGAACGCTGCGGCCCGCGTGCTCCTCGGCAGCGTCTCGGACCGTCTCGCCCACATCTGCGAGAAGCCGATCCTGATCGTCCGCTGATCGGCCGGCACGGCAGCTCGCGACCGCGCGGCTTCTGCCAGGGCCGCAGGCAGGGCCTCGCTTCCTTTTCCCCGTTTTCCGTCCTGATTCCGGTCTGCTGCATGCCACAATCGGTACTCGCAGTACGGGCACGTCGTTTGCTACGCTCAAGCAGCATGGCCAAAGAACGAATCCTGGTGGTCGACGACGAGGCAAATGCGCGGGCCGGTCTCAAGACCCTGCTCTCGGAAGAAGGCTACGACGTCGCCGAGGCCGCCGACGGGGAAGAGGGGCTGGCGCGGCTCGGTAGCTTCGGCCCGGCCGCGGTGCTCACCGACGTGCGCATGCCGAAGCTCGATGGAATCGGCATGTTGCACAAGGCCCGCGAGGAAGGCTCCGATGCGGTGTTCGTGGTGATGACCGCCTTCGGCACCATCGAATCGGCAGTCGACGCCATGCGCGAGGGCGCCGAGAGCTACCTCTTGAAGCCGCTCGATTTCGCGGCGGTGAAAGTCGTCCTCGAGAAGGCGCTAGAAAAGCGCCGCCTGCAAATCGAGGCGAAAAATCTGCGCGCACGCGTCCAGGAGCGCTTTCGCTTCCACAACATCATCGGCGACTCCACCGAGCTGCAGTCGGTCTTCGACGTCATCAAGCAGGCGGCCCCGACCCGCGCGACGGTCCTGATCCTGGGTGAGTCCGGCACCGGCAAGGAGCTCGTGGCCCAGGCCATCCACGAGGAGTCGCCGCGCAGCGGCAAACCCTTCGTGAAAGTGAACTGCGCTGCCCTCACCGAGACCCTGCTCGAGAGCGAGCTCTTCGGGCACGAGAAGGGCTCCTTCACCGGCGCCATCGCGCGCAAGGAAGGCCGCTTCGAGCTGGCCGACGGCGGCACCCTCTTCCTCGACGAGATCGGGGAGATCACGCCGGCCCTCCAAGTGAAGCTGCTGCGCGTGCTCCAGCAGCGCGAGTTCGAGCGCGTGGGCGGCACCGAGACGCTCAAGGTCGACGTGCGCATCGTCGCGGCGACCAACCGGGACCTCGCCGCCGAGGTGAAGGCGGGCCGCTTCCGCGAGGATCTGTTCTACCGCCTCAACGTGGTGAGCGTGACCCTGCCGCCGCTGCGCCACCGCAAGGGCGACATCCCCGCGCTGGTGAGCCACTTCCTCGACAAGTACTGCACCGCGTACGGCAAGAAGATCGACGGCCTCGCGCCCGGCACGCTCAACGCGCTGCTCGCGCACTCGTGGCCCGGCAACGTGCGCGAGCTCGAGAACGTGATCGAACGCGCCGTGGTGCTCGCGAAGGACCACGAGCTGACGGCCGACAGCCTCCCCGCCACGCTGCGCGGCCCGCGCCCGGCGCACGACGTGGGCGGCGACGGCAAGGGCCTCATCCCCGGCGCCTCGCTCTACGACATCGAGCGCGAGGCGATCTTGAAGACGCTCGAGATGGTGGGGGGCTCGACCACGCGCGCCGCCGAGGTGCTCGGCATCAGCGTGCGGAAGATCCAGTACCGGCTCAAGGAGTACGCGAGCGGCAAGAAGCCCGAGAAGGAACACGACGACGAGTGAGCGCGATACCCGGTGACGGCGGAGGCGGGCGCTGGTAACTAGTTTCTGTCCCACCGGGAGATCCCTCATGAGCTTTTCGCCCAAGAAGATCGTCGTCGCGACCGACTTCAGCCCGCAGGCGGCGGTGGCCGCCGACGTCGCCGCGGATCTCGCGCTGCGATCCGGCGGCAGCCTGGTCCTGTTCCACGTCGTCTCGCTCGCCACCGACGCCGGGAAGCCGGGCAAGCCCGGCCAGCCGCCGGACGCCGGCGGCGAAGCCGCCTTCACCGCGAACGCGAAGGCCCAGCTCGAAGGCGAAGCGGAGCGCGTCCGGAAGGCCGGCGTGCCCGTCACCACCAGCGTCACGCTCTACGGCCCTCCCCAGGACCAGATCGCGCAGCTCGCCGGCCAGCAGGGGGCCGAGCTCGTGGTGGTCGGCAGCCACGGTCGCACCGGCCTCAAGCGCGTCCTCATGGGCAGCGTGGCCGAGGGCGCGGTCCGCCTCTGCCCCTGCCCGGTTCTCGTGGTTCACCTGCCCAGGCCCTGACGCCCGCCCGTGGCGAGCGCCAACTCACAGCAGCGGCGGCTGACGCTGGAGGCGCTGATGATCGGCGTGGCCGGCGCGCTCGCGGCGCGCGGCTTCGACTGGTCGGTCCACCTCGTGCAGCGCCTGCTGCTCACCGGGCTGGCCGGCTACGTGCCGCCAGGGCTGGCGTCGCGGGGCGAACCGCCTACGGAGCACATCGGTCCGCACGGCCTCTGGCTCGTGCCCGTGGCCACCACGCTCGGCGGGCTGCTCTCGGGCTGGCTGGTTTATACCTGGGCGCCCGAGGCCGAAGGGCACGGCACCGACGTGGCCGTGCGGGCGTTCCACCAGCGCGGCGGCTTCATCCGCGCCCGCGTGCCGATCGTGAAGACGATCGCATCGGCCATCACGATCGGCTCGGGCGGGTCGGCCGGCTACGAGGGGCCCACCGCGCTGATCACGGGAGGGCTCGCGTCGGTCTACGCGACGTGGCTCAAGCGATCCGACCGCGAGAGGCGGATGCTGTTGCTCATGGGCGTCTCGGCCGGGCTCTCGGCCATCTTCCGCTCGCCGGTGGGCGCGGCCATCTTCGGCGTGGAGGTCCTCTACCAGACGATCGAGTTCGAGGCGGCCGCGCTCTTCTACACGATGCTCGCGTCCATCGCGGCGTACGCGCTCAACGGTCTCTTCGTGGGCTGGCACCCGCTGTTCGACATCCCGCCGCTCGAGCCTCCGCACCTCGGCGCTTACGCGTGGTACGCCTTTCTCGGCGTGACCGGCGGGGTGGTGGCGGCGGGCTTGCCCACGGCCTTCTACCGCACGCGCGACGCCTTCCGTGCCTTGCCGCTGCCGGCGGCGTTCCGGCCTGCGCTGGGCGGGCTCGGGCTCGGCCTGCTCGCGCTCCTCGTGCCGCAGGTTCTCGGCGGCGGCTACGGCTGGATCCAGCACGCCATCGACGGGCAGCTCGCGACGCGCCTCTTGCTCGGGCTGGTGGCCGCGAAGGTGGTCGGGCTGTGCCTCACGGTCTCCTCGGGCGGCTCGGGCGGCGTCTTCGCGCCCACGCTGTACGTCGGCGCCATGCTCGGCGCCGCCTTCGCGCAGCTCTTCGCGCTGCCGGTGGCCCCGTTCGTGCTGGTGGGCATGGCGGCGGTGTTCGCCGGCGCGGCGCGCGTGCCGCTCGCGACCCTGTTCTTCGTCACCGAGATGACCTCGGGCTTCGAGCTGCTCGTGGCGGGCGCGCTCGCGGTGATGCTCAGCTTCATGGTGCAGGAGGCCCTGTCGAGTCGCCTCCATTACAAGAGCCTGTACGAGGGGCAGGTGCCCGGCCGCGCCGATTCTCCGGCGCACCAGGTGGAGCAGCTGCAGAGCTCGCTGCGCCTGCTCGCGAGCGGGACGATGACCGGCCAGCCCGACCTCGTGCACCTCGACCTCGTGCGGCTCATCGAGGCCGGAGTCCCGATCGAGCTGCAGACGGATCAGCTCAAGATCGCGGCCGTGGCGCCCGACAGCCACCTCGTGGGCCAGCGGCTCGACTCGCTGGTGCCGCCCGCGCTGGCCGGCGAGCTGCGCGTCGTCGCGCTGCTCCGCGACCATGCCATTGCCCTCGCGCGCCCCGATGCGGTGCTCGCTCCGGGCGACGGCCTGATCGCGATCGTGGCGCCGGGCGGCCGCGCCTGGTTCGATCGCGGCTTCGGGCTGGACCCGCGCGGCCTGCGCCCGCCGCCCGTGACGTCTGCAACGGCGTGAGCGTCTCGGTCGATCCTCGCACGAGCAGAGAATTGCGCGGAGGGATCGGCCCGCCGGCAGATCGTGCGCCGAGCCCGGGCGCACGGTCCGGTCCAGTGGACCAACCTCCCGATCTCCCGGCACCCTCCCGCGTGGCATGTCCTCTGCATTCTGGGCCCCGCGTGCGATTGCTTCGCGGGAGGCATGCCATGAAGAAGCCGATCCTGATTGCTCTCTGCTTCGCGACGGACCTCGGATGCGTCACCACCGCGAAGTACGACGCCGCCGTGGCGGAATTGAACGCGACCCTCGCCGAGCACGACCGGCTGGCGGCGGAGCGCGCCGAGGCCCTCTCGAAGGCGGCCGGCGAGCTGCGGGCGAAGGTCGCCTCGCTGGAGATGAAGCTCGGCGAGACGAGCGACCTGCTCGTGCAGACGGCGGCGGATCGGGACCACGTGGCGAAGCAGCTCGACGACGCCATGGCGCTGGAAGGCGCGATGAAGGCGCGGCTGGAGCAGCTCGGCCAGAACATGGACAAGCTCGCGGGCGAGAGGGGGCAGCTCATGCGGGGGCTCGCCGACGCCCGCGCCGGGCTGGAGGAGCTGCGCCAGCGCAAGGCGGCCGCCGAGGCGGAGGCGCGGCTCTACCGGATGCTCGTCGATCGCTTCAAGACGATGATCGACTCGGGACAGCTGAAGGTGACGGTCCGCGACGGCCGCATGCTCGTCGAGCTGCCCAACGACGTCCTCTTCGACACCGGGAAGACCGAGATCAAGCCCGACGCCAGGCGCACGCTCGCGGACGTGGCGGAGGTGCTCGCCGAGGTGAAGGGCCGCGACTTCCTCGTGGCCGGCCACACCGACGACGTTCCGATCCACAACGCCCGCTTCGCCTCCAACTGGGAGCTGTCGTCGGGGCGGGCGCTTCAGGTCACCCACTTCCTGATCGGCCATGGGCTCGCGCCGGCGGTGCTGGCGGCGGCCGGCTACGGGGAGTTCCACCCCGTGATGCCCAACGACACGCCCGCGCATCGCCAGCTCAACCGGCGCATCGAGATCGTCCTGCAGCCGAACCTCTCCGAGCTGCCGACGCTCGACACGAGAAGCCTGCTCTCGCATCGCTGAGCAGCTCCCGGCTGCTCTCGAAGGGACATCCCGGGGGCTGGAATGGAATCCCAGCGAGCGGGAAAGATGTTCCCGCCGCCTGGAAAGGACGCCCCGGGAGCGGGAATCGAATTCCAGTGGGCGGGAAGACCTTTCCCGCGTGCTGGAAAGGACATCCCGGGAGCGGGAATCGAATTCCAGCGAGCGGGAAAGGTGTTCCCGCCGCCTGGAAAGGACATCCTGGCGGCTGGAATCGAATTCCCACGAGCGGGAAAGGCTTTCCCGCGTGCTGGAAAGCACATCCCGCCGCCTGGAACGGACATCCTGGCGGTTGGAATCGAATTCCCGCGGGCTGGAAAGGTGTTCCGACCGCCTGGAACGGACATCCCGGCGGCTGGAATCGAATTCCCGCGGGCTGGAAAGGTGTTCCGACCGCCAGGAACGGACATCTTGGCGGTTGGAATCGAATTCCCACGGCCGGGAAAGGCTTTCCCGCGTGCTGGAAAGGACATCCCGGGGGCTGGAATCGAATTCCCGCGGGCTGGAAAGGACATCCCGGGGGCTGGAAGCGAAT
>DATJNL010000162.1:0-17102 GCA_035508175.1 Myxococcales bacterium
GATCACCCAGACGGCCTCGGAGACCTCGACGCCGGGAATCTCGCCGCCCAGCACGTAAGTATTCCCGGCGCTGTCCTGGGTGGCGGCTTCGTAGGCAATTGGCGAGGGAAGCGCGAGCGTCGAGGTGGACCACGGCACCCCACTCACCACGCCCTGCCCGTTGAAGGGGTTGCAGAGCGTTTCGATCGCGGCCGTAGGCGAAGCTTGTCCCCCGTCCGGATTCGTGAGACCCCCGAGCAGCTCGAGGCACTGCGGGTTCGAGGGATTCAGCACCGCGGCCCCCGCGTAGAGGGGCTCGGGTAGGCTCCCTTCCGACTGCCAGAAGTCGCCTCCGAACGAGAAGGCGACGGCGCCGCTGGAAACGGATCCCGGAGATTCGCCGCCCATGACCGCAAGGCCGTACGAGGAGGCCCCGTTCTGGCTGAAGATGACTCCAGCCGCCGAGGCGAAGCTCCAGCCCACCGGCAACGGCGCGGTCATCGGTAGGTCGGGCAGGTCGAGGTGGCTGGTCGATGTCGGCTGCCAGCCCCCCGGATTGCTGGTGTCGTAGAATTCGACGACCGGCGTGGGAACGCCACAGGAGTCCACGCCGCCGATGGCGAAGATGTAGCGATCGAGATACACGGCGGCGAGGCCGTAGCGAGGCGTGAGCCCACCATCCGACGGACCGAGCGGGATGCCGCCCGCGGCGGCCGAGCACGTCGGGCAATAGCAGGGGGGGCCGCCGGTCGAACCACCGGTCGAGGAGCCGCCGCTGCTCGAAACGCCGCCGGTGGACCCTCCGCTCGAGGCCGCTCCCGTGCTCGAGCCGCCGGTCGAGCCGCCCCCGGCCGTGCTGCCAGTGCTGCTGCCCGACGAGCCGGCCCGACCCGTCGTGCCCGTCGCGCCATCCACGTGGCAGTAGCCATCGCCGCCGCAGAACGTTCCTTCCGGACACCCGCCACCGTCCGGGCAGCCGCCCGACGGAAGCAGGACCCAGCAGCCGGGGAGGAAGGCTCCCAGCGCCACCGCCGCGGCGACCGAGAGCGTCCTCACCACGCCAGGATCACCGCTGGGATGGAAGCGATTGCGACGCCCAGGGCCACGAAGCCGACGGCCCGCCACGTCAGTGCCTGCGATTCCAGGCTTGCCACGCTCGAGTAGCTCGGGGTGACCGGGTTCTGGCGATTCGCCTGTTCGTTGCCCACGTCGGAGGCCGTCGATTCGTACTGCGACACCTCGACCGCCCCGACCACCGCCACGATCGCGGCGGCGGCTCCCACGCCGACGAACGTCCAGGCCGCCGCGTGCGAACGGTGCGGCCGAGGCAGATCCTCCGCCCAGACGTTCGGCGGGATCGGCGGCGGCACCGCCGGCCCCGCAGTCGGCGGCGGCGCCTTTGCGACCGGCGGCGCCGGCGAGCGAGGCGGCGGCTTGGCTCGCGGCGGGCTCGGGGCCACGCGCGGGACCGGCACGGGAGCCGGAAGCGGCACGATGACCACCGGTGGGGGCGCCCGCAGCCGCTCCTGCCGCATCTCCTCGATCAGCTCGAGCACGACCTCCCGGTTCGGCGCATCGGGCCGGTAGTGCAGGTAGCTGCGGTAGGCCGTCTCGGCCTGCTCCCAGTGGTGGAGCTTGCGGTGGCACTGGCCCAGGTTGAAGAGGAGCCCGGGCCGCGGATCGAGCAGGTAGGCGCGCTCGATGTCGCGCAGCGCCTCGTCGGGGTGCTCGAGGTCGTACTCGCGCTGCGACCTGCGCGCGAGCTCCTTGGCCTCGAGCTCGGCTTGCGGCGACACGCCCGGCTGAGGAGCTTCTCCCTCCACGGGCGGGGCCGCGAGGAGGACGGCCAACAGGGATGCAGCCAGCACGCTCCGATACTACCCCAGTTGTCCGCTGGCGACCGCTCGCTCGGCGATCACGGAATGATGTAGGGGAAGAGGCCGAAGCCACCCGGATGCACGTGGACCTGGCCGTCGAAGCCGAACGCCGACGTGGAGCTGGGGCAGCTCGCGCCCGGAGGGCCGCCGCCGACGTCGAGGGACACGCTCTCGAGCGTGGGATCGATGTTGTAGACGACGGCGTAGCCATCGGACAGGGTCGCCGTCGTGCCGCTGCCGGCCAGGCCGTTGGGACCGATGTAGCCCACGGGCCAACCACCGGCGGGCGAGCCGCCGTCGGGCAACAGGCCCTGCACGTGCCAGCCGGACAATCCCGCGTCGTCGCTGTCGCACGCGCCTCCGCCGCTCGTCGAGACGATCGAGATGAGCACCGAGCTCTCGCCGTCGAAGTTCCACTGGGGATTCTGCAGGCCGAAGACGCCGATCAGCTCGCTGCAGAGCAGGAAAAAGGGATTGCCCACGGAGCTGCGATCGTTCGTGAGGGTGAGCTCGGCGAGGTAGCCGGGCGCAAAGCTCTCGCCGCCCGCGTCCTGGGCGAGAAACTCCAGAGTGAACGGAGCGCCGTTGGGAACGCAGAGGGTGAACAGGCCTCCGTCGGCGCTGGTCGTCGCGCCCCAGGGCTCCAGCGTCAAGACCTGCACCCCGTCCACGGGCCCCTCCCCGGCCCCGCTGCCCCCGGGGACGCAGATTCCGAACGTGTAGGTCTGCCCGGTCAGCGTGACCGACCCTGCCGGACAGATCTGCGTGCCTGGCGGCGGCGGCCAGCCGGCGTCGGACGGTCCTCCCGAGGAACCCCCGGAACTGGATGCGCCGCCGGTGCTCGAGGCACCGCCGGAGCTGCTGCCGCTGACGCCACCCGTGCCCGAGGTGCCTCCGGCAGCGCTGCCGGCAGCGTTCCCCCCACTGCCGCCCGAGGTCCGCCGCTGCGTGCCGTTGCTCCCGCCGTTGCCGCCGATGCCGCCCCCACTCACCGAGATCTGGCTTTGACTCTGAAAGCAGGCGGCGAGGAAGAAGGCGGCGCAGGCGATGCCGAAGAAGACGCCCGACCGATCGCTCACCAAACGATTGTTCGTCCGCGCCGTGATCGGAGTCAAGTTCACGTTGCCGACCATTCTTCGCAAGGGTCAGAAGCTGGGCTATGCTCGGCCGGTGCCGCTGGTCCTGAGGGACGACCTCTTTCTCCTCCACGACCCGGGCGCGGAGCACCCCGAAAACCCCGGGCGTCTTCGCGCCATCTACCAGGCGCTCGACGAGCGGCCAATGCCCGGCGTGGCGTTCGAGGCGCCCGCGACCGCGCGCCAGGCCGATCTCGAGCGGGTCCATACGCCGGAGTATCTGGCCTCGCTGGCGGCGGTCGCGGGCCGGCGCGCGCAGCTCGATCCGGACACCGCAATGAGCCCCCGCTCCTACGAAGCGGCCTGCCTCGCGGCAGGGGCGATGGTCCAGGCGACCGAGGCCGTCGTGGGCAGGCGGGCCGACGGCGCGTTTGCGCTGGTCCGGCCGCCCGGGCACCACGCCGAGGCGGACCGGGCGATGGGCTTCTGCCTCCTCAACAACGTGGCCATCGCGGCGGCCTTCGCCGTCGACGAGCTGGGCTGCAAGCGGGTGCTCGTGCTGGACCCGGACGTCCACCACGGCAACGGCACCCAGTGGGCCTTCTGGCAGCGAAGGGACGTGTTGTACGTCTCGAGCCACCGCTTCCCCTTCTATCCGGGGACGGGCTCCATCGCCGAGATCGGGGACGGACCGGGCAGCGGCTACACGATCAACTTGCCCCTGCCCACGGGCGCGGGCGATGCGGATCTGCTCCATGTGTACGAGGCCGTCGTCCTCCCCGTGGTCCGCGAGTGGCAGCCCGATCTGATCCTCGTCTCGGCGGGCTTCGACACGTGGAAGCGCGATCCCATCGGCGGCCTGAACGTCAGCGAGCAAGGCTTCCAGGCGCTCTTCGCCCTCTTTCGCAGCTGGGCCGAGGAGTATTGCCCGGGCCGCCTCGCGCTGGCCCTCGAGGGCGGCTACGATCCGGAAGGCCTCGTGGCCGGCGTGCGAGCCGCGCTGGGATCGCTGGGCGGTGTCACCGCGCCGCCGGTGGGCGTCGCACCGCGGGCGGCCGTGCAGTCCGTGGTCGCGCAGGCACGCACGCTGCTCGCGCCCCACTGGCGCTCGCTCCGCTAATCGAACGTTGACATTCGGCGGGACGGCACCGAAGGTTGCCGCGGCCCGGAGGAGCGGGGCGCGGCCGCGCGCCGGGTCGAAACCGAGGACGCCAAGCATGGCAATGGACGAACGCAAGCTGGAGCTGCAGGTGGGCCTGCTCGCACTCCTCGCGCTCCTGGCGGGCTTCCTGCTCTGGGCGCTCTTCCAGGGGCCGTGGCGCGGCGGCAGCTCCATCTACGTCGACCTCGCCGATTCGGCCGGGCTGACCTCGGGTGCGCCCGTGAAGATCGCCGGCGTCTCGGTGGGCCGCGTGCGCGACGTCCAGCTCCTGCCGACCCGGAGGGACGCGGACGGCCGGCCCCTCCCGGTGAAGGTCGGCCTGCGCATCGATCCCGCGTCGCGGAAAGCGCTCGTCGCCGACGCCCGCTTCGTCATCTCGTCGGAGGGCGTGCTGGGCGAGCCCTACATCGAGATCCTGCCCGGCTCCCCGGGCGCGGCGCCGCTCGCCGAGGGCGCCGAGGTTCGTGGCGAGGACCCGGTCCGCATCGACCGGCTGCTCGCGCAGGCCGAGCGGCTGATCAGCGGCCTCTCGAGCACGGTCTCCCGCAACCCTCACGCGCTCGAGGATCTGCTGGGTCACGTCGATCGCCTCGTGCAGGACGCCGACGACACCCTGCGCGCGGTCCGTCCGGGCCTGACCAGCGCGATCTCCGACGCCTCGAGCACCGCGACCGAGGCCCGCGCGCTGGCGCAGGAGGCCCGGCCGCTGCTCGCCGAGCTCCGCGAGAAGCTGCCCGACATCCTCGACCACGCTTCCGCGGTCGCGGCCCGTGCCGATTCGCTGAGCGCCGGCTTCTCGAATGCCGACGTGCAGAACCTCAAGACGACCGCGGCGGAGGCAGCACACACGGCCGCCCAGCTGCAGGTCCTTCTGGGACGGGCCGATCGAATCCTCGCCGGCGTCGAGAACGGCCAGGGCACGATCGGGATGGCGCTCAAGGACCCGAAGCTGTTCGAGGATCTGAAGGCGATGGTGGCGGACCTCAAGGCGCACCCCTGGAAGTTCCTCTGGAAGTAGCCGCGGCGGCCGAGCGGCCGGCGTGTTACATCCCAGGGAATGCAGCATCGCGCCACCCTGGTCCTCAGCGACATCCACATCGGCGCCGGCCACCGCAAGGGCGCCGTGAACTTCTTCGACGACTTCCGCCTCGACCGGCAGCTGGCCTCGCTGCTGCGCCGCCATTCGACGGGGGAGTTCCGCGGCCAGGACGTCGAGCTCGTCCTGAACGGCGACATCTTCGACCTCCTCAAGGTGTCGGTGCACGGGCAGTTCACCGATCGGATCACCGAGGAGGTGGGCGTCCACAAGATCGAGCGCTGCCTCACGGGCCACCCCAAGGTCGTGCGCGCGCTCTCGGCGTTTCTCGCGGTGCCGCACAAGCGGATCACCTTCCTGCCCGGGAACCACGACATGGAGCTCGTCTTTCCGGGCGTGCAGCGCGCCTTCACGCAGGCGGTCACCGGACGGCCGGAGGACCCGCGCGTGCGCTTCGTGGCCGACCGGCCGTCCTACGACGTCGAAGGCGGCGTGCAGATCCACCACGGCCACCAGTTCGAGGCGATGCACGCGTTCGACTGGAACCACCTGTGGGTCGAGCGCCGCGGCAGGCGCATCCTGAATCTCCCATGGGGCAGCCTCTTCATCCTGCACGTGATCCGCCGCTTCAAGGCCGAGCGCCCCTACCTGGACCGCGTGAAGCCCTTCTGGCCGCTCATCCCCGGCGGCCTGCTCTTCGACACGCGCTTCACGCTGCGCCTGCTGGCCGCCAGCGGGCAGGCGCTCGCGCGCTTCTACCTCTCGCCGCACTGGCGCCACCGCAAACCGGTCGACAGCCTGCGCCGCCTACAAGAACTGCGCTTCTACGGCGGGCTCGATGGGCACGCGCGGCGCATCTTCCGGCGCGATCCGTCGGTCCGCGTGATCAGCATGGGCCACGTGCACACCGAGACCTGCCGGGCCTTCGCGCGCGACCGGCTCTACATCAACACCGGCTGCTGGGTCCCCATGATCAACCTCGACATCGAGAACCTGGGGCAGAACACCGCGCCCCACTACATGCTGGTGCGCTACACCGACAAGGGCGAGCCGCGCGCCAGCCTGATGCGCTGGAACGGCCGCCGGCCGATCACCGAGGAGGTGTCCTTCTGATGAGCCCCTTCCTGACCCTCGGCGCCCTCTCCGGCTTCCTCGCCGTGGGCGCCGGCGCGTTCGGCGCCCACGCGCTCAAGGCGCGGCTCGCACCCGACTTGCTGGCGATCTTCGAGACGGGCGCGCGCTACCAGATGTACCACGCGCTGGCGCTGGTGCTCGTCGCGCTGGTCCAGGTGAAGGCGGCCCCCTCGGCTTTGCTGGCCTGGTCGGGCTGGCTCTTCGTCGCAGGGACCGTGCTCTTCTCGGGCAGCCTGTACGTGCTGGCGCTCTCCGGCGTTCGCTGGTGGGGGGCCGTCACGCCCTTGGGCGGACTCGCTTTCCTGGCCGGCTGGGCGCTCCTCGCGGCGGCCGGCCTCAGGCCATAGGCGCGGACGTCAGGGGAACGAACAGGACGTCGAAGAGGGGCCGCGTCGCGGTTCGGCCATCCGGACTCTTCTCCACCACCGTCAGTCGCTGCCGCAGCCGGTCGCCCAGGGGCAGCACGAGCCGTCCCGGCGCCGCGAGCTGCTCCACCAGCGCGGGCGGCACGCTGGAAGTCGCCGCGGCGACCGCGATGCCGCGAAACGGCGCCCCGGCCGCCCAACCGAAGGAGCCGTCTCCCAGCGCCACGTGCACGGGGATCCCGAGCCGAGCGAGCCGCGCCCGGGCGCTCTCGAAGAGCGTCGGCAGGATCTCGACCGAGTACACCTCGCAGCCCAGCGCCGCGAGCACCGCCGCGGCGTAGCCGGAGCCGGTCCCCACGTCGAGCACGCGATCGCCCTTCCCCGCGCGGAGCGCGGCACAGGTCGCCGCCACCACCAGCGGCTGCGAGATCGTCTGCCCCTCGCCGATCGGCAGCGCAGTGTCCTCGTAGGCCACCGGCCGCAGCGCCTCCGGCACGAACGCGTGCCGTGGCACCGCCGCGATCGCCGACAGCACGGCCGGATCATCGATGCCCTTGCGGGCCAGCTCCGCTGCGAGCGCTGCGCCGTCCATGCACGAATCATTGGTGCGCCGGACGGCGCCCGCGATCACTCCTTCTTGGTCGTGTCGTCCTCTTCTTCCTTCTCGGCCTCGACGGCCGCTGCCGTCCCGGCCCGCTTCCCCTCCTCGATCAGCTCGCGGACCTTCTGCCCGCCCTTGCGCCCGATCTCCTCGTAGAAAGGCGTGCCCCTCTCCGCCTTGACGGTCTCGCCGCCCTTCTTGCCGATCGCCTCGTAGAAGGCCGTGCCCCGCTCCGCCTTCACGCGGTCCCCACCCTTCTTGCCGATCGCCTCGTAGAAGGCCGTGCCCCGCTCCGCCTTCACCGCCTCCCCGCCCTTCTTGCCGATCTCCTCGTAGAACTCGCGCCCGCGCTCGTTGCGCACGGTCTCGCCGCCCTTGCGACCGGCCTCACTGACGGTCATCGTCCCCTTCGCCTTCTTCTCCTCGGCCATGTGCCTTGCTCTCCTCTCGCCGACCCACCCGCAGGACAATGTCACTACGCGAGGGCGCGGCCGCAAGGTTCCCCTGCCACCCGCGCAGCGGCCGCAGCCGTCAGGCCAGCGCAGCGGCCACGGCGCGCTCGAGGCGCAAGCACTCGGCCGGGTCCTCGATCTTCCGGCCGCCCAGCGTCACGTAGAACGCGTCCACGGCCCGGTTGGCCTCGGTCGACACCTTCGCGAGCGCGATCTCGAGCCCGAGGCCGTGCAGGGTGCGCGCGAGCGTGAAGAGGAGACCCAGCCGGTCCTCGGTGGTCACGTCCAGGACGGTGGCGTTGGTCGCGCTCTGGTTGTCGAGCCGCACGCGCGTCGGAACGGCGGGCAGCGCGCGGGACGGCAGCTTCGAGGGCCGCAGCCGCCGGGCGAGCAGCGCCTGCGCCGATTCGACGCCCGAGAGCACCCGGCGCAGATCTTCGCGCGCGTCGGCCCAGCGCTTCGCGTCGACCGCCCCCCCTCCCGCCGCCTGGACGTGGAAGATGTCGATCGCCTCTCCGGTGGCCGTCGAATAGACCTCGGCCGAGAGGATGTCGATGCGGTGGGCGGCGAGTGCCCCCGCGAACAGGGCCAGGAGGCCCGGCCGGTCCGCGGCGCACAGGATCAGCTCCGTGACCGACGCGGCTGGCACGCGCCGGCTCGCGAGCGGCGCTTCGCGCTTCAGCCGCCCGAGGATGCGCAGGTGCCGCAACGCCTCGCGGGGTCGCACCGAATGCAGGTAGCGGTCGGGCATCCTCGCGAGGAAGCGCTCCGCGTCCCCGGCCGAGACGCCCAGCCGCTCGAGCGCGCGCAGCAGACGCCTGCCCTCGGGCGGCGCCGCCGCGGCCTCGGGCGCCAGCACGGCGCGCGCCTTCTCGTGCAGCTCGTGGAACAGCCGGCCCTTCCAGTCGGTCCACGTGCTCGGTCCCACGCTGCTCACGTCCACGTAGGTGAGCAGGTACAGGAGGTCCAGCCGCTCGGGGTCGCCCATCGTCGCCGCGAAGGCGCGGATCATCTCCGGATCCGAGAGGTCGCGGCGCTGCGCCACGTGCGAGAGCGTGAGGTGCTCGCGCACCAGGAACTCCGCGGTCTCCACGTCGCGGGGGGACAGGCCCAGGCGCCTCGCCACCCGGCCCACCAGCTCGGCACCGCGCTGCGAGTGCTGCCCGCCGCGCCCCTTGCCGGCGTCGTGGAAGAGCACGCCCAGGCAGAGCGGCAGCCACGCCGAGACCTGCAGGCACAGCCGGGTCAGCGCGGGCTGCGCCTGGACCAGATCCCCGCGCCGGAGCGCATAGAGCCGCCGCAGCGCGAACAGCAGGTGCACGTCGACCGTGTACACGTGGTACAGGTCGTGCTGCGCCAGCGCGCGCACCCCCGCCAGCTCCGGCAGGAACGCGTCGAGCACGCCCAGCTCGTGCATCGGCGCGAGCCACTCGCCATCGGTCCCCGGCAAGCCGATGAGCGCCGCCAGTGCCGAGGTCGCGCGCGGATCGGCGCGCACCGCGTCGTCCACCCTGGGCAGGGCGGCGACGACGAGGTCGCGCGCGTAGCTGTAGAGCGGCGCGCCGAGCTGCGCCGAAACGAGGAAGGCGCGGGCGATGGCCGTGGGGTCGTCGGCGAAGAGGGTGCTCCCCGTGACGGTGAGCCGACCATCCCAGATCTTGAACTCCGCGTCGACCGGCTCCTCGGCGCGCCGGCGCGCCGGCCGGCCCTCGGCGCAGCGATCGATGATTTCGTCGGCGATGCGCTTCACCGCGGCCGCCGCCAGGTAGTAGTGGCGCATGAACTGCTCGACGGCGAGCCCCTCGGGCCGGTCGCCGTACCCGAGGAGCGCCGCGACCTTCTCCTGGTGGTCGAACGTCAGGTGGTCTTCCTTGCGTCCCGTGAGCAGGTGCAGCTCGTTGCGGATGCGCCACAGGAAGTCCCGGGCGCGCATCGCCTCGGCCACGCTGCTGGGCGGGAGGATCGAGCTCGCGAGGAGCTGCCGCAGGCCGCGCAGCCGGTAGCGCGCGCGCGCGATCCAGACGGCCGTCTGCAGGTCGCGGAGGCCGCCCTCGCACTGCTTCACGTTCGGTTCGAGCAGGTACACCGACTGCCCGAAGCGCAGCCGGCGCGCCACCAGCTCGGCGCGCTTCGCCTGGATGAAGGCCTCGCCCTGGCGGCGCAGCAGATCTTCGACCCCCCGGCCGAGCTCCGCGAAGCGCCCGGGGTCGCCCGCGAGGAGCCTGGCGTCCAGGAGCGTGGTCAGCGTGACCGGGTCCTCCGCCGCCAGCCCCAGACACTCCTGGACCGGCCGCAGCGCGTGGCCCACCTCGAGCTTGAGGTCCCACAGGGGGTAGAGCAGGCCGTCGATCGACAGGGGCGCGTCCGAGAGGATCAGGAGATCCACGTCCGAGGCGGGTGACAGCTCGCGCCGGCCGTAGCCACCCTGGGCGACTAGGGCCACCCCGCGCTCGGGTAGCCCGAGGTCCGCCGCCAGCCCCTCGATGAGCCGGTCGACGAGCCCGCTCTGCAGCCGCACCACCGTGCGGCCCGAAGCGCCGGCCCGCTGCGCCTCGCGCACCACGCGCTGCCCCTCGCCGTAGAAGGCCACCTGCCAGCCGGGGGGCCGCCGGGGGGGCAGCGGCGGTAGGCGGGCCAGCGCCGCGGCGCGGTCGTCCGCGGGGACGGGCGGCAGCTCGAGCGGGGGCGCGGCGCGGACGGGTTCGAGGCCCATGCGGGCCACATTCTACAGGCCGGCGAGCTCCCGTCGATCGTGCACGAACTTCTCGACGCCCGAGGCCACGTCGCGCGCCACCTCGTCCTGGTAGCTCGCCGAGCCCAGCCGCTTCTCCTCGGTCGGGTTGCTCACGAACGCCGTCTCCACCAGGATCGCCGGCATCTTGACGCCGAGGAGCACGTAGAACAGCGCGTGCTTCACGCCCAGGTCGCGCTCGCACTGCTTCTTCTCGCGGAAGTCGCCCACGATGGAGCGCTGCACCGTCTCGGCGAGCTGGTGCGACTCCTCCACGTTCGACTTGGTGGCGAGGTCGGCCAGGATGAGCTGCAGGTCGGAGACGCTCCGCTCCGAGCTCTGGTTCTCGCGCGCCGCGAGGCGGATCGCGTAGCGGTCGCTGGTGACGTTCAGGAAGTAGGTCTCGACGCCGTGCTGCCGGTGGTCGGGGTTGGCGTTCGCGTGGATCGACACGAAGAGATCGGCCTTGTGGTCGTTGGCGAAGCGCGCGCGGTCTTCGAGCGAGACGAACCGGTCGCCGTCCCGGGTCAGGAGCACCTCGAAGCCCTTCGCCCGCAGATCGTCCGCCAGCTTCAGCGCGATGGCGAGGGTCACGTCCTTCTCGCGCGTGCCGGCAGGCCCGATGGCGCCGCTGTCGTGGCCGCCGTGGCCGGCGTCGATGATGATCCGCCGGACCGAGAGGCCCATCTGCACGGCCAGGGGGATGCCGCCCGGGGCGGCGCCGGCCTGCCGCAGCGCGTGCAGCTCGATTCCGGCGTCGGCGGGGGCCGGAGCGATCCGCGGGGCGGCGGTCACCTCCGCGGGGGCGATGGGATCCGGGTGCGCGGGCGAGGGGCTCGGGTCTTCATCGTCGTCGTCGACCTCCCGTGCGCCATCGGCGCGCGCCTGCTCCGCGACCCTTCCGCGCTTGCCGGGAGACCGGCGGGACGGAAGGTCGCTGAGCGCGTGCGCCGCCTTCTTCGCCGGCGCCGGCCCGAGCGTCGCCAGCAATGCGCGCGCGCGGTGCGCCATGTCGCCGTGCGGGTACCGCTCGAGCAGCCTCTGGACGTCTCCTCGCGCCTCCTCGGGAGAATCCTCGTGGTCGAGCTCGATGCGCGCCGCCTGGTAGAGGGCGTCGTCGGCGAGCTCGCTCTTCGGGTAGCCCCGGGCGACGCGCCGGTAGTCGGCGAGCGCCAGCTTCCGATCCGCCGCCACGAACGAGAGCTGCGACAGCTCGTTGCGCAGCTCGGCCGCGGTGTAGAGTGCCTGCGCCGCCTTCGCGCTCCCCGGGTACCGATCGGCCACGGCCTCGAAGCGCGCCGCCGCGTTCAGCCAGTGGCTGCGGTCCTTGCGCCGCGCGGCGTCGGCCTTGAGCGCGTAGAACGACTGGCGCGCCTTCTCGTACGCCGCCTCGTCGGGCGTGAGATGGCCGAGGGCCACGAACACCAGCGCGAGAGCGGCGGAGTGCACCTCGCCATCTCAGCACGCACACCCCGCAGCGGCAATTTTTCGGCCGACCTCGCCGCGCTCCCGGCCTCCCGCCATCAGGCGCTCGCGGGCGAGGCGCGCTTGCCGCGCCGGGCGGCCTCGACGATCGCCGCCATCGCCGCCTGCAGCTCGGAGACGCTCGCCGCGGCAAATACCTCGGAGCCCACCTGAAGGCGCAGACCGTGCGCGGACTCGGTGAGCACCACCACCTCCCGCTTCGCCGCGCCTTCCAGGAGGCGCACGGAGGCGCTCGGCCAGCTCCACGGGTAAGTGTCGTCGTTCACGACCGCCTCCGCGGTGCCGTCGAGCCCGGCCTCGCGGAGACGGGCGAGCAGCAGCGAGACCGCCGCGGCCATCGGCAGCGGCCGATTGCGAAATGCGACGAGGGCGTCCAGCGCGCGCCCGCTGGCGAGGACCATCTCGGGAAGCGCGCGAAGGAGGTCGTCGTAGGTGGGCAGAACCCATGCCGGCGCCGACCCCTGCACGGCCTCGCGCATGCCGCGCGCCGTCACTCCCCCCTCGGGGCGCGCAACGAAGGAGATCGACAGGTCGCCCGGAAAGCGGCGCTGGCTCAGCGTCACCCTGGCGGGCTCGTCTGGTGCGTCGTAGTCCGCCCTCCCCGCGACGCGAAGCCGCCATCCCGGCAGCGCCTCGAAGAGGGAACCGTGAGCCACCACTGCCGCGTCCAGAGGCGTGAGCCTTTCCGGCGGCAGTGGACTCTCGGCGCGGATCCAGGCCGAGACGACGGCGGCGGCTTCGCGAACGTCGTTCCCCCGGACCTGGATCGATCGGAGAACGAGTCCCTTCGGACCGCGCACGAGAACCTCGACCGGCGCGAACGTGCTGAGTTCGGTCACGAGCGCGTGGAGGTGCATCCGTCCGTCCGCGATCGTCCCGACCCAGCCGAAGGGCACGTCGCCTTCGGGGACCGGCTCGCCCGCGCCTCCGAAGAGATGCAGGCCGGGGTGCTCGGCACCGAGTGCGCTGACGAGGGCGCGCAGCGTCGCATCGAGCCCGGCGAGGCGATCGTGCGCGGGGCCCTCGGAAGCGGGCACGGCGGGCGCGCCGCGGCCACCGAGCTCTCGCGCGAGGGCCAGCATCCGGCGCTCCGCGTGCGCCTCGTCGTGCGCGTCGCCGCACGCGAGGGCGTCGAGATAGGCCTGGTACGCAGGTAGAGCCTCTGCGGCGCGATCGCAGGCCCGGCCCAGGTTGAGCCGTGCGACGCCCCACGCGGGCCGCAGCTCCACCGCGCGCCGCGCGTGCTTCACGGCCAGCGCCCCGTCGGGCTGGCGCTCGGCATGGAACCACGCCAGCCAGTTCGCCGCCGATGCGGCCAGCGAAGGCGCCTCGAGCGCCCGTTCCATGATGCGGCGCGCGTCGTCGACGCGCCCCAGCGTGAGAAGCGTCTCCGCCACGTTGCCGAGGACGAGTCCCTCGGGCGCCACGACCAACGCCGCCCGGAAGTGAGCGAGCGCCGCGGCGAGATCGTCCCCGCCGCGCCGCGGGTTGCGCAGCCGAACCCAGCCAGCGAAGTTGTGGGCGTTGGGAAAGCTGTCGTCGGCCGCCAGGCAGGCTTCGATGGCCTCCCGCGCCCCCTCGAAGTCGCCCGCTTCGAAACACGCCCAGCTGCGATCGTAGGCGAGCCGCGCTGGCGATCGGCAGTGCGCCTGGGCGCGCGACTGCGGAGACGGCGTGGCCTCCGGGAACAGTCCGTCGAATGCCGCCAGCGCGGGAACGAGCGATGCCAGCGCAGGCGCGCCGTCGCCCTCGCGCGCCGCCTGCGCGGCGACGTGACTCTCCTCGGGCCAGGGCCCGCCCGCCGCGAGTCGCGCCTCGACGCTCGGCACGAAGACCCAGCGCAACCACTGCTCGAAGGCCATCGTGCGCGTACCGAAGGCGCCCATGCGTTCGAAGGCTTCCCCGGGCGGGCGCTCGACGTTCCAGGCGCCCGCGCGCTTCATCGCCGCAACCACGTCCGCGAGCCGCGTGCGGATCTCGTCCAGAGCAACCACTTCTAACGGCCCAGGCCGGCGACACCGCGGTGATCCGCGCAGAGCTGGGCCGTTCGCCGCACGAGGTCGGCACCGTAGAGCGCACCGGATTCGACGTCAATCGCGTGACGTCTGCCGGCCCGCACGCTAGCTTCCTCGTGATTGAGCTCGACCCTGGACACCTGGACGTTGCTCGCGCCGACGGTCCTGATGCGACCCGAGCGTTCCGATGGCTTCACCGGCGGCCGTCTCGCCGCGGAGGTCGCCGCCGAGCTGCGGGCGATGGGCTGGACCGCCTCGACGCGCGAGCTGCCGCCCTATCCGAGCCACACCCCCGAGACCGGGTCCGCCGTGTTCGTCGAGATCGCCGGCCGCGCCCGACCGCTGGCGCTCGCGGAGACCTGGCGCGTCGCCGCCTACCCTCCCCTCACGTTGCCGCGAAGCAAGTGGGAGTGGCTCCCGACGCGGCCCGCGGTTCCCCCGCGCGCCATCGCCGAGGGGCTCGGCGGGATCGCGCGCAGCTGGGAAAGCACGCCCGAGCAGATCGGGGTCCTCGACGTGCTGTTCGCCGCGCTCGAGGGGCTCCCGCCGGTCGAAGGCGGCTGGCGAGCGCTCCTGCTCGAGCGCGTCTGGATCGGCGTCGAGCGCGGCCTCGACCGCGGGCCCGACGTGGCGCGGATCGAGATCGAGGGGCACGACATCGTGCTCTCGTGGGGCACGCGCGAACCGGCGCGCCGGCCGCTGCGCACGCGGGCGGACCTCGACCGCGCGCTCCCGGAGCTCGCCGCGGGCGCAGCCGCCTACCTCGAAGAGGTCGACGCCTTCCTCGACCGCCGCCGGCGCCTCGAGGCGTTCGTCGAGCGGCTCTGCGTCGAGCTGGGAACCCGCCACCTGCCGCCCGTCGGCGCGTGGCGCCTCGATCCTGAGCGTGGTTTTCAGAGCTCGCTCGCCCGGCCGCGCGCATGGCTGCGCTGGGGCGGCGACGGCTACGGCAGCGCGTTCGACGTGAGCGACGATTCCGAGGACGCCGTGCGCATCGACGGCGTCGCGTTTCCCCGGGGCACGCCGCTCGCCGCGATCGCCGATCACGTCGCCGCGCAGTCCCGCCGCGCCCCGGACTTCTGGCTCCGCAATGGGGCGCGTTACCGGCTGAAGAAGCCTCTCCACGGGCTCGAGGCGGGGGCGGTCGTCCACTACCGCGCCCTGACCGGCACGACCCCGAACTGGGACTACGAAGAGTTCGTCTCCGGTGAAGGCAAGACCCTCGCGCTCGGCGGCCCCTCGTCCCCCGACGGTGACGTGCTCGGGCACCTCGAGGACTGGTTCCAGCCGCTGGACGACTACTGGGCGCTGCTCGCTCCCGAGAAGGCGACCGAACGGCGCATCGCCTCGCTCGTGGCCATCTCCCGGGAGCTTCTCACCCACGGCGCTTTCGAAGCGGCGGAGGCGCGAAGGCAGGAGGCGTCGACTCTGGATCCCGGGCGCAGCGCACCCATCTGGACGCGGAGCGAGGAGGGATGACCCCGAGCCGGAGCAGCGGTACGAGCGTGGGAGGCGTCACCCGTGGTACACGCGCGATTCCACGATCCGGCCGCCTTCGCAGCGCAGAACCTCGGCGACGTCGAGGGGCGCCTGGCCGTCGCACTCCCGTCGGTACTCCAGGAACACGCGCGCGCCGTCGGCGGTGATCGCGCGCTCGAGGTAGCGCAGCGAGGGCAGTCGCTCGAAGCAGTCCTGCCACCAGGCGCGCAACGCGGCCTTGCCTTGGACCTGCCCCTTCGTTTCCGGCCGCTGCACGAGGAGCTTCGGGCTGAAGTGCACGGCGCCCTCTGCGTACAGCGCGAGCAGGCCGTCGAGGTCGCGGCGGTTGAAGCGGTCGAGCCAGTCCTTCCCCAAGACCGCGAGCGCGGCGGGCCGCTGGCCCAGGGCGCGAGCGAGGAGCTGCCGCACGTTGTGCGGGCATTCGACGGCCTCGTCGGCGGCCAGCCAGCGCCACTCGTCGAACTCGGCGTTGGGGGTGACGCGTTCCTCGGGCACGTCGGCGGCGAAGCAGAAGTTCAGGTGGGTGCCCTTGCTGCCGGCCTGGTGCTCCTCGTAACCGAGCAGTCCTGGAGGCTCGCCGGCCAGCCCGCTGCCGTCGAGCGGCGAGAGCTCGCCCTGCAGCCCGGTCTCCTCACGCAGCTCGCGCCGGGCCGCCTCGAGCGGCGTCTCGCCCGGCTCGATCTCGCCACCCACGGGCAGCCAGGTACCGAGCCGCTTGTGTCGGATGAGCAGAATCTTGCCCCCGTGACGGGCGAAGACGGAAACCGAGAACGCGACTCGTCCCATGGCGCCCGCGACGATAGCCGACGCGCCGCCCTTCCTCCAGAGCGACCGCGACCAGATCTCGCGGTCGACCGGCAAGCCCACGTCTACGCAAGCGCACCACGGACGGCCTCGAGGTCCGGAGGCAGCTCCACCGGCACGTTCCCCGCCGGCCCTTCGGCTCCCGGCAGCTCGCCCTCTTCCGCGGCCAGCTTGAACTCCGTGAACTTGAGGCCGTGCGCGGTGCTCAGGACCACCACGCGCTCGCCCGGCGCGATCGCCTTGGCGGCAGCCGCCTTGCGCACCGCGGCGAGCGCCACCGCGGTCTGCGGGCACACGTAGAGGCCGGCCCGATCGCCGAGCCGCGCCGCCTCCGCCAGCTCGCGCTCCTCGACGCGCTCCACCCGGCCGCCGCAGCGCTGCAGCGCGCGGATCGCCTTGCGGACGGACACGGGCGCTCCGATGCGAATGGCCGTCGCGGCGGTCCGACCGGCGACGACCGGCTCGAAGCTCGCGAAGCCGCCGCGCCAGCTCGGGTAGAGCGGGCTCGCCGCGGCCGCCTGCGCCACCCCGAGCCGCGGCAGCCGATCGATGAGGCCCACGGCGAGCAACAGCTCGAAGCCGGCGGCGAGCGCGGCCGTGTTGCCGAGGTTGCCCCCCGGCAGGAAGACCCAGTCGGGCGGCTCCCAGCCGAGCTGCTGCACGAGCTCGATGGCGACGGTCTTCTGCCCCTCGACGCGCAGGGAGTTCATCGAGTTGGCGAGGTAGACGGTCCCCTCGGCCGCGAGCGCCTGGATGAGCTTCATGCAGCCGTCGAAGTCGGTGTCGAGCGAGAGGACGCGCGCGCCGTGGGCGAGCGGCTGCACGAGCTGCGCGGGCGAGACCTTGCCGCGCGGGAGCAGCACCGCGCACGGGATCCCCGCGGCG
>DATJNL010000163.1:0-4981 GCA_035508175.1 Myxococcales bacterium
AGGGTCAAATCGGCCTTGATATGCTTGACGTCGACGTAACGGATCCGCTCGGCCTTCCGGGGCGTTCCGGGCTTGGCGAACGGCCGCCGGGCCGTCGGTGCGGATCCTCGACCTCGACCTCGGCCTCGACCCTGCGATCGTTACCTCATTGACCCCAGCCGCCCCATTCGCTACGACGCCCCCATGCTCGAAATCGCCCCCCTCCGCGCCCTCCGCTACACCGATACTGCCCACCTCTCCCGGCTCATCGCGCCGCCCTACGACGTCATCTCCCCCGAACAGCGCGAGCGGCTCGCCGCGCTCGATCCCCACAACGTCGTCGAGCTGATCCTCCCGAAGGAGCGCGCCGGCGACGGCCCTGCCGACAACAAGTACGTCCGCGCGGGCCGCGCCTTCCGGCAGTGGATCGCCGAGGGCGTCCTGCACGCCGACCCGGAGCCCGGCCTCTACGCGCTCCACCAGCGGTTCGAGTGGGGCGGCCGCGCGCACGTGCGCAAGGGCTTCCTCGCGCGCCTGCGACTGCGGCCGTTCTCCGATGGCGTCGTGCTTCCGCACGAGCGCACCCTGTCCGGCCCCAAGGCCGATCGCCTGGAGATCTTCAAGCAGACGCGCGCCAACCTGTCGCCGATCTTCTCGCTCTATCCGGACGATCGCGGGGAGGTCGATGCACTCTTGCAGGCGGCGGTCGATCGGCCCGCCGACGCCACCGCTACCAGCGACGACGGCCATGGCCCCATCGAGCACCGCCTCTGGCGTGTCAGCGGCGCCGCCGTCGATCGCGTGCGCGAGGCGATGGCCCCGCGGCGTGCCTACATCGCCGATGGCCACCACCGGTACGAGACCGCCCTGAACTATGCGAAGTGGATCGACGAGCAGGGCAGGGCCGACCCCAAGGCCCCCCACCATTTCGTCCTGTCCTTCTTCTGCGGCATGGCCGATCCGGGCCTGCTCATCCTGCCGACCCATCGGCTGCTCCACTCCTTGGCCGGCTTCGAAGCCGCGAAGCTCCTCGGAGACGCGGCTCGGTGGTTCACCGTGGAACGCCTTCCCGGCGATCCGCGCACGCCCGCGGGTCTCGCGCAGGCGCTCGCGAAGCTCGCGGAGAGTGGCAAGGCGCATCCCAGCTTCCTGGCAATCTCCGAGAAGGGCGCGCGGGCCGACCTGCTCTCACTCCGTGCCGACGGGCCGCTCGGCGAGGTGGCCGAGCTCCCCGCCCGTCCCGAGCTGCGGTCGCTCGACGTGACGGTGCTGCACGCGCTCTTGCTCCAGCACGTGCTGCACCTCTCGCCGCAATCGCAGGAGCGGCAGGAGAACCTCCGCTACGTGAAGGACGCTGCCGAGGGCGTGGCCGCGGTCGCTTCCGGTTCTGCGCAGCTCGCCTTTCTCTTGAACCCCACCCTCATGCACCAGGTGCGCGAGGTCGCCGAGGCCGGCGAGGTGATGCCGCAGAAGAGCACCTTCTTCTACCCGAAGCTCCCGTCGGGGCTGGTGTTCAACCCGCTGGAGTGAGGCTCGCCCGGCGACCGCTCACGCCTGTCGCTCGCGACGCCGGGCGGCGAACCAGATGAGCAGGGCGGTGATCGCAACGAAGGGGAGGAGCGTCCAGACGTCCTCGAAGGGCCCAGCGCCTGGGCTGCGGAGCGTGGCGTGCGCCTGGATCCAGGCAAAGACCGCGAGGATCGGGTGGCCGGCGGCCTGGTCGGCGGCCACGCCCACGAACGCCACCGCGATGCCCATCAGGGCGTAGCCGGCGATCATGCCGGAGCTGAGCAGCGTGGCGCGCTCGTCGGCATCCTTGTGTCCGGCCTCGTCGCCGTGGTGCCGGCGCTTCAGCCACCATTGAATGACGCCCCCGAAGATGAACGACGCGCTCGTGGCCATGGGCAGGTACAGGCCAATGGAGAAGGTGAGGCCGCCCCAGCCGATGACCTCGGCGATGAGCGCAAGCCCGGCGCCGAAGATCAGCAAGCCCCACGGCAGGTGACCGCCGAAGGTGCCCTGTACGAGCGTGGCCATGAGCGTCGCCTGCGGCGCCGGCAGCGCGGTGCTGCCCAGGTGGTAGCGGGCGTCGAGGATCCACAGCACCCAGCCCGCGCGCAGGGCCGCCGACAGGGTGCCGATCATCTGCCCGCTCTGCACCACCCACGGCGTGCCGCCGACGATCGTACACGTCTTGAGATCCTGCGACAGGTCGCCCGAGAGGCAGATGGCGATGCAGACGACGACGCCCACGGTCATGGCCGCGATCATCGGCCCGGTGCCGGTCCCGCGCACGTGCGCGAGGATCACCGAGGTGACGAGCAGCGCCGCGATCGTCATGCCGCTCACCGGCTGCGAGGTGGTGCCGATGAGGCCGACCATGCGCGCCGAGACCACCACGAAGAAGAAGGCGAAGCCCACCGCGAGCAGGGCTTCGAGGAGCCCCAGGTGGAACTCGGGCATCAACCAGAGCGCGAGGCCGACGACGCCGCTGCCGGCGAGGGTGAGCCAGGTCGGCAGGTCGCGGTCGGTGCGCGCGCGGGTCTCGCCACCCGCGCGCTTGAAGCCCTTGATCCCGGCGCTGAACGAGCGACCGATGACGGGCAGCGCGCGGGTGAGGCTCACGAAGCCGCCCATGGCCACGCCGCCCGCGCCGACGTAGCGCACGTAGTGCGACCAGATCCCGTCGGGGTCGAGCGCGGGCGTGCAGGCGGCTGCGGTGCCGGCGCCCAGTGCATGCGGCGCCTGGCAGAGCAGCGTGTGCGCGCCGAAATACGCCGCGGCCGCGCAGGGGTCCGCCGCCGCGCAGACCCCCGGCACGGAGAGCAGGTGCGCGAGCGACGCGCCCAGCCCCGCGGGTGCCTGGGCCAGCCAGTCGAAGAGCGGGATGAGCAGCACCCAGCCGATCAGGCCGCCCCAGAGCATGATGGCCGAGGCTTCGAGCCCGATGAGGTAGCCCACGCCGAGCATGAGCGGGTTGAGCTGGAAGCTCACCGTGGCCTGGTGCAGCGATTTCGCGGTCCAGGTGACGGTGTCGCGGAACGCCGAGAAGAGGTCGGTGCCGGCGTCGTAGGCCGCGCCCACCAGCGCGCCGATGAGGACCGGGATGGCGTTGGCGCCCCCCTTGTCGCCGGCAACGAGGACCTTGGCGCAGGCCGTGCCCTCGGGGAAGGGGAGCGCCGCGTGCTCCTCGACCATGAGGTAGCGCCGCAACGGGATCATCATCAGGAGGCCGAGGAAGCCGCCGGTGAGGCCCAGCAGGAAGAGCAACGTCTGCGACGGGCCCGGGATGTTCTCGCCCATCGCCCGCGCGTCGCGGGCGAGGAAGATGAGCGCGGGTGCGGTGAAGATGATGCCGCCCGCGAGCGACTCGCCCGTGGAGGCCACCGCGTGCGCCGCGTTGTTCTCGAGGATGGTGTCGCGGCCGAAGAGCCAGCGGCCCACGGCGCCGAGGAAGCGCGGCGGCGGCCGCCCGAGAATGCCGCGCAGCACGGACATCGAGAGGATGGCGGAGGGGATGGAAGCGCTGACGGTGATGCCGATCTTCAGGCCGGCGTACGCATTCACCATTCCGAACAGGATCGAGAGCGCCGAGCCGAGCAACACTGCGCGCACGGTGAACTCGCGCGGCGACTGGTCGGCCGGGACGTAAGTCGGCAGCGAGCCCGGGCCGGTGCCAGGGGCCCTCGAAACGTCGATTGGATCGGGGGGCCCGTGCGGGCGCTCGCTGGCGCTCGCGTCCTCCGATGCCCCCTCCGCCGGCTTGGCCCCGGCCGGGCTGCGCGGCCCTCCCTCGGGCTTTGCCCCGGCCATGGGCTACGCGGCGGCGGACAGCGACGAGTCGTTCAGCTTGGTCTGGCGATCGAAGCGGCGCGAGACGAAGGCGAAGATCACCGTGCAGGCCGCCATCAGGACGATCTGCAGCCCGAAGTACTGCGTGGGCGAGAGCGGATGCTCGTACAGATTGGCGTAGAACGCGCCCAGCGTGTCGCCCGCGAAGACCGTGAGCAGGAAGAGCGCCGTGACGAACGACTTGGTACCCGGCTCGGCCTGCTCGTAGGCGAACAGGAGGCCGAGCATCGAGATGGCGAGCTCGGCGTACGTGATGAGGGCGATCGCGAGGATCATCCACCAGACGCTGATGCGGATCCCCTTGGACGCCGCGAAGGCCATGCCCGTGAGCAACACGACGGTCACGAGGGTGAGGACGAAGCCGAAGAGCATCTTCTGGGGGGTGGGCACGGCCACGCCGCCGCGACGCTTCTTCACCCGGTTCCAGTGCCAGTTGAAGAGCGGCGTGAACAGGATGATCAGCGCCGGGTTCACCCACTGCATCTCGGGCTTCAGCGGCGAGAGGTTGAAGGGCGCCAGGTTGAACGGCCACAGGGTCAGGTTGACGTGGTCGCGCGTGAAGTAGATCCAGATGTCCGCCTGCATGTCGTAGACGAACCACCAGAAGATGATGAGGAGGAACACCCCGCCGATGCGGGCGAGGGTGGCCCGCTCGGCCTTCTTCTGTTCCTCGGTCTTGGGCGGCCGCTCGGTCACCTTCTCGACCGGGTAGTAGCGCTTGCCCACGGCGAAGACGGCGAGCGCGATCACCATGAGAACCGTCGGAAAGGCGAGGGCCACCTGGTAGGCGATGGAGCGGGCGTGCGGCGTCCAGACGCCGCTCTTCGGCAGGAAGTAGTCGCGCACGTTCGGGAGCGCGGCGTTCGAGAGCACCGAGCCGATGTTGATGGCCAGGTAGTAGTAGCTGAAGGCCTCGGGCAGCAGCGCGTCCTTTTTCTCCTTCTCGTAGATCATCCCCATCAGCGGGGAGCACGAGGGCTTGATCGTGCCGGAGCCCGTCGCGAGCAAGAAGAGCGCGCAGTAGATGAAGATCGGGATGTGGGTCCCGCCCAGCAGGATGTGGCCGAAGATGTAGGGGATGGAGAAGTAGACGATGGTCTTGTAGCGGCCGAGCCAGCGGTCGGCGATGAAGCCGCCGGGCAGGGTGAGC
>DATJNL010000164.1:0-4448 GCA_035508175.1 Myxococcales bacterium
CAGTTCCTGGCCGCCGATTGCCAGAACGAGAAGTGCGTGGCCGCGAGCTCGGTCTGCTCGGTCGTCGCGCCCGACCTGGCCGGCTCCGCGAACGATCCGTGCCCCTGAGGGCCAGGCCCCCCCAGATCGTCCCGTTCCAAACACGCCGTCCGGAGGAACCATGCTCAAACCGCTGACCATCGTCGTGGCCACGCTCGCGCTCGCCGCCTGCTCGAGCGGCGACTACTGCAGCCAGTCCTACAGCTGGTCCCAGAGCGAGACCAAGGACCTCGCGGCCCTCGAAGCCTGCGCGGACGCTGGAGCCACGGTCTCCGTCGCGGCCCAGTTCAACCTCGCCGACAGCTGCGCCGAGACCGCCTGCGAGAAGGCGCTCCCCTCCTGCTCGGCGCAGGACCAGCAGGCGCTGCAAGACGAGCTCGATTGCGTCGAGAAGGCCTTCAGCTCCTGGTCGGGCAGCTGCGCGACCGCGGCGCTGCTCTCCTTCGAGACGTCCATCCTCACGTGCAGCGGCGCGACGGTCCTCGCCGACGGCGGCATCGTCGGCGGCCCCACCGCCACGGTCCTCCCCGACGGCGGCCTCTCGTTCACCGGCCTGCCGTACAGCCAGGCCTGCTTTCAGGCGTTCGAGAACGCCGACACGTCCGAGGTGGCCTGCATCCTCGACGGCGGGGTGTGAGCCCGGCCGCGCTCCCAGACGCGGGCCCGTCAGTCCCGCGCGTCGAGATCGAAGAACTGCGAGAGCGTGACGCCGAGCACGTCGGCGAGCTTCACCACCGTTTCGAGGTGCGGCAGCCGCCGCCCGCGCTCCAGCATCGAGAGGAACGACACCGAGATGCCGGCGCGCTCCGCCAGCTCCTCCTGGCTCATCGCGCGCCGCCGCCGCAGGCGGCGAATCCGCACGCCCAGCCGGTGAGCCAAGGAGTTCCTCAGGCGCTGCCGATCCTGGTTCATGGTCACCTCTCCCCGCCGGGGTCCGTGGGGAGGCTGCTGCAAGACGCGATCCCGCGCGTCCGGCCGCTGAAATCGGCAGCTTGCGCAATCGCCGGCCGGGTCGCGCGGCACCCTGGGGGGCGCGCTCGCCCGCGACGGCTACGCCGCCTGCGTCGGGAGCGCGTACTTCGTGTCGCGGAAGAGGCGCAGGCGCGGATGGCCCGGAGGCGGCGGAATCTTCGTCAGCCCACCCTTGGCGGTCATCGCGTCCAGCGCCTGCATCAGGTAGCCCTTCATCACGACGTTGGTCCCGGTCTCCGCGGCGATCTCGTCGAGCGTCATGGGCCCGCGCGTCTTCAAGAGCTCCAGCGCCGTCTCGACCTTCTTCCGCTGCCCCTTCACCAGTGCCCGCATCACCACGGCGGAAACCACCGCGACCGCGACGCCGGCTGCCACCAGGGTGACGTCCATGCTCGGTGCCTCCTCTCGAAGCGCGCTACCTAAGCGCAGCCGCGCTGCTCGGGCAAGCGTCGCGCTTCGGGCCGGTCGCCAGGCGGACACCACCGCCCTTTGCGTACCCGGTGACACGCAACTTGCGGCGCTGCCCAAGGGAGATCGTCCTCGTTCCAATCTTTCCAGTTGCTTGGGATCCCGATGAGAGGGCCCCGGATTTGCAGCCTCTCCCGCCTGACGGTACCGTCCACGAATGAGGCCAGCGCTCGCGGCCACACTCCTGTTCTTCACCGGAAGCTGCTGCTTCCGAGCCACCGGTGCGGGCTCGACGGGCAACGCCAGCGGCGGCTCCACGACTGGAGCTATCGCGGGCACGGCGAGCGGAGGCCAGTCGGGCACAAGCTCCTCGGGCGGAGGAACGACCGGCGCCGGCACCGGAGGCGCGCAGCCTTGTGGTCCGCAGGCGGTCTGGATCGGCGACGTGTGCGCGCAGCTGAGCTGCCCCGGTCAGCTCGTCTATTCGGCCTGCATCCTCGGCGATGGCGGGATCGGCTTCTGCGCCGCCGGCCAGTGTCAGGGAGCCGATCTGTTCAGCGACCCCGGCAACTGCGGAGGCTGGGGCACGGGGTGCGCCGGCGACGCTGGCTGCTCCCACGGCCGATGCTCCCTTCCATGCGGGCCGGATGCCCCCTGCCCCGCCGGCACCTCTTGCGGCGCCAACGGCTCCTGCACGCCGACGAACTGCGCGCCCGGCCAGACGGACGACTTCTGCTGGGGTGACGACGGGAGCTCCTCCGGCTTCTGCTGCGGGACGAGTTGCGCCGCGAGCGTCACGGACTCGGAGAATTGCGGCGCCTGCGGGCGTTCATGCAGCGACGCCGAGTACTGCTTCGAGGGGCTGTGCCTGCCGGCGTCGACCTGCAGCGACGGCGGGGAGAACGACTACTGCCGGCTCCCGGGCAACCCGTCGTACCCCGGCTTCTGCTGCCACGGCGCCTGCCAGGACCCCACCACGGACACGCAGGACTGCCTCGCCTGCGGACAGAGCTGCCTCGCCTGCGGGCCGGACGCCGGGTGCCCCGCGGGCTCGGGCTGCACCGTGGACGGCCTGTGCGCGCCCACGAGTTGCCTGGGCCTCGCCGACGGCGTCGCCTGCTCGACGCCGCCCGCGCCCGCCGAGCCGTTCGGCCCGCCCACCACCCCTCACTGGTTCGGCCACGAGCGGATCCTCACCGAGTGCTGCGCCGGCGCGTGCGTGGACCTCGATTTCAGCGCCGGCAACTGCGGCGCGTGCGGGCAGCGGTGCCCCGCCGGCCTGGCGTGCCAGGGAGGCTACTGCGGCCCGATCATCGACTGCTCCGCGGCCACGAACGGCACCCCCTGCGGCCTGCCGGACGCGGGCGGCGAGGGGTTCTGCTGCGCCGGCGCCTGCGTGAACCCGCTCGACGACTCGAGCAACTGCGGCGGCTGCGGCTACGCCTGTCCGCCGGGCTCGACGTGCGCCGCGAACCGCTGCGTGGAGCCCGGAGGGGGAAACGTCCGTGCCACCATTACCGGCGCGTGCAACGCGATCTCCGAGGGCGAGCCCTGTCTGTCCGACGCTGGCTACGGCACCTGCTGCGGCGGCGCGTGTCTCGACCCCGCGGGCCCCGCGGCCTGCTCGACGTGCGGCCTGGGCTGCACGCCTTGCCTGGGCGGGTGCCCCGCCGGCACCGCCTGCGTGAACACCAATCCCGATGGAATACCGAGTCAGGTTTGCAGCCCCCTCTCATGCCCCTCGGGCGTGACCGGGGCCAGGTGCGCCTTCGGCCCCGAGGTGCAGGGGCCCAGCTGGGGCTACCTTTTCACCCCCGCCCAGGAGGAGTCCGGGTTCTGTTGCGACGGCGCGTGCGTCGACACGAGCCAGGATCCCGACAACTGCGGAACCTGCGGCGTGGTTTGCGCCTCGGGGCTTTGCGGTCGAGGTCTCTGCGTACCGGCCGCTCCCGACAGCGACTGCCAGGTAAGCTGTGGACCCAACGCCCTTTGCGTGAACGGAAACTGCGCCGATTCTTCGTGCCTGCCTCCGGAATACTGCCAGGCCAGCGACGGCAAGGTCGGAGTTTGCTGCGGAACCGTTCAGCTGTCGCCCCTAGCCTGCGCGGACGTCGCTAACGACCCGGCGAACTGCGGGGGCTGCGGCTTCCAGTGCCCGGCCGGCCAGGCCTGCGTGCAGGGCGAGTGCACGGGCGCGCCGGCGAACTGCGGCGCCGGACGAATCGGCGCGTTCTGCAACCTCGACGCGGGCCTGTCGTCGCTCTGCTGCCCCGGCGTCGGCTGCACGGACACGGCGAGCGACCCCTTGAACTGCGGAGCGTGTGGGAACGAATGTCGAGGCGGCCGGTGCGTCAGCGGTGCGTGTCAGTGACACGCGCGGCCCGCCTGCGGCAGCACGCGGCTGAGCTCCCTGTGCCTCATGAGGGCGACGACCCGCGCGCGCTGCGCTCCAGTCCCGCTCAGCTGCTCGAGCGATCGCGGGAGCTGGCCTCGAGTCGCACCACGCAGCGCGACCTTCCGAGGTTGCTCGCTTCGAGTCGGCTCACGCACGGCGAGCGATCGCGCGAGCTGGCCTCGAGTCGCGCCACGCAGCGCGACAGCCCGAGGCCGCTTGCTTCGAGTCGCGCCACGCAGCTCCAGCGATCGCGCGAGCTGGCCTCGAGTCGTGTCTCGCAGCGCGACCTTCCGCGGGCGCAACCCTCGAGTCGCGCCACGCAGCTCCAGCGATCGCGCGGGCTGGCCTCGAGTCGCGCCGCGCGCGGGCAGCGGCCGCGAGAGCTCGCCGCGAGTCGCGCCAGGCAGGTCGAGCGGCCGCGATCGGTCGCCTCGAGTCCGCGGCCTCACGGCCCGAGTCCGGCCGAGCATCTCTCGAGTCGAGGGACTCACGGGCAGCGGCCACGGGAGGTCGCGATGCGTGGCCCGTCGCAGGCCCAGCGTGCGGGCGAGCTCGCGTTGCGTCCCCCGACTCTGGGCTTGCTCCCGGCCACGCTACCGTTGCTCCGCGCCACTCGTGAGCCGCTCGCAGGGCC
>DATJNL010000165.1:0-34451 GCA_035508175.1 Myxococcales bacterium
GAGCTGCCCGTTCTTCTTCGCGGGCGCCGTGGCCGTTTTCCTTCTGACGGCGCCTTTCGATCGCCGGCGCCTCCTCCTGCACCTCTATAGCTGTTTCTGGGCATCGACATACCTTTACGTCAGCCCACTGTGGCGCGTCCGCGTCGTTGGGCGCGGCACGTTGCCGTGGCGGGAGCCCGCTGTGCTGGTGGCGAACCATGCTTCGCTGATCGACATCCTCGTTCTCTTCGCGCTCTACCGACCGTACAAGTGGGTGTCGAAGAAGGAAAACTTCCGCATCCCATTCATAGGCTGGAACATGACGCTCAACGGGTATGTGCCGCTGGTGCGCGGCGAACGCGAGTCGATTGAGGCAATGATGGACCGTTGCCGCGCGCTCCTCAGAACAGGAACGCCGATCCTCATGTTCCCTGAGGGCACCCGCAGCCGCACAGGACAGCTACAACCCTTCAAGGACGGCGCCTTTCGCCTCGCCTTCGAGGTGGGCTGCCCCGTGATTCCCATTGCGGTCAGCGGCACCGGCGCGGCCCTGCCCAAACACGGCTTCGTCCTACGGCAGCGCATGGACGCAGACGTGCGGGTGCTGCCGCCGCTGCAGGTGCGCGACCACGACTCGGTCGAGGCGTTGCGCGACGCAGCCCGCGCCGTGATCGGCCGAGCACTGGGTGCGCAGATGGCCGGGGACGCGCTAGCCGCCGCTAGCTAGGCTTCGTTAGCCGGCGCGTTCTTCGAGAGCATCCCGCTTGCGGCGAGAGAGCGCGGCCAACGTCTCCCGAGCGCTCGTCGCTTCCGGTCCAGTGGCCTTGGCCAGTTGGCCCGCCGCTGCCTCGAGTTGGTCGATCTCCTCCTGCGCGCGGGCCTTCATCTTTTCGACCGTCTCCTTGAACAGGTCGAAGTGCGACTGGAGTTCGTCCCCACGGCGCAGCGGCCGGATCTTTGGAAAGCCACCTTCCCCCAGAACCCGGGTGTACCGACCGAGCACGAGGATCGGTCCCGCCACGCGGTGGGACAGGAGGACGCCGCACAGCCCTAGGCCGGCCATGACGACGAGCGAGGTGCCGACGATCACCCAGAGCATGCGGCGGTCCGTGAGCTCGACAGCCTCGTGGAAGTCACCGAGCGACGGACCTCCCGCCGCGCCAAGGGTCTGGGCGATCTGGCGGCCCTCGAGGAGCTCGCTGTTCGTACGCACCTCGTGCCAGACGGCGCCGCCGAAGAGGCCCATGATGACGCCGCCGAAGACGACGATCATCGCCGTATACTTGAGCTGGAACTGCAGGTCGATCAGGTAGTGCCGCCGCCCGCCATGAGGCGCCGCAGCGGGTGTCGCTGGATTGAGCGTGGCCATGGAGAGCAATCTTAGCCGGGAACCGGAGCGGATCCAATTTTGGCAGAAGCCCCGGACCGACGCGGCGCGCTGAACCTCGCCGACCTTCCTTGCTGGCCCGCGGCCCCGTGCAGTAGCGTCCCCCCGTGCGCGCGATCTTCATGGGCACGCCGGCGTTCGCCGTCCCGTCGCTGGAGGCGACGGCGGATGTGTGCGATCTCGCGCTGGTCGTCGCGCAGCCCGATCGCCCACAGGGGCGGGGACGGCGCATCGAGCGCCCCCCTGTGGCGGGCTGGGCGAGCGCGCACGGCGTGGACTTGTTTCAGCCGACCAAGATCCGGCCGCCCGAGGTGCTGGAGCGTCTGGCCGCGCTTGCCCCGGACGTCGTCGTCGTCGCGGCGTACGGCAAGATCCTCCCGCCCTCCTTCCTCGAGCTGCCTCGGCTCGGCTGTGTCAACGTGCACGCCTCGCTGCTTCCCAGGTACCGCGGCGCTGCGCCGATCCAGTGGGCCATCGCCCGGGGGGAACGGGAGACCGGCGTGACGCTCATGCAGATGGAGGAAGGCCTGGACACCGGGCCCATCCTCGCTCAGCGGCGCTGCCCCATCCTGCCGGAGGACACTGGTGTGCAGCTGACAGACCGTCTCGCCCTCTTGGGGGCCGCGCTCCTGCGTGCGGAACTACCGCGTCTAGAGCGCGGGGAGCTCCGCGCGACGCGGCAGGACGACGCGCAGGCGACACTGGCGCCTCGGCTCACGCGAGAGGACGGCCGTGTGGACTGGACGCGGCCGGCGCGGGAGCTGCACGACCGCATCAGGGCCTTTCAGCCCTGGCCTGGTGCCGTCTGCGCGCTGCCGACGGGCGCGCCGCTGAAGATCCTGGCGACGGCGGTGCAAGGCGGAACGGGTCCAGCGGGCACCGTGCTTGCTGCCGGATCCGCCGGCATCGAGGTCGCCAGCGGCGAGGGGTCCCTCCTCCTGCGCGCGGTGCAGCCGGAGGGAGGGCGCCGCATGACGGGAGCGGAGTTCGTGGCGGGCCACCCGCTCGCTCCGGGGGCTCGGCTTGGCTGAGTTCAGGGCTGGCAGGTGCCGGCGACGCATGTCTCACAGGTACCGCTCGAGCAGCAGAGGCTCGTGCAGGCATCCTTTGAGAACGTGCCTCCGTCGAAGCACGTCGTTGTGGTGATCGTACCACTCAGGCACTGCTGGGAATCGCAGGGCGCGACCGCCACCTTGCAGGCGCAAGCTTGGCCGACGCAAGGAAAGGCCCCGCAGTCATCACACAGCGCCGCACCGGCGCCGCCCGCTCCGCATGCCGAAACGGTCGTGCCGGGCTGACAGTCGCCGTTGGCGTCACAGCAACTGGTTGCGGGGCAGTTCACGGGGCAGGGTAGGCCGCATTCGTCCAGGAGGTTCGAATCACCACACGAGTAGCCGCAGCCGGTCCCGGGCGAACAGCAGAAGAAGCCCCCGTCGGTCGTCGGGACGCAGTGCTCGCCGCTGGCGCAAGCCTGGCAGATGCCGCCCGCGGCGCAGGCGGCATCACTACCAACCGCACGGCAGAGGTCCGTGACCGGATCACAGCAGCCCTCACCGCCGTCGACGCGACAGCTGGGAGGGCAGACGCAGAGGCCGCTCCGGCACTCGTCGCCGGCTGGGCATGTCCCGGGATCGGGGGCACCGGTGAAGGGCGACCAGCCGACCGTGCTCGCAGCGGGCTGACAGGTGGCGCAGGCCGCCGCAGGCTCGAAGGTCCCAGCGTCGACCAAACCACCGTCGATGAAACAAGCGCTCACGCACACCCCGGCGGCACACACGCAACCACCGTCCGCCGGCCCCGCACCCGTGATTGGCGTCCATCGGGACGCCCCTGCTCCCTGTGGATTGCAGATCTGACATGGATCGGCCGGATTCAGGTCCCCCGTCTGGTATGGAGCCCCGTCGATTTCGCAATCCGGCGACGAACAGGTCTGCTCGGCACAGACCTCGTTGGGGCCGCAAGGTACGCCGGCAGTCCACGCCGTCGGGTTTTTCACAGGGTCGCAGACCTCGCAGAGCACGTCGGCGTCCTGGGGATCCGCTATGATCGTCTCGCCACCGATGAGGCAGGCAGTGAGTTGCCCGCCGGTCGTCCCGCCTGCCCCCCCCCCGGAAGAGGTGCCTCCGTCGCCAGGATGGGCGGAGCACGCGGCGAGTGCCCCTGCGAAGAGCCCGAAAAGTCGAGATCGCATCAGTTACCATCGTCCAGAGATGCTGAGACCACCCGCCGTCGGCGCAACGGTCACGCTCGAGGGAGCATGCGAGGCAGAGACAGCAAAGAGGATCCCTGCCGTTACGATACCGGCGCCGGCAAGGGACCACGCGACGTCAGCGGCCGCGCCGAAGCCTTCGCCCAGGGAAATCTGCTGGGCCAACGTACCTGCCTGGCCAGTTGCCACCGGACGCAGCGTGCCAGATGCGGCATTGCGTTCGAGTTGGCTGGCGATGCCTGCGCCGAGGCCCACCGCTGCCAGGCCCACCGTGGTCCAGACGGTGCCCCACGCCCAGACGCGGCGCGGGTCGGTTGCGCGGCCCTCGCCCTCCTCTGTCACGACGACCACCGGCGTACCGCGTCGGCCGACGGGGGCGAGCGGCGCACCTTTACGATACATCACACCGCGCACCGCCGCCTGACCGACGTCCACTTCGACCACGGTTGTTTGGTCGAAACGCACCGTGACGATCTTCTCGAAGTCCGAGTAACCAGGGCGCGAAAGCCGCAGCGAGTGCTGGCCGGGTGCCAGTCCGGCGATCGGTCCCCGCAGCGGGGTCTTGCCGAGGGTCTTGCCATCGACGGAGACCACGGCGTCGTCGACGGTTGCTCTGAGCTCGAGCGCGCCGGTCCAGCGCTGCGGCGCAAGCAGGTGCACCGCGGCCTCCCGCAGGCCCGGCAGGAGCGCGTCCCGCTTGCCGTCGATCGTGGCGGCGACGCGCCGCTCCTCACCGTCGCTGGCTACGTCGACGAGTTTCAGGTCGAAGGAAAAGCGGTCGCCGAGCCCCGACACCACCCCGTAGACGATCTTGTCCACTGTGAGAAGTCGGCCGAGGTCGGCGAGGCACGCAGCGCCGCCATTGCAAGCGATGCCCAGGTTGCCCGGTACGGAACGGATGGCGGCCACGGTGCGCCCGCGCGGCAGCAACTGGAAACGGAGCCCGCCGATCTCGGCGCGCAAGGTCTCGTCGAGCGAAGCAACGGTCTCCGCCGGCACACCGAGGGGCTGCAGCGGGTAGAGCGCCACCGATGTCGCCCTCGCGCGCGGCGATCCGGCTAGCAGCAGAATGGCGAGTAATCCCCGCCGAAGGATCGAAGCCACACCCGACCTCCCGAAAGCCCAGTTGCTTACCATGCGTGCCATGGACCGGCAAAGATTCGAGGACCCCTCCCTGGAAAACCGCGTCGGGGAAGGGTCCTCGCCCGCAGGCTCAGTTGCACCAGGTGCTGAACGGGTTGCTCGACGTCGATCCGCTGCAGCAAGCGCTTGCCGGGGTGCCCGAGTAGATGGGCGCCCCCTTGCTCAGGCAACAGGTGCCGCTCTGGCACAGGCCGTAGCCCTGGTCGTGCCCGTTGAAGAGGGTGTTGCAGTCGACGCAGGTGCCATTGCCGCTGCCGCAGGCGGCCGTGGTGGTGCCGGCGCACAGGGGCGAGGTTTGGCTCGCGTCGCAGCAACCCGAGCCGCAGTTTGGGACGCAGCTTCCGGACTGCCAGCCGCCATTGACGCAGGTGTCGATCTGGGTGCCGCACGAGCCGTCGCAGGCAATCTGTCTGGTCTGGCCGTCCTGGCATTGGCCGCAGATCTGGATGCCGAAGATGCCGGCCACGCAGGAGTTGCCGTTGCAGGCGGTGCAGGTGCCGCCTCCAGAGCCGCAGGCATCGTCCGCCGTGCCGGTCTCGCAGTCCCCGGCCGCGTCGCAGCAGCCGTGGCTGCACCCGGTGACGGGGCAGAAGTTCCCGCAGCTGTCTAGAAGGTTCGGGTCGCCGCAGCTCTCGGGGCAGCCCTCGCCGGGCACGCAGCAGGCGAAGAGGCCCGTGGTCTGGAGGTTCACGTTGCAGCTCTGCCCCCCGAGGCACTCCTGGCACGCGCCGCCGTTGCCGCAGGCGCTGCTCGCGCTACCCGGCTGGCAGACCCCGTTCGAATCGCAACACCCTGGCTTGCCGTCGTAGGTGCAGCCGGGGTTGCCGGTCGCTGGCACCGGGCACACGCCACCACAGCCGTCCGAGGCGTAGGGGCACTTGTCTGTGCAGCTGGGCGTACAGCAGATGCCGCCGTAGCAGGTCTCGCCAGCCTGGCAGACCGCGGCATAGCTGCCGCCGCAGCCATCCGGGGTGGTCACCGTGGAACAGGTCGGTGCCGGCGTCTTCACGCAGCAGGCCGAACTCCCCGCGTCACCCGGGAGGCAGGGCCCCGAGGCGCACGCCGCACAGGCTTCACCGTTGCCGCCGCACGCGGACGGGACGTCCCCCGGCTGGCACTCGTTGTTGCCATCGCAGCAGCCGTGGCAGCTCCCCGTGCGGCAGGTGCTGCCGCACCCGTCGTCGGCGCCGGCGCACCTGCCGGCGCAATTCGGCGTACAAGAAGCGCCGGTAGAGCCGCCGACCGGCGGCGCGCCGGTACTGCCGCCGCTCGCCTCGGCGTGTGCTCCTGTGGTGCCGCCCCCGGTCGTTCCACCCAGTGTCTGCGGGGAGCTGCCGCTGTTCCCGCCGCTCGAGCTGTTCCCGGTCGGAAGGACGTCGAGCGATGACCCGGTGGTCGAGTTCGCTCCGGAAGCGGTCACGCACGAGCCGTCGACGCATGTCCAGCCGGCAAGACAGGCGGGGCTACACGGTGCGCTCGTGCCGCCGCAGGAAAGGGACAGGGAAAGACAACAGAGGACGACGAGGATGCCGTGGATGCGGTGCATGGGTGCTCTTCCTTGAACGCCGCGGCTTCATTGCCGCGGACGAGGGAAGGCAGAGCACCGGCGATGCCAAAGCCAAACAATTGAAATCAGGAGCAATCATGGGCACTGAGGGAGTCTTGTTTCGCGATACCAGGTCGTGAAACGCGACCACGCCACCACGGGGATGCCTCAGCAGCTGCCGATCGGACTACAGAGCTTCCAGGCTGGCGAATACTGGAGAGGAGATGCGCACTGCGTCGCCGTTGCTGGCTGCAGGCAGACGTGGAAGTCCGGGTGACACTCGAGGCCTTGGCTAGCGCAGGAATCCCCGGGAGCGCCGGCCGAGGCTGCAGGGGTACACTGGCAGGTCGAATCCGTCCCACAACTCTCGCCGCTCGAGCAGCCTGCGCTGCACGGCGTACGGCAGACCCCAAAGGAACACTGGTAGGCCGTCCAATTCGTACAGGTGAGCGAACCCGGGCAACTGCCGCCGGGGTAGCTGCAAGTCGTGCCTTCGCCTGCGATGGGAGTTCCCTGAGCCCCCGCGTCGCCGCCTCCACTCCCGCCGCAGGCGCCGAGCGCGAGGCAGATGAGCGCGGTGGCGCGCATCCTAGATGGCCAGGATGGCCAGGTCGATCAGCCCGCGGAAGCCGCTGAAGTCGATCTGGACCGGACCGCCCGTGTAGTTGACGTAGGGCGTGTTCGCGTCGTTCTCGTGCAACTGCGCGCTCTTGAGCGAGCGGTACCCAAGCTCGAAGCCTACCGAGAAGCTCTTGCTCACGATGTAGCGGAGGCCAAGCTCGCTGTCGACGCCCACGGCGAGGTCGCCGTTGAGCTGCTTGTTGTCCGAAAGGGACGAGGCGTTGAGGCCCGCCGAGGTGTAGGCGGTGAAGGTGGGGCCGACGGTCAACTCGACCACGAGCTTGTCGCCTGCGAAGGAGATGTGAGGACCGATGAGGATGGGGATCATCACCGCACCGCCATAATTGGTGATGATCTGCGACGAGTTACTGCCCGGCGGCGTGCCGTCCTCGGTGGGCTGGAAGTAAGCGACCTCGGCACCCGAGCGCACCGTGATGTAGTACGGCGCATAGTAGGTGAGCGCGAGGGAAGCGTGCAGCTCGGCGGTAGGATCTGCCTCGCCCTGTATGTTCCAGCCGCCCGCGACCTGTGCGGCGTTGTACTTCTGAACGTAATTGTCGTAGCTGCCGCCCGACACCGTGCCGTAGCCGAAGCCGAGCGCGATGGCGAGGTGGTTCCTGAACGTGGAGCCCCAGGGATCGTCGGCACGCGCGCTGGACGCGCACATGCCTATCCCCAGGGCGAAGCAGAGTGCGAGCGTTCCCCTCATGGACCGGGCAGTCTCCGTCCTCGCTGCCCGCCAGTCAATAGTTTCTAGTCCGGCTTGGCGAGCGCGGCGCGAGCCTGCGCCGCCCACGCGGCGTTCGGGGCGAGCTCGAGCACCGCGGCCACGAGCGCCTCCGCCTCCTGGCGCCGGCCGAGGGCGTGCAGTCGGTGGATCGCCCGCAGAACGGGGCGGCCGATCCGGGGCGTGAAGAAGGCGAGCACGTAGGGGTCGTTCACGTCGAGCCCCTTGGCCACTCGGACCGCGACGAACCGCTTCAGCTCACCGGGGTGCTCGGGAATCCACGTCGCCACGTTGGGTGGAGCCTCGCCCTTCGCCTTGGCGGTCCGGTCCACGACGAGACGCAGCTCGGCAGTGGGGACGGGCGACAGCACGGCGCCGAGCGGCTCGCCTTCCGCGAGGCCGGCGGCCAGCGCGTCGACGGCCCACCAATCGACCTCGCCGAGATCGCCTGCGAAGCCCAAAGCGGGGTCGTCGAGCCCGGCGGGGCTGGCGGTCTCCGGCGTGTAGTTCGGTGGCCGTTCCTCGCCCGGCAGACGCTTCGTGACAGTGGCCGTCAGCGAGTAGAAGTCGCTGACGTTCTCAGGCGGCGGCTGGCCCGGCGGCACCTTGGCGCGGACCTCGAGGTAATACTGGCCGCCCTCGACCGGCCAGTCGGGGATGGTCACGCCTTGCCCTGGCTCGGCGTAATCGGCACGCGCGAGCGGCGTCTTCTGCTTTCCGTCGGCGCGGTAGAGGTCGAGCACCAGGGCCATGCCCGGGACTCCGGTCACCTCGGCGCGCAGTACTTGGTCGCGACCACGCACATGGAAGACGTAGAAGTCCTTGTCACTCTCGTTCTCCGAGAAGCGCCGGCCGATCTGACCGCGCACCGGCGCGCCCGGAGCGATGAGGTTCGCCTGCTTCGGCCGGTCGTTGGGCTCCTGCTCCTCGGTCACGGGCGAGGGCGGAACCGCGAGCTGCCGACGCACGAACCAGATGCCGCCCGCCACGAGCAAGAGGAAGATTGCGAGCGCGGAAACGTTGCGCCGCCACACGCCGCGCCGGAGCCGCACCTCGAACTCGCACCAGTCCTCGCGGCTCGCGATGGGCAAGTCGCCCGTGTCGCGCGGTGCGCTTTCGAAGGCCGGTACCTGGCGCAGCCCAGCGAGCGGCTCGAGGGCGAGCCGCATTTCGTCGGCCGAGGCGAAGCGCTCTGCCGGGTTCTTGGCCAGCGCTTTGAGAAGCACCGCCTCGAAGGCCGGTGAGACGCGGATCTTCTCGTTGCGCTCGTGCGGCGGCATCGGCGGCGCGGTGAGGTGCTGGCTCACCACCGAGAGCGGAGTGGGTCCCTGAAAGACTGGGACGCCCGAGACCAACTCGTACAGCATCGCGCCGAGCGAGTAGATGTCGGTGGGAGGCCCGAGAGCCTCGCCGCGCGCCTGCTCGGGAGACAGGTACTCGGGCGTTCCGACGAAATCGCCGAGACCGGTGATCGCCTCGTCGCGCTCGCGCTCCTTGAGCTTGGCGATCCCGAAGTCGAGCACTTTCACGAGATCTTGGCGCTCGCGCGTGCGCAGCAGCATGACGTTGGCGGGCTTGATGTCGCGGTGCACGATGCCGTTCTCGTGTGCCTCCGCCAGCGACCGGCAGACCTGTATGCCGATCTCCGCGGCGCGCGCTTCGGGCATGGCGCCCTCGGCGCGCAGGATCTGGGCGAGATCCTGGCCTGGCAGGTATTCCATTGCCAAGTACAGCGACCCGTCGTCGGCCTCGCCGAAGTCGAACACCGAGATGGTGTTCTGGCTCGAGAGGCGCGCGATGAGCTGCGCCTCTTGCTGGAAGCGCTCGATCGCGGAGCGCTGCTTGCCGAGGTCCTGGCGCAAGACCTTCAGCGCCATCACCTTGCCCATGCGCGTGTGCCGGACCTTGTACACCGAGCCCATCCCGCCCTCGCCTAGGCGGTCGATGATCTCGTATCGCTCCGCAATAACCTTGCCCTTGAGCGTGCCCTCGAAGGTATCGCTGTAGCCGCCCACGCCGCGCAGGTCCGCGCCGCACTTCGGGCAGAAGTTCAGGGCGTCGGTGAAGGTGTGCCGGCAGGAGGGACAGCTGACGGCGGCGGAGGACGCAGGCACGTTCTCTCTCTCCAGGCAACAGTAGCAGCGGCCGCGCAGCCCCCACAAGCAGGAGCCACACGAATGGGCCAGTGGAAGAGGCGCCCCCCTGCGTTCATGCCGGAAGCCGCGCCCGGTGTCGCCGCGTCAGCCGCCCTTCGTTCAGGGCGCGGAGGTCTTCTGGAAATATACGTGCGCGGCGTCTTGCGAGGTCGTGCCGTTGACGGCGCCGCTCCACACCGAATACAGCTCGCCGTTGCCGTAGACGAGACTCTGGTAGCCACCGATCCAGGCAGGCACGTCGTAGAGCGTCGTAAAATAGAAGGGCGCGTCGGACAGCGGTGCGCTCGGGCTGAACGTCTTGCCGCGGTCCTGCGAGACCGCGTAGTAGACGCGGCCGTCGCCGTCGCGGTTGTCGATCCAGCTGACCCAGAGGTTGCCCGCTCCGTCGAAGCTGAGCGCAGGATGGAAGTGCGTCGCGCAACCAGGATCGTCGTTCACGATCACGGGTGCAGCGAAGCTGACGCCCCCCGACGCACCCACGGCGAGGGCGATATCGGTCGCGCTGTCGTTCCCGACCACGTACGCCACGAAGATGGAATCGCCCACCGGCGTGACAGCCACCCGTGGAACGTCGAATACGACGTCGTCGGTTGCCGCCGAAACCCGGGTGTTTCCGCTCGGGGGATCGGGCAGGCCGTCCGCGTCGAGCGGGATCCAGGCGAAGTAAATCGAACTGTTCAGGCTGCCGTTGATCGCCGTGCCGGTCGCCTGGTCGTCGATCATCTGCTCTTCGTCCGTGGTCTCGGCCCAGACGGCATAGCCGAAGCCGTTCAGGTCGAAAGCCAGGTTCGGGAGGTCCCGCCCGGCGGCGCGCGTGCCATCGATATCCAGCTGCAGATCGGCCTGGGAGGTCTGCGCCGACGTTCCACCGACGATGCGGATTTGGTACGGCCCTGGCCCGCCGTAGCCCCCGCTGAATGAGGTGAAGACAGTGTTCGGCTCGTTCGAGACCGGGTTCACTGCCACGAACGGTTTGTCGATGCCGCCGCCATTCTCGCCAGCGACACTCAGAATGTCCTTGGGGCTCTCGATGGATGTCGGAGTGGACCAGGTGAGCCCGTCGGTAGAGCTGGCGACGTACACGTGGCCCTGAGTCGTGCCGTTGCCTCCCCCGAAGGCGCAATAGAAATGGCCGGTCGAATCGGTGGCCAGCGAAGGATCGTACAGGAGCGGATCCTGCGTCTGCAGCGGCGTGGCGAGGGTGAAGTGCGCGCCGTCGTCGACCGTCGTGGCGACGCCGATCTCGTTCTGGCCCCCGCCGTCGAGCGTCACCATGAAAGCGAGAACCACCGTACCCGCGTCGCCCGCCACGGCCGCACCCTCGGCCTCGGCGAGAGTGGCGTCGCTCTCGCTTGGCGATACGCTCGCGCTCCAGCTTGCGCTGCCGGCAGGCGGTAGCGTGCCGCAGACGCCGCCGTCAGGCAGCCGCCCGCCGCCGCCGGCGTAGCTCGGCGCACAGCTCACCTGGCCCTCCAGGGGGGAGGGCACGCACACCTTGCAAGTCGGATCGCATCCGAAGCCGCTGCGCCCGCAATCGGCGTCGACCGTGCAGGCGAGGCCACAGGCGAACTGGCCGGGCAAGGGCTCGACGCAGGTGCCGCCGTCGACGGTGCACGGGCTGTTCTCGGCGCAAGGCGCGGAGCAGTAGCCGCCGATGATTTGCTGCAGGCACGTGCCGCTCGCGCAGTCCGAATCCGCGCCACAGCCGGCGCCGAGCTGTCCGAGCGCCCCGCCGCTGCCGCCGCGGGTCGTGCCTCCACGCGTCGTCCCACCGCCGGTGGTGGCACCGCCGGTCTGGCCACCGGTCCCACCGTTGCCGGGGTTGGAGCAACAAGCGAGCGCGGCGCAGGCTGCGAGCGCGAGGCCAAGCGTGGGTGGGGAGCGCAAAGTCGACCTCCTTCCAATCGGATAGCAGGCAGCGGCGCAGCCTGTAAAGGGCGGAGTTCCGCGCCCCCTTGCCAGCCGGAAGCGCGCCTGCTACACGAGGCCCCGCGATGAGCCTCCGGGGTGCTGGATGAAGAAGGTCGAGGCCATCATCAAGCCCTTCAAGCTCGACGAGGTGAAGGAGGCCCTGTCCGAGGTGGGCATCCAGGGGCTGACGGCCTCGGAGGTGAAGGGCTTCGGGAGGCAGAAGGGGCACACGGAGCTCTACCGCGGCGCCGAGTACGTCGTCGACTTCCTCCCCAAGATCAAGATCGAGGTCGTGGTCCACGACGACGTGGTCGCGCGCGTGGTCGACGCCATCGAGAAAGCGGCCAAGACGGGACGCATCGGCGACGGCAAGATATTCGTGCTGCCGGTGGACGAGGTGATCCGCATCCGCACCGGAGAGCACGGCGAAGGGGCGATCTAGATTTCACCAAGCGCCGCGCGGGGTGCGCGGCCGAAGCAACGCGAGGAGAACGTCATGGCGATGAAAGCGAAGGATGCGCTGGGGCTGGCTTCGGAGCGCAAGGCCCAGATGGTCGATCTGAAGTTCATGGACTTCGTCGGCATCTGGCAGCACTTCACCATTCCCATCGCCGAGTTGCACGAGGAGAACTTCGAAGAAGGCTACGGCTTCGACGGTAGCTCGATTCGCGGCTGGCAGCCCATCCACGCCTCCGACATGCTGGTGATGCCCGACCCGGCGTCGGCGGTGATGGATCCCTTCATGCAGGCGCCGACCATGTCCCTCATCTGCAACATCGTCGACCCGATCACCAAGGAGGCCTACAGCCGCGACCCGCGCAACATCGCACAGAAGGCCGAGAAGTACCTGAAGCAGACCGGCGTCGGCGACCAGGCATTCTTCGGCCCCGAGGCCGAGTTCTTCATCTTCGACGAGGTTCGCTACGACGCCGCGCCGAACCACGCCTTCTACAAGATCGACTCCGCCGAGGGGCAGTGGAACACCGGCCGCGAGGAGGAGGGCGGCAACCTCGGCTACAAGCCGCGCTACAAGGAAGGCTACTTTCCGGTAGCTCCCACCGACAGCCAGCAGGACATCCGCACCGAGATGTGCCAGCTCATGGCCCAGGTGGGCATCCTGGTCGAGCGGCAGCACCACGAGGTCGCCACGGCCGGCCAGGCCGAGATCGACATCCGCTTCGATACGCTCACGAGCTGCGCCGACAAGCTGATGTGGTTCAAGTACATCATCAAGAACGTGGCGCGGAAGCACGGCAAGACCGTGACGTTCATGCCGAAGCCGCTCTATGGCGACAACGGCTCGGGGATGCACACGCACCAGTCGATCTGGAAGGGCGGCAAGCCGCTCTTCGCGGGGGAGGGCTACGCGGGTATGAGCGACACCGCGATGCACTACATCGGCGGGATTCTGAAGCACGCGCGTGCGCTGGCGGCGCTGTGCAACCCGACCACCAACAGCTACAAGCGGTTGGTGCCGGGCTTCGAGGCCCCGGTGAACCTCGCGTACAGCTCGCGCAACCGTTCGGCGTCGATCCGCATCCCCATGTACAGCCCGTCGCCGAAGGCGAAGCGGCTCGAGTTCCGCTCCCCCGACCCGTCGTGCAACCCGTACCTCGCTTTCTCGGCGATGCTGATGGCTGGGCTCGACGGGATCGAGAAGAAGATCGACCCGGGCGACCCCTTGGACAAGGACATCTACGGCCTCTCGCCGGAGGAGTTGAAGGACATCCCCAAGATGCCGGGCTCGCTGGACGAGGCGCTCGACTGCCTCAAGCGCGACCACGAGTTTTTGCTCAAGAGCGACGTGTTCACGCAGGACGTGATCGAGACCTGGATCGACTACAAGATGGACAAGGAAGTGAACCCGGTACGGCTGCGCCCCAGCCCGCTGGAGTTCGCGCTCTATTTCGACATCTAGCGCGTCTTTCGTTTGACAGCGACGCAGAGGCGCAGCCAGAGTGCGGTCCCCATGCCGCCGGACCGCCGACCCTGGCTGCTGCCTCTGCTGGCGCTGCTCTACCTGCTCCCCTTCCCCTACTTCCCGGCGCTGCGCAGTCCCAATGAGGGCTCGCGCCTCTACCAGGTGCGCGCGCTGGTCGACGACCACAGCTTCGCGGTCAACGCGCAACTCCGGCGGTACGGGCCCATCGGGGATCTCGCCCAGTACGAGGGACGCCTCTATCCGAACAAGGCGCCCGGTATTTCCATACTCGGGGCCGCCGTTTACGCCGCGGCCAAGGCGGTCGTCGGTTGGGACCCCGATCGGGTCACCAACGCGGCGCTTCTCTACCTGCTACGTGCCCTGTGCTGCGCGATCCCCACGCTGATCTTTCTCTGGGCGTTGCGGCGCCGGCTCTGGGCTTGGACCGGCGGAGGGATCGCCGCGGACGCGACCATCGTCGCGTATGCGCTCGGGAGTCTCGCCTACACCTATGGCCTGCTCTTCTTCAGCCACCAACTGTGCGCCGTGCTCCTCGCGGGTGCGTTCCTGCTGCTCGAGACCGCGCGCGAAGAGGACCGACTCGTGCCCGCGGCCTGGGCCGGACTCTGCGCGGGTGGCGCGGTGCTCGTCGAGTACACGGCGGCGCTCGCAGCGCTTCCCCTCGGGCTCTATGCGGTCTTCGCGTTGCGGCGGCGCCTCAAGGCCACGCTTGCCTTCGGGCTCGCCTCCCTGCCTCCGCAACTCGCGCTGCTCGCCTACCACCAGGCCGCGTACGGTAGCCCGTTCGAAACGGGCTATCGACACAACGTCAACCAGCAGTTTCAGGCGTGGCACAGCCACGGCTTCATGGGCGTCGGCTGGCCCACATGGAACGCGCTCGGTGGCAGCTTCTTCGACCCCGAGCACGGCATGCTGATCTTCTCGCCCTTCCTCGTGATGGCGCCGCTCGGGATGTGGCTACTCTTCAAGGAGCCGAAGCGCCGGCCCGCGGCCGTACTCCTGGCCGCCTTGACGGTCCTCTACGCCCTCTTCACGGCGTCGTTCGTCTACGACGCCTGGGGCTGGACCGTCGGCCCACGGCACCTCGCGCCGCTCGCGGCCTTTGCGGCACTTCCGGCCGGCGTGGCCGTTGCCTTCCTGCGGCGCCGCTCCCCGCTCTGGGGGGGGCTGGCGGCTGGCCTCTGCGTACTATCGGTCCTGGTCACAGGTCTCGCGACGGTGACCTACCCCCACATTCCGGACGCCGTCTTCGGTAACGCCTTCTTCGAGGTGACGTTGCCCCTCCTCGTCTCGGGCTACCTGCCGCGCACGGTGCTTTCGTTCTTCGGGGCCGGGTCTTGGGTGTGGGCGCTCTACTTCGCCGCCTTCTTGGGAACCACCCTCTGGCTGGTCCTCGCCGTGCCGGGCGCGGGCGCCGGTCGGCCGACGGCGCTGGTGACCGCGGTCCTCGCGCTCGCACTCCTAAGCGTGAGCGGCAAGGAGCTCAACCCAGCCGCCAAGCGCGCGCAGCTTGCCTTCATCGAGCGGACCTACCGCAGTCCGTGAGCGCCCCACCTCGCGACGCTTTCTGATAGGCTGTCCGCTCGCGCCATGGCCGGCCCGAAGATCCTTCTCGTAGACGACAACACCGAGCTGCTCGCGCTGCTCGCGAAGATGCTCGAGGACGCGGGCTACACGCCCATGCCGTTCTCACGGGGCAAGCCCGCGCTCGAGAAGGCGCGCCTCGAGCGCCCGGCGCTGGCGGTGCTCGACGTGCTGCTTCCCGACGTCATGGGGTACGAGGTCGCGGCGGCCTGCCGGAAGGAGTTGTCCATCCCGGTCGTCTTCATCACGGGCGTCTTCAAAGGCGGGCGGCACGCGACCGATGCCAAGCTCAAGTACGACGCGCTGGGCTACTTCGAGAAGCCGTTCGAGGCGTCGTTGCTTCTCGAAGCCATTGCCAAGGTGGTGAAGCCCGCCAAGAAGGAAAAGAGGAAGACCAACCCTCCCTCCGAAGTGGCCATCGACATCGACGTCGACGCGGGCGAGGAGCCGGCGGTCGACGATTTCGACGTGACCGTGGAAGTAGATGAACGCGCCGACGGATCGGATCCGATGGAGCTCACCGGGCGGATCAACATCAAGGAGATAGGGGGCCTCTCGGCCACGCTGTCGGGGGCCAAGCTGACCGCGGCACCCGCGCACGCCGCCCCACCCCCTCCCCGGAAGACGCCCTCGCGGCCGCCGGCACCGTCCCCGAAGAGCCGCCCGCCCCCGCCACCTGCGGATGCGGCCCCGAGAGGGGTCAAAGCGAGCGAGACCCCGAGCGCGGGTACGCTCGGCGACAACCTGCCTGCCCTCTTCACGGCCTTCTACCAGGCCCAGAAGACCGGTGAGCTCTCGCTGACTCGAGGCAAGGTCAGGAAGGTCGTCTACTTCGAGCACGGGCAGCCGGTCTTTGCCCTCTCGAACGTCGCTTCGGATCGGTTCGGACAGTTCCTGGTGCGCGTGGGCAAGATCACGGATCCCCAGCTCGCCGAGGCAATGGCGAAGGCCCGGCCCGAGAAGCGGCGCACCGGCGACGTGCTCCTCGACATGGGGCTCCTGAAGGAGACCGAGAAGCTCTACTACGTCGGGCAACAGGTCAAGGCCATCATCTACAGCCTCTTCGCCTGGGAGGACGGCCAGTACCGCATCACCTTCCAGGACCGCGCCACCGCCCAGGCACTGAAGCTCGACCTCCCCCCCGCGATGATCATCCTGCGGGGCGTGAAGAAGCTGTACAAGCCGGACCGCCTGAGGCGTCTCGTCGGCGAGGGACCGCTGCGGGCGTCGCGCGACCTGCCGTACCAGCTGAGCGAGGTGCCGCTCGAGCCGTGGGAAGCGCAGCTGCTGGCGGCGCTCGACGGCACGAAGACGGTGAAGGACGCGGTGGCCTTCGCCAGGCGGCCCGAGAACGCGGTGCTGGCGACGCTCGCGGCCCTGCTCGCCTTGCGTTTCGTGGAGCGAGCCTAACCTGCCGCGCTCGTGGGGTCGGAGGCCGGCGCCACCACCCCGCCGATTCGTTCCGTCAGATCCACCATCCAAGGCTGGCGCAGACGCCCGGAGTCGAAAGGTGCGGGCGCCGCGGCCCACCGATTTCGGAGGGCTGTGACGCGCGCCGCCGCCGCCACGAGCCGCGCTCGCGCGTCCGCGCTCTTCTCGGCGGCTCGCCGCACGCCATCGATGGCGTGCGCCTGCCGATCCGCGCGGTGACAGACGAGCAAGAGGTCGCAGCCGGCCGCGACGGCCTGCGCGGCGGCCTCGTCGAGGGGCCAGCGCTCGGCGATCGCGGCCATCTCGAGATCGTCGGAGATGATCACACCCTCGAAACCCATCTCCCCCCGCAGCAGCCCGAGCGCCTTGGCAGAGAACGTCGCCGGAACCTCCGGCTGGAGCGCCTCGAAGACCACGTGCGCGGTCATCACACTGGCGACGTCCGCGCGAACCAGCGCGGCAAACGGCGGCAATTCGACGGCCCTCAGCCGGTCCAGCTGGTGTGGCAGCCGGGGGAGGGTGAGGTGGGAATCCTGCAGCGTGTCGCCGTGGCCGGGGAAGTGCTTGCCGCACGCGGCGACGCCGGCCGCCTGCAGGCCGCGCACCACGGCGGCGCCCAGGCGGCCGCACAGCTCCGGGTCGCGGCCGAAACTCCGATCGCCGATCACTGGGTTCTGAGGGTTGCTGTCGACGTCCACCACCGGAGCGAAGTCGATGTCGAAGCCGACCGCGCGGCACTCCTCGCCGAGCAGCCGGCCCACGCCCTCGGCCAGCGTTTCATCGCCGAGCAGGCCGAGCCGCCGCATCGGTGGAAGCGCGGTGAAGCCCTCGCGCAGCCGCGCCACGCGGCCGCCCTCCTGGTCGACGCACAGCAGGAAGGGTCGAGCCGCGCGCCGCTTGAGCGAGGCGCACAGCGCCGCGACCTCGGCAGGGCTGCCGATGTTCCGTTTGAAAAGGATGGCGCCCGAGACGCCCCGGTCGAGCAGCTCGGCGGCCTCGGCCGGAACCTCGTGGCCATCGAAGCCGATGACGACCAGAGAAGCTGCGAGGCGATCGAGATTCACCGCACGATGCTACCGCCGCAGCAGTAGCCCTTCCAGCAGGAAGGCGACGGTGGCGGCGGCGAGCAGTCCCGTCCACAGGGGGGTGCGTCGGCCGCCCTCCGCGGCGTTGCCCGGACGAGAGACCGACGCGCCGAGCCGCGCCGCGAGCTCCTGAGGTTCCAGCCTACCGAGGTCGCTCTCGCGGGAGTCGAAGACCACGGGAAAGGCGAGCTCGGGGGCATCGGCGACGGCCCCTCCCTGGCTGCGTGCCTGAACACGGTAGATCCCGACCTCCGTTGGGACGGCCACCGGCGCCTCGGCTGAGGTCGTCTCGAGAGGCAGCTCGACACCGGAGGGGGCGACGACCGATACGGGCCGCTTGCCGGAGACGCTGGCAAGCACGCGGCGATGGCCGATCACCGTGGGTGGGTCGGCGCGCTGTTCCGCTGTCCCCGAGAGAACTTTCGCGATCTGCTGGAGGGCCGGTACGAAGCTCGCGCGGATGGGCCAGTCCGACCACTCTCGCGCGACGCTCGACGTGAAGAGCAAAATGCGGCCGCTGCCGGAACGGCCCTCGACGAGCGCCGGCGCGCCGTCGTCGTAGCTTGCCAGCACACGCGCGGTGCTGCCCTGGGGGTCGACCAGGAAGTAGCGGTAGATGCGGACGTCGAGCAAACTGGCCGACACCGCCGGGCCGAAGAGCGAGAAGATGGGCGAGCTCTGGTCGATCTGCGCGAAGTGGGCGGGCGTGCTGCCCGTCAGCGCATTCTCCTCGCCGCTCCTGGCCTCGGCGGCCTCACGGGGCGGCGGTGCGGCCGTCTTCACGAGGCGCAGCGGCATTGGCAATAGTTTGCCCAGCCGGGAATCCAGGGTGTCGGCGTCGCTGCGATCGCCCAGCGCGATGAACAAGCCGCCGCCTCCCTCGACGAAGCGACCCAGAGCCCCGGCGGCCGCAGGAGAGACCGCGCGCACGCCCAGCAGGAAGACGACGTCGCGGCCGTCCAGATCCGCGGGAACGAAGGCGTCCGGATCGACGGTTCGCGTGTGCACGGGGCTCGCGCCGGCCTCGAGCGCCTCCTGCACGAAGTAGGCTTCATCCTGGTAGCGGATTGGCGACGGGGCGCCGTCGACCAACAGGACTTCGATCTCGCGTGGCACGGCGAGCACGAAAGGCAGCGCGTCGTCGTCGGGTAGCGCGTCGGGAGCCAGCCGCACCGAGCCGCTCGATCGTTGGCCGCTCGGAAAGGTGGCAGCGAGCGTCTTCCGCTCGCTGCCGTGGGCTGGGAGGCTACTGAAGCCTCGCGTCAGCGTGCGGCCGTCGGCGGCGAGCTCCACCGACACGTCGACGGCGGGGGTCTCGGCGAAGTTGTGGACCGTGAAGGAGAAGCGGTAGGCGTGCGGGCCGACGTCCGGGGCCGGGGCGATGGAGAGATCGGACAGGGCGCGGTTCGGTAGCGCTTGCTCCGCGGCATCCTCGATCTGGACCTCCGGCTTCACGGGCCCGGCGGGCGTGGGCACCTCCGGCGTGGGCCGGCCGAGATCCCAGTCGCTGGCCGTGAGGTCGGTGAAGACCGTGATGCGTTTCCCGGCAACCGGACTCTCCCCGAGTGCCCGGGCCGCGTCGGCCACGCAATCCGACATGTCCACGGGCTCCCGGGACGGAACCGCGGCGTCGAGGACGGCCCGAGCGGCCGCATGGTTGAACGAGGGAGGCGCCGCCGGCTGGTGCCGCGGGCCGCAAACCAGCACCGTCACGGGCTCCTCGGCCGAGAGGTCGGCGAGGGCGTCCCGCGCCATCGCCTGCGCCCGCGAGAAGAGCGTCCTGTCGTGGAGGCGGTAGCGCATCGAACCGGAGGCGTCGAGCACGAGCGCGGTCGCGGCCGGGCCGCGCGCGGCCGGCGCCGCGGCGGTGGCCGAAGCGAAGCGCGGGCGGGCCAGCGCCAGCGGAATGGCCGTGAGCAGGGACATTCGCAAGAGGAGCAGGAGGAGCTTCCGCAGCCGGAGCCGCCGGGACGTCGAACGCCGTGCACGCAGCACGAAATCGATGGCGGCGAAGGGCTGCGGCCGGGCCCTCCGTCGGTCGACCAGGTGGATGGCGACGGGCAGCAACCCGGCGAGCGCTCCCCAGGCCAGCAGCGGGTGAAGGAACGTCACGGCGCGACCGTCTGGCCCTCGCGCCTCGCCAGGAAGCGGACGATCCCACGATCCAGCGGCTCATCGGTGCGGAGGAGCTCGTAGTCCACATCGCGCTCGCGGCAGAGTCGGCGCGTGTCCTCGAGGAACCGGCCGAATGCCTCGAGGTACCCATCGCGGAGCTGGAGCGGGTGGGTCTCCAGGCGACGGTCGTCCTCCATCGATAGGAAGAGCGTGGGATCCTCGAAGGGAAAGTCCAGCTCGGCGGGGTCGAGCACCTGGAAGACCGCGATCTCGTCCTTCAGAGAACGCAGCTGCAGGAGCTGCCGCAAGCCCTCCGAGCCGACGCCGCCGTTCTCGAAGAGGTCCGAGAAGACGAGCAGGAGCGCGCGGCGAGGCGCCTTCTCGGCGAGGGCGCGTGCGAGCGAACCGAGATCCGTCCCGCCGTCGGGCTTCTCCCCGGACAGCAGCTCGGCGATCGCCGACACGTGGGCCGGCGAGCTGCGGGGTGGCACGAATTCGAGCCGCTCCCCGTGTGCGACGCAGAGCCCTACCGCGTCCTGTTGCCGCGAGAGCAGGACGGCCAGCGAGGCGGCTACGGTGGAAGCGTAGGCAAGCTTGGAGAGCGGGCCGGAGGCGAAGCCCATCGATGCCGAAGCGTCGACCACGAGGTACGCGCGCAGGTTCGTCTCATGCTCGAACCGCTTGATGTAGTACTTGTCGAACTTTCCGAGAGCCTTCCAGTCGATGTGCCTGACGTCGTCGCCCGGCGAGTACTCCTTGTGCTCGGCGAACTCGACCGACTGGCCGCGGTGCGGCGACTTGTGCAGGCCGGAGAGGACCCCTTCGACGACGGTGCGCGCTCTCAGATGGAGATTGGCGATCCGGGCGAGCGCCTCGGGATCGAGGACGGAAGGCATCGCGGGCGACCGCTAGGCGCGGACGGTCTCGAGCAGGCGGGCCACGATCTGCGCGCTGTCGATCCCCTCGGCCTCGGCGTGGAAATTCGGGATGAGGCGGTGGCGCAGCACCGGCCGCGCCACGGCCCGCACGTCGTCGATCTCCGCGGCGTAGCGGCCCGCGAGGATGGCCCGCGCTTTGGCCGCCAGGATCAGGTACTGCGACGCTCGCGGCCCGGCGCCCCAGGCCAGGTAGCGATCGACGTAGTCGGGCGCGCCTGGCGTCTTGGGCCGCGAGCGGCGCACCAGGTCGACGGCGTGTCGCACCACGTGGTCGGCCGCCGGGACGCGCAGGACGAGATCCTGCAGCCTGCGAATCTCGGCGGGCGTGAGCACGGGCTGGACGTCACGCGGCGCCGCGCTGGTGGTGCTGCGGACGATCTCGACCTCGTCTTCCGCGGACGGGTACGGCACATCCACGAAAAACATGAAGCGATCGAGCTGCGCCTCGGGCAACGGGTAGGTACCTTCCTGCTCGATGGGGTTCTGCGTCGCGAAGACCAGGAAGGGTGGCTCGAGCGGGTACGTGCGTCCGCCCGCGGTCACGCGCTGCTCCGCCATCGCTTGAAGAAGCGCGGCCTGCGTCTTCGGCGGTGTGCGGTTGATCTCGTCGGCGAGGATCAGGTTCGCGAAGAGCGGCCCATGGACGAAGCGGAAGGCGCGCTTGCCCGTGGTCCGGTCCTCCTCGAGCACATCGGTACCCGTGATGTCCGAGGGCATCAGATCCGGCGTGAACTGGATCCGGTTGAACCGCAGGTCGAGCACGTCTGCCAGGGTGGAGATCAGCAAGGTCTTCGCCAGCCCCGGTACGCCCACGAACAGGCAGTGCCCCCGCGCGAACAAGCCGATGAGCAGGTGCTCCACCACCTCGCGCTGGCCGACGACCCGTCGCTCGATCTGGCGAAGCAACGCTTCCTTGGCGGTGGCGAGCGCGCGGACGGAGGCGACGTCGTCCGGCGCTGCGATGGCTGGCTCGGCGGGCATGGGGGCGGATTGTAACCGAAACACGCGCAGCGTGCGCCGGCATTCCGGGACGCTGTTCGCCTGCCGGCTCGGTTGTTGTAGGATGAACCCGCGTTGCTTCCCGTCGCCTCACTGTCGATCGCTTTGTTGGCATCGAGCCTCGCGTCGAACGCTCCGCCCGGCGCCACGGGCCGCATCGGCGTCCAGGTGCTGGCGTTGCAACCCGAGGCCGGCGTCCCGCCGGAGAGCACCAAGCTCCTGACGGACTTCCTGGTCAGCGAGCTCTCGCGCAGGCCCGGGCTTCAGATCTTCGGACAGAGCGACCTCGAAACCCTGATCCACGCCGCCAAGGAGCAGCGCGAGCTCGAGTGCAACACGGACGCGGACGCGTGCCTCGCGGAGGTGGCGGGTGCCATGGGAGCGCAGTGGCTGGTCGCGGGCAACGTCGGCGTGCTGGGAGATCGCCTTCTCATCAACGTGCGGCTCACCGACACGCGGCACCACCAGATGTTGGCCCACGTGAGCGAGGAGACGAGCGGGGGCACGGAAGATCTGCTCGAGGCCATCAAGCACCTGGTACCCCGCCTTCTCGAGGAGGCGCAGGCGGATACCGACTTGAGCCTGGCGCCGCACAAGCGCACCACGGCGTACGCATTGCTCGGCACGTCGATCGCGTGCGCGGTCGGCGCGGGCGTTGCCGGGGCCGTGTCCCTCTCGTACTGGTCGCAGGCCAACTCCGCCAGCCAGGACTACCTGTATGGCCGCAACCTCACCGTCACCGATCCCTCCGAGTTGTACGGCAACTACACGATCACGAAGAACGCCATCACGCCGTGGGCCGTCGGCGCGAGCGTCGCGCTCGGGATCGCCCTGGCGTTGGGTATCGGCACGTGGGTGGCGTGGTGAGGCTCTGGGTCGCCGCCGCGACCGTGCTCCTCGCAGGCTGCCCGAACCTGGTGCAGTGCGTGAGCGATCTGGACTGCTACCGCAATCAATTCTGCGACCCCACCGGCATTTGCGAGAACGGCACTCCGACCACCGGCGGCTCCTCGACGGCCTCGGCGGGATCGAGCACTGCGGGCAGCGGGAGCGGCGGGCACACCGCCGGGACGTCCGGCGGCACCGGGACGACGAGTGGGACCACGAGCGGCAACACCGGTGGCAGCACATCCGGCGGCTGCCCCCAGACGCTGCAAGCCCAGACCCGCGTGCTCGCCACCGTCGACAGCTTCAACGGCCAGGTGTGGGACCTGACCACCCCGCCTGGCAGCGAGCTCATCGGCCCCGCCAACCTTTCGGACATCCCGGCGGCCGTGGGAGTGACGGCCGCCGGGGAGATCCTGGTCCAGCTCGACGATGATGGCCTGGTGGCCTTTGACGAGACGGGCACCTACGAAGGTCAGATCCAGGTGCCGGCGCCGAGTGGCGACGGCCCGGGCGGCAACGGGCTGGCCTTGTTGCCACAGCCGGCGGGACCCACGCTGGTGGTCGTCTGCGGTTACGCCGCGACTGGCTTCTACTACGACGGCGGCGGGTCCTTCAGCGCGAACGGCACGGCGTATACGAACGCGCTCTGGACCGCCGAGGATAATCTCAACGGCTGCTTCCCGGGGCCATGCAACACCATCTATGCAGCCTACGATGACCAACTGCTCTGGCTCGACGCCCTCACCGGCAACCCGCAGGGCGGCGGCGACGGGCTCGGCACGGTGGCGACCTCGCAGGGCCAGGTCGAGGGCGGCGCGAGGGACGCGAACGGCGACTTGCTGATCGCCGGCGACGACGGATCGAACGACGGCTTCGTGGCGCTCTTCTCGAGCAGCGGCGTCTGCAAGGAGGCGCGCTCCGGCGGCCCCTGCACCTTGACCTGCAACGGCGGCTGCGTGGCGGGAGACGCGACGCTCGCGTCGACGCCCCTGCACCAGGCAGCGGCAATGCCCGACGGGACGTTCCTCGTCACCGTGGGGACGGCAAACCAGCTCGAGATGAACAACGTCTACCGCGTCGATCCGAGCAACGGCCTGGCGGTCTCGACCTACCTCACGGGCCCGAGCGGCACCGACTTCTACGGGCTCGTGGTCTCGCCTCAGCCACTCTGACCGGTGGCGAGCGCCACGGCGCGGGCTTCTACCTTGTAGGCCGCTTCGTCGCCGAGGGCGTGATCGGCTTTCATGAGGCCGAGGTGGATCTCTGGGTCGAACGGGTCGATGGCGTTGGCCGCGAGCAACTCCGTCCGCGCGTCGCCCCAGCGCTTCTCCGCGAGCAAGACCTCTCCGAGGTGGAGGTGCGTCTCGGCGACCTCGGGAAAGGGGTCCACCGAGGCGCGCAGCAAGCCCTCGGCCTTGTCGTCCTGGCCGATCTCCATGAGGGTCATGGCGTACTTGTTCGAGAGCTGGGGTGAGCCGGCGCCGACCCGCGCCTCCGCGCGGGCGAACTCGTAGGCGGCGGCTGCCGCGCGGCGCCGCGTGCGCAACAACTCACCGAGATGGGCGAACCGCCGCGCGGCCTCGTCCGGGATCTCCTCGCCCAGGACGTCCATCCCGGCTTCCTGCGCGGCGCCCTCCCTCTCTCCCTTGAAGCGCAGCTTCTCCACGCCGTGGCTCAGCGCCGGCGAAGCATTCTTCGGCAAGGGTTGCCGCCGCAGGTATGCCTTCCAGTCGCTCTGGAATTTCGTGAACGGCTCGCCCGCGACCTCTGCCACCGCCTGGGTGTCGGTCTCGCCGCTGCGCAGCTTGTCGAGGAGCGCGTTCAGGGCCTCCGCGCCGCCCTTCTGCTCGTACAGGTACTTCACCGCGGTGGCGACCTCGGCGAAAGCGAGCGCCGCGTCTTCCTGCGACGGCAAGAGCGCCATCGAAGGGTGCATCTGCTCGAAGGTGATGAGCTTGTTCTCGCGCAAGCGGCGCGCCAGAAGGGCCACGGAGGCCGGAGACAGAGCACGCCCCGGCGGCCCGCGCCAGTGCGTCTCCTCGAACTTGGCGATCCCCTCGTGAAGCCAGATGGGCACCGTGTTCTCGCTCCGCCGCGAGATCAGGTAGTGCGTCAGCTCGTGTGCCAGCGTGTCCTGCCAGGAATAGCCGTAGACCATCGCGTCGGGGCTCGTGATCATCAGCTCGTTGAACTTGCAGAGCGCGATGGTGCCGCTCGTCTCGATCTCCTTCTCGGTCAGTGGACTGAGGCGTGACAGCGCAGCAGGATCGCGCAGGATCTCCACACGAATCCGCTCCTGCGGATGCTCGTGCAGGTCGTCTCCAATGGCGCGGTAGGCCCTCTCGAGGGTATCGAGCGCGTAGGGCGCCAGCAGCTCGTACCGCCCCTTCGGGAACCAGAACGCGAAGTGCTCGCTCTCGCGGTGGTCGTAGTCCCGGAGCTCGGCGAGGCTGGCCGCCGCGAGCTTGCCGTACAGGCTGGTCTTGTCCGGCAAGATCGCGACCGCCCCCGCGTAATCTCCCTCGAAGAAGCGCACCCGACCCAGCAGCTCATCGGTGACCTCGTTCTTGCCCACCCGCGCCACCATGTCCTCGGCGATCTTCCGCGCCGCCGGGACGTCCCACTGCTCCAGCTTGTCCTGCGCTTCTTCGAAGGCGGCGCGGAGCATCTCCTCGTCCGACGCGTGGCCGGCCGAGAGCGGGCCGGAGGCGGCGGAGAGGACCACGAGCGCGGCCAGCGCGGCCGCGCTCACTTGACGATTTCCTGGTAGTACTGCTTCACTTGATCCTCGTACTGCGGCGGGGGCTTCTGCTTCATCGCGTCGAGGATGTCGCGCCGAAACTCGGGCGGCACGCGGTACTGGTCGGCGCCCGGGATGGCGACCTTCTGCTCCGTCCAGCCACCGCCTTCGGGCCCTTCCTCTCCGTCGTCCTGTCCGTCACCCATCGCGAGGGGCATGGGGAGGCCTCCCCCTCCCCCTTTACCGCCGCCCTTCTTCATCGCCTGCTCGAAGCCGTCGAGTTGCTGGAGCGCCCCCTGCTCGCGCCGCACGGCTTGGCCAGGCTGGTGAGCGCCGAGCGCGTCCTGGGCGCGGGCCATCTCCGAGCTCGCCTGGTCGAGCTTCTGCGCGGCCGACGGTCCGAAGATCGGCGCTGTCTTCTGAACATCGTCGAGGTCGTCCTGCACCTTGTGCAACTCCTTGTGCAATCTCGACTGCTCCTGCGCCAGCTCCCCGAGGCGCCGCTTGTCCGCGGCCGACAGCACGCTGTCCTCCGCGGGAAACAGCTTCGACAGCTCGTCGTGAACTTCTTCGAGAGGCGGGACGGCCGCCGCGGCGTGACCCCGCGCCGCATCCAGCTGCGCGGTCTCACGCGTGTCTTCGGGCGCGACGACGTAGTCGCGGGTGATTCGCGCCTCGCGGGACAGGTCCTCCGCGACCGCCTGCGCGCCCACCGTGGCCCTGTCGGAAGTTCGGAGCGCCTCGTCCAGATCCCGGGCCTGGAGCGCTCGTCCCAGCTGATCGACGTCCTCCTTCGCCGCCGCGAGCGGGTCCGCGCCCGTGCCCCCGAACGAGAGCGCCGCGGGCGGCATCGCGTTCTCGGGGATCTTCGCGAGCGCGTCCCGCGCCGCCGCGACCTTGGCCTGGAGGCGCGCGATCGTTTGCGGCGTGATCGGCGCGCGCTGTGCCAGCGCCTGACGGTAGCGTTGCCGCAGGGCCTGTGTCTCCGATTGGACGCGGCGCTGACCTTCGCCGACCGCATGAAGATCCCGTTGCAGCGCGGCCACCTTGCGGCCCAACCCCGGATACTGACCCTCGGCCTCGTTCGAGGCACGGCGCATGTCCGCCTCGAAGCCGTCGAGGGTGCCGCCGAGCTGGTCGAGCGCCGCGAGCGCGCCGTCGACATCTCCTCTGGCCAGGTCCTCCTGGATCTTCTCGAGGCTGGAGCCCACCTGGTCCTTCTGGGCCATCGCCGCCATTGCCTGCGCGTTCAGGTGCTCATCGGAGAGGCTCTTGGTCAGCTCCGCCATGCGCGCGAAGAGCTGCTGCATGCGCTCGCGCAGGCGGGCGAGCTGCGCGTCGATGGCCGCTTTCAACTCGGGAGTGCGCGCGGTGCGGTACTTCTCGAGCAGCTCGGCGAGCTGGCGCCGCCGGGCCGCGAGCTCGTGGGCCAGGTTCACGAGGTCCTCCGCCGTCTGTCGATCGAGGAGCGCCTCCAGGTAGAGGACGTCGTGCTCCAGCCCCTCGACCTCGGCCGCCAGCGCCGCCGGGAGACGCTCGGCCAACCCCTGGCGCGTGCTGGGTCGCCAGCCCTCGCCGTCCATCTCCCGTGCGTCGAGCGTCGCGCTCGCGCGGGCGCGCTCGTTCTGTGCCACGTTGGCGAGGGCGGCCGGTAGCTCCGGCGGCGTCAGCGTGTCCTTGCGGAGCCTTCGCGCCAGGCCCTCCATCTCGTCGCACAGCGCGAGCGCCCGCCGATCGGCCTCCGAGGGCGCGCCACTCGAGGGCCGGCCCAGCGGCGCGCCGTGCTCGTCGATGCGATCGGCGAGCAGCGAGATCAGCTTCTCCCACACGGCGCGCGCCTGCCGCAGCGCCTCCTCGTGGTGCTCGGCCGCCGAGTAGACCTTCAGAGTCTGGGTGCGCGCGCGGCCCGCCTTGGGCCCGGCCACCGCGTCATTGTCCAGCGCCTCGATCGTGTAGCTCACCGTGTCGCCCGGCGCGAGCTCCAGCGGTGCGAGATCGAAGGTGACCTCGGCCTCGACGTGGCGCGGTCCCTCGGGGGATTGCCGCAGCACCGTCCGGCGATCCTTGGCTGCCCCCGGGGGCCGGTACAGGAGGGCGATCTCGGAGAGGCCGTAGTCGTCGTCGGCGCGGTACCGGATGACGACCTGCGAGTGAGGATCGACCTCCAGCTGGGTCCCTGGCTTCTCGATGAGAACCTGTGGAGGGGCATCGGCTTGCAGCGCGATCGGGATTGGTGCGCCCTCGGCCAGCACGCGCCCGCGCCCGTCCAGAAAGCGGAAGAAGTAGCTTCCTGCCGTGCGGCAGAGGATCGATCCCGCGAGATCGCGACGGTCGTGCACGGTGAGAGGGGTGGCCTTGCCGTTGACCACCGCCGTCGCGCTCGCCACGTCGCGGTCGGCGCGCGTCTTGAGGCGCACCTCCGTCCCGACCGGCGCTTCGATGCTGCCGTCGGTTCCCGTGACGGTGCGTGGCGCAAGGCGCGTGTGCGAGGGGTACAGATACGTGAGCTCGATGTCACCGGTGATCGGCTCGCGCTCGGCGGCCCGTGGCACGGCCGCGGCAGCCCCCACGAGGGCGTGGAAGCCGGCGCCGAGTCCGGGTGGGCCGGCCGAGGCGAGGATCAGATCGAGAAGCACGAAAGCGACGCCCGCCGCCAGGATTCCGCTCGAGGACCGCGTCGGCAGCGCGCGGGCCACGTCCACGCCGCCGACGCGCGAGGAGGTCTCCGCGGCATGCGCCGCGATCAACGCCGGCGAGGGGGAACTCTCCGACGCTCCCGCGAGGGGGCGCAGCTCGACGGCCGAGAGGATAGCCGAACGCAGCGAGGCACTGGGAATCTTGAGCGCCCCCGCCGCCCGAGCCCGGCTGGGCCTGCGCGAGAGGAATGCCGCCAGCCCGGCGAGCGCCGGCGGTGCCACGAGGACCCAGGGCGATCCTGGCACTCCCAGCCCATGACCCGCGATGGCCGCCCCCAGCGCCCAGGCGGCCGAGACGAGCAGCCCCGCGCCGAGCGCGGTGCGTACCCGCGCGGTGCGCAGGCGGCGCGCGCCGGTCGCGAGGAGGCCGTCGAGGGGCGCGTAGATGGCCTCGGGCCGTTCAGGGGCGCTCATGCAAAGGCTCGCCCCCACCTTAACATCCCGGCGCCTGCTGCGCCGCTACGGGTGGGGCCTTTGAAACCGCTTCTAGGGCCAGCAGACGGGCGTTTCCACGTAGCTGATGCACCCCATCCCGCTGGGGCAGTCGCTCGCCCCCGGGTCGCAGGTGCGGGCGCAGTAGCCGAAGCTCGCGAAGCCGGCGACCGGCCCGCCGCTGAAGCTGACGCAGGCGTCCAATGCCGTGCACGCCGGCCCGCCGTCGCCACCCGTGGCGCACACCGGCAGGCAGACCTGTCCGGCGTCCGAGACGGTGCAGGCGCTGCCCGGGCTGCACAGGTCGGGAGAACCGGAGGCGGTGCGGGCGAGGGAGCACCCGCCGTCGCTCGCGCTCCCGCCGGCGAGGCACAGCGTGCCGAACACCCCACCCAGGATGCAGAAGCCACCACCGCCGCCGCCGGGCACCTGGCACGGGCCCCAGACGCCCGCGTCCCCGCAGGAGGTCGGCAAACACAGCGATCCGCCCGCGGCCCCCTGGCAGCTCGTGATCGGGTCGGGGCAGTCCGCATTGGATTGGCAAGGCAGGACGCAGGCGTGAATCAGGTACGGAACGGCGGCACAGACCTCGCCCGGGGATCCGCAGCCCGCGTCCGGCACACAAGCCTCGAGCTCCCCCGGCAGCCGGCAAAGGCCGCTCCCGGAAGAAAGATCGCACAGGTACCCCGCGGGGCAATCGGCGTTGCTCGTGCACTGTGGCACCGACGCGTCCGCTCCCGCGTCTCCGCCATTCCCGCTCGATCCGGCGCAGCCTGCCACCGTCACCAGCAGGCAGACCCACCCGATCCCGGTTCGTGCCATCGCCACCATGCCGCCGCCAGCGTAGCACCCAGGTCGGCGGCACTGCCAGGCCGGTCTCGCGGCCAGGAGCCGCTTGCGCGGACGCCGCCGCGCGTGAAAAGCTGTCTCGCCGAGAGGTCCGCCATTCCGTTGCCCGCGACAGCCTTCCTGCTCCTGTTCGTCGCCGCGCCGCCCGACGCCGGCCTGCCGGATCCGATCGAGCTCCGCCAGGAGCTCCTCGTCGCCGCCATGCGCGAGGAACCCTGCAACGCGCTCGCGGGCCTGCTCGGTCAGGCCGACGCCCTGCTCGACGCCCGGGCCACCTCCGACGCCTTCGAGCTGCTCGGCGAGATACTGCGCGTCTGGAGCCAGGCCTGCCCGGGCCCCGCCCCGGCGCGGCACGCGCCCGACGCCGACACCGCCTTCGCCAAGGCCGTGGAGCTGAAGCCGGACGGCGGCCCCGCCAGCCCCGCCGTCCAGTGGAACGGGCTCCTGCTTCGCCGCTCGGGCGAGCAGAGGATCGGCCGCGCCCAGGCGGCCCTCGCGTCGGGCGATCTCTTCGCCGCCCGCCGCGAGCTGCGCCTGCTCAGGTACGAATCGGTCGATGCGGCCATGGAGCTCGCGAGCCCTGAGCGCCAGCAGAGCCTCTGGGAGGAGCTCGCGCGGCGCGAGCCGCAGCCGAGGGTGCACCGCCATGCGGGCACCCCCGAGGACGCCATCCGCTCGCTCGAGCATGCCGCGGTGTACGACGACGCCGCGGGGGTCGAAGGGCTGCTCTCGCGGCATTGTCCCCAGCGAGCCCTCTTCGAGGGTGGCGGCGAGGAGGACAGCTGCGACGAATACCGCGACGAGCGCTCACTCCTGCTCATGTGCGTTCTCGGCGAATTGCTGCCCGAGGCGCCTGACAAGATAGCCTGCAACAGCGACGGCAAGACCGCCCACTGCCAGGTCACGGGCCGGAGCGAGCAGCGGACCGTCTACCTCGAGCGCGAGGGAGCCGGGTGGCGTTTCGCCGCTGTCCCCCCTGGCGTTCCCGGCGGTTGAGTCGCCGGCACGCCTTGCCCTTGCGGGCGCGCTGCATGCTAGATTCCCCGCCTTCGTGACCCAGGGCAGCGACGATTCGGCGCTGTTGTCGCGGGCGCGTTCCGGCGACCGGGACGCGTACCGAGCGCTCGTGGAGCGCTACCAGCGCCGCGTGTACAACCTCGCGTTTTCGCTGGTGAAGAGCAAAGAGGATGCGGCCGACATCGCCCAGGACGCTTTCGTCAAGGCCTACCAGAGCCTCGATCGCTTCAAGGGGGAGGCCAGCTTTTACACGTGGCTCTATCGGATCACCAACAACCTGGCGATCGACCTGCTGCGCCGCCGTCATCCAGGCGAGTCGCTCGACGCCGACCCAACGTCCCAGGACGACCCTGGGGAAATGCAGGCTGGCGTGGGAGTCCTGGGCACCCGCCTGGGCACGAACCCACAGCGTTCGGCTCTGCGACGGGAGCTCGCTGAAAAGATGGAGGAGGCGCTGGGCCAGATCCCGGAAAAGCACCGTGCCATCCTCTTGTTGCGCGAGGTCGAGGGGCTGTCCTACGAAGAGATCGCAGAATCTCTCGAGATTCCAAAGGGGACGGTCATGTCCCGCCTGTTCCATGCGCGCTCCAAGATGCAGGAAATACTGGCGGTTTACCTCGAAGGGGACGCCCCCGCCGCCGCGGTGAATGAAGATGAGTGACGGACGTCCAATGAATGGAGGTAGGTGACGATGGAAGCCGTGGAGTGCCGCCGCAGCCGGACGCAGCTCGACGCCTACCGAGACGGCGAGCTGCCCGAGACCGACCGCGCCGCGCTCGAGGCGCACCTTGCGGCCTGCTCCGCCTGCACCGCCCAGCTCCGCGACCGGCAAGCTCTCGGCGGTCTGCTCCGGCTGCGTGCCGAGGCGGTGGGCGAGGAGCTTCCCGCAGGCTTTTCGGCCCGGGTCATGGCCGCGTTGCCGCCCGCCCGCAAGCGCTTCCAGCTGGGAATGCCCGGCAAGATCCTGCTGGGCTTCCTCGCCGCCGGCGCCGTGGCCGCCGCGGTGTTGTTGCCGCTGCTCGGGCAGTCGGTCCACGTGGTCCGCGCAGGCGCCACCGAGAACGAGGCGCACATCCACCGGATCTCCGTCGCCAGCCCGGGCGCCGCCCCGATCGTCTTCCAGAACGATGTGGGCCAAACCGTGGTATGGGTGGTGCCAGACTCGGACGAGAAGCCAGCCCCGGGCCAGTGAGGACCGCCCATGCCGCAGCTGTCCGTACGCAGGTTCGCCCGCGCGCTGGGAGCCGTGTTCCTGCTCGCGGCCGCGCTCGCGCCGCTCACCGCCGAGGCGCTCACGCTCAAGATCGACGTGCAGGACGTGCGCATGAAGGACGCCAAGCACGGCATCAGCCAGGCGGAGCGCAAGAACCCGAAGCTGCTTGCCCGCCGCGTCGACCAGAAGACCCTCGACCACCGGGTGATCCACACCAGCTTCGGCGCCCAGGTTTCGATCGTGCTGCCGAACGGCGCACGTCTGATCCTCACCCCACTGAGCGCCGCGGCAGGCAACGTCAAGGTGCACGTCCGGTTGCTCGTAGAGGGCTCGACCGGCCTCGACATGGACATGAAAGTGCCCCTGGGCGGGCGGTTCCCGCTGCCCGCCGGGCCCTACAAGGACTCCATGCTGATGGTGATGTGCACGCCGTCGCTCGACTGACCCGAAGGAGTCCCGCCACGCAGGCGGCGGGAACCCCGGTGCGGGGAATCATGGAGGGTTTGCCGCTCCCGGTGAGGCTGCACTAGACTGGCGACCTCGATGGCGTCACCGCCCCTCCCGGCTTCGGAGCAGGTCTCGGAGACCCTCTCGCTCGAGGGCCTGCCGCCGCCGCGGCGCTTTCTGGCGCGCGCTTTCCTGTCGGCCTGCGTGTTCGCGCTCAGCATGACGGTCCTCGGCGCGGTGGCCGCTTTCTGCCTGTACGTGAAGTACAGCGAGCACATCCCCTCCATCCCCTCGGCGAAGGACTACCGGCCGCCCCTTCTCTCGGAGCTTCGCAGCGAGGACGGCCGCTTGCTCGCGGAATTCTTCGACGAGCGGCGCAAGATGATGCCGTACGACCAGATCCCGCGCCGGCTGGTGCAGGCGTTCGTGGCGTCGGAGGACAAGAACTTCTTCGACCACCACGGCTTCGACGTGCTCGCCACGCTGCGCGCGGCCTTCCAGGACGCCATCGGCTACCACATCCGCGGCGCCTCGACGCTCACCCAGCAAACGGCGAAGTCCATCTTGATCACCGCCATCGGCGAGAAGGAGGCCACTGCCCGCAAGCTGAGCCGCAAGATCAAGGAGCTCATCCTGGCGCGGCGTCTCGAGGCCAACCTCACCAAGGAAGAGATCCTCTATCTGTACCTGAACCACGTCTACCTCGGCCACCACGCCTACGGCGTCCGCGCCGCGGCCGAGAACTACTTCCACAAGGAGCCGGGCCAGATGAGCCTCGCCGAGATGGCGCTCATCGCCGGTCTACCCCAGGCGCCCAGCCGGTACTCGCCGTTCAGCCACCCCCAGGCGGCGCGCAAGCGCCGGGGCTACGTGCTGCGCCGCATGGCCGACGTCGGCATGATCACCGAGGCCGAGCGGGCCGCCGCCGACGCCGAGCCCATCCGCGTGTACCCCATGGAAGATCTCTTCCACGACCGCGCGCCCTTCTTCTCGGAGCAGGTCCGCCGCGACGTGGTGGCGCGCTACGGGCAGGAGCGCGTGCTCACGGGCGGCCTGCGCATCGACACGACGCTGGATCTCGACGACGAGCATCGCGCCGAGGAGGCGATGCTCACGGGACTCACGCACGTCGACAAGCGGCAAGGCTACTTCGGCCCACTCGAGCACCTCGAGCCGGCGCAGGTGTCGCCCTTCCTCGACAAGATCGCGCGCCAGCTCCGGGGACAGGGGCTCGTGGAGGGGCGCTACTACGTGGGCGTGGTGAGCAAGCTCGCCGGCAACACCGCCGAGATCGAGATCGGCAACCGCACCGCAGAGCTGCCGCTCGCCGGCGCGCGCTGGGCGCACAAGCCCAACCCCGAAGCCTACTTCCCGAGCGCGCTCATCGATCGTCTGGGGAAGGCGGTCCACCCCGGCGACGTGGTGCTCGTGCGCGCCACGAGCTACGCGACCCTGACCAAGGATCTCGACCCGGCGGAGAAGCGCTCGGTGCCGGAAAAAGGCAACCTCGTGACCCTCGAGCAGCTCCCCCGGCTGCAGGGCGCGCTCGTCTCCCTCGATCCGAACGACGGCTACGTCAAGGCGCTCATCGGCGGCTACGACTTCGACGCCTCCGAGTTCAACCGCTCCATGCAGGCCTGCCGCCAGCCCGGTTCGGCCTTCAAGCCGATCGTCTACTCGAAGGCCATCGACGCCCTGAATTACAACATGAGCACCATCCTGGTCGATTCGCCGATCGTCTACGACGACCCCGACACGGAGAAGGTGTGGAAACCGGAGAACTACGAGTCCGACTTCAAGGGCGACGTGCCCCTGCGCGTCGCCCTGATCAACTCGATGAACATCCCCGCCATCAAGGTCCTGCAGGCCGTCAAGCCGAAGGAAGCGGCGGCCTGGGCGCACCAGCTCGGCATCACCTCGAAGGTGAACGAAGACCTGTCCATCGCACTCGGCTCGTCGTGCGTGTCGCTGTGGGACCTGACCAAGGTCTACGCCCTCTTCGACAAGCTCGGCCAGCGCGTGCGCCCCTTCCTCGTCACCAAGGTCACCGACCGCGACGGGCGCGTCCTCGAAGATCACGTGGCGCTCGACGACCCCTGGGGCTCGCTCGAGGATCGGCTCGCCGGCGGCGTCGCCGCATCGCTCGATCCGCCCGAGCAGGTCGTCGATCCGACGACCGCGTTCCTCACGACGCACCTGATGCAGGAGGTCGTCCAGATGGGTACCGGCGCGGAAGCGAGCCGGCTCGGCAAGCCCGCGGCCGGCAAGACCGGCACCACCAACGACAGCTTCGACGCGTGGTTCATGGGCTTCACGCGCGATCTCGTGACCGGCGTCTGGGTGGGCTACGACACGTACGCGATGCCGCTCGGCAAGTACGAGAACGGCGGCCGCGC
>DATJNL010000166.1:0-5746 GCA_035508175.1 Myxococcales bacterium
GCGACCTTCTACTACGGCGAGATCCAGGGTGAGGTCAGCTACGACGTCCCTTCGCTGGGCGTCTTCCCGACGAACGATATCTCGGCTCTCGGGCCCATCATCGGCGGGCTCGACCCGACCAAGGCCTCGGCCATCTTCTTCGTCTTCGCCATGACCGAGACCTGCGGCAGCCTCGCCCAGGCGGCTGGCTGGACCATCTCGCTGGCCTTCCCAGACGGCGGCGCGTACCCCTCGGGCTCGTACTCCGTGGTCTACGTCGACGACACCGGCGTGCCCTCGTCGAGCCTGACACAGACCTCGACCTACGGCGTCGCCTTCGTCACCAACATCGACACGTCGCTGGGCTCGTTCGTGACGCCGGTCTATGGCAACGCGGACGCCGGGCCCTGCACGGTCCAGAACGAGGCCCTCGGCTTCACGGGCCGCCTCTTCGTCGCCCCCGGTGACTTCTCGGAGCAGGGCGTCTTTCTCCCGTAGCTTCTCGGTTCACCCGAGCGGGAGCAGCATCGCGAAGCGGCTGCCCGCGCCTGGCGCGCTCTCGACCCACGCGCGGCCGCCGTGCGCGAGCGCGTGGGCGCGCACCAGTGCGAGGCCCAGGCCGGCGCCCGGCTGGCCGCGGCTGGCCGAGCCTTCGGCCTGGAAGAAGGGCTCGAAGATCCGCGAGTGGACGTCCCGCGGAAGGCCAGGCCCTTCGTCGGCCACGACGAGCTCGATCCAGAAGCGGCCCGTCTCCAGTCGCTTCGCAGCCTCGACCCGCACCGTCCCGCCCGCGGGGCTGAAGGCGAGGGCGTTGCGCAGGAGCTGCCGCAACGAGGCCGCCAGCCGCTCGCGATCCGCGACGAGCGGCGGCAGGCCGCCTTCCACCACGGCCTCGACCGTGACCTTCGCACGCTTTGCCTCGGCAGCCGCCGCCGCGATCGCTTCGGCGACGAGCTCGCCCACGTCGAACGGGACCCGCAGGAGCGGCACGTTCCCGCCCGCGAAGGCCGCCAGATCGAGGAGCGCGTTCAGCGTCCCGAGCAGCGCTTCGCTGCGCTCGAGGATGGTCGCGACGGCCTCGCGTTGCTCGGCCGACACGGGGCCGAGCAACCCCTCCAGCAGCATGTCGGCGTAGCCGATGACGGCGGTGAGCGGGGTACGCAGCTCGTGGCTGAGGGCCGGCAGCGCGCGACCCGCACGCGCGGCCAGCGCTTCGAGCGGCTTGTCCTCGGGCGCGTCGGCCATGATGCCTCGCCTCCCCCGGCCTCGACGGAAGGCTACCCTCGCCCGCTAGAGCGAGTCCATCGGCACGGGCACGAAGGTCAGCACGAAGAGCAGGAGCGAGGCGGCGCAGACGACGAGCCGGAGGGTCGAGAGCCGCGTCCCGGCGTCGACCACCTCGGGGTGGTCGTAGCCGACGAGGCGCGTGGACACGAGCCACCACACGAACCACGAGATGCTCGAGAAGCAGCCCATGAGCAGCAGCCCGTAACCCACCGCGCGCCCGAGCTTCTTGTGGAAGCGGCCGAAGAGCGCGTAGGTCACGTGGCCGCCGTCGAGCTGGCCGATGGGAAACAGGTTCAGGCAGGTGACGAGCAGGCCGAACCAGGCGGCGAGCGCGATGGGGTGCACGATGACGTCCTGGCCGGCGGGGGTCGGCCCGAGCACCCAGCGATCGACGAGGCGAATGGCGAGCGAATCGCCGAAGGACATCACGCCCGCCGCCGCCGACTTCACGCCGTGCGCCTCCGCCCAGGCGTGCGTCACGAGGGCCACGAGAGACTGGTTGCCGTGCCAGAAGCTCGCGGCCGCCGTGGGCGAAGGCCCGAAGTGCGAGAGCGACGTACCCCAGACGAGGAGCGGCAGCGCGACGATCGCCCCCGCGATCGGTCCGGCCGCCCCCACGTCCACCAGCGCGTCGCGCGTCTTGATGGGCGAGCGCATCCTGATCACCGCGCCGAACGTGCCGAACATGAGCAGCCCGAGGCCGGGGACGTAACCAGGCGCCGGGATCACGTAGGGCAGCGAGGTGTCCACGCGGTGCAGGCGCGCGAAGACGTAGTGGCCCATCTCGTGGGTGAGCAAGATGCCGAGCAGCGTGAGCGAGAACCCGAGGCCCCCCACCAGCAGCTCCGCCCGCCCCATGCCGGGCCGCGCCGCGATGGCGACCCCGGCCGAAGTGGTCGTGACGATCGTGACCGCGAGCAGCCCGAGGTGCAGGCCCAGGCGCTGGGGTGCGGCGATCGCGGGAGCCGCCTCCAACTCAGGAGCCGCCCGGCTGCGCGATCGGCTGCACCTTCGAGAGGTCCAGCTCCTCGTAGCCCTTGTTCGTGACGGTCAGGTAGAAGAGTTCCTTCTCGGGCTCGCGGTCGGGGCCGATCGTGGTGGTGCCGGTGGCGCCGTCGAAGCCCTTGATGGCGGCGAAGGCGTCGCGGAACGCCTCGCGCGTCGGGGGCTTGCCAGCCATCACCTGCTCCACCATCCGCCCCGCGTCGTACGCCTCGGCCTCCATGAGGCCCGGCTCGTGCCCGTACGCTTTCTGGAAGGCCTCGACGAAGGCCTTCGTCGCGGGCCGCGAGCTCTGCGCGAAGAAGCCGTCGACGAACACCGAGCACTCGACGTAGTGGCCGGCGCGCTGCACGAGGTCGAAGTCGGGGTCGTACCAGGCGGTCCAGCCGAGCAGCTCGACGGTCTTCACGCGCTTCTCGCCGGTGGTCTCCTCGATGCGCTTGATGTCGGCGTGGTCGCAGGCGTCGGTGACCACGTTCTCCACCGCCAGCGCGGGGGCGACGAGCGAGACGTTGCGCGCGGAGTCGGCGATGAAGAGCGCGTCGAAGTCGATGACCGCCGAGAGCTGCTCGCGCAGCTTGCGCAGCGCGCGCTTCATCTGGAGCTGGTTCAGGTGCTGCTCGCGCAGCTCGCGCAACCCCTGGAACCAGTCGGAGCGCAGCTCCAGGTCGTGGCGGCCCACCAGCTTCTCGGCGTACGTCTTGAAGGTGGTCGTGTCGAGCGGGTAGCTCTCCGCGCCGCGCATCTCGCCCCCGGTCTTGTCCACCTGGTCCCAGAACAGGTTCATCATCTGCCGGCCGTACTCGACCTCGGGGTACAGCACCGCGAAGCGCTTCATGCCGCGCACGTCGGCCGCGTAGTGGACGATGGCCTTCGCTTGCGCGGAATCGGTCAAGAAGTTCCGGAAGACGTACGGCCCCATGCCCGTGAGCCCCTCGGCGCGGGCGAGCGTGACGATGGGGATGCCGAGGCGCTGCGCCGCGGCCGAGGCCGCGGCCGCCTCGGTGGACAGGATGGGCCCGACGATCACCTGCACGCCGGCCTCGGCGTGCTTCTCGACTGCGGCGGCGGCGGCAGCGGGATCGCCCTGGCTGTCCTCGACCACCACGCGGGAGGGGTCGTCGCCCAGCGCGAGTTGGAGCCCTTGTAGCGCGGCCGTCCCGTAGGCGGCGAACTGGGCCGGGCTCTTGGGCAGGATGATGCCTACGAGGCCGGGCTTCACCTGCGCGGCCGCGGCCAGCCGCTTCTGCAAGGCCTGCACGCGCGCGGCGTAGGGCGATTGGGGGAAGCGGGCGAGGAAATCGGCGGCCGCCGCGGCGGCTTCCGGGTTGCCCTCGTGCGCGAGGACGAGCGCTTTCTTGGCGGCGAGCGCCGGCACGGCCGGGTCGTCGGCGGGCAGGTCGGCGAGGAGCTGCGCGATGGCGAGGGCCGGCAGCCGCGTGTCGATGATTCGCTGCACCTCCTCGCCGGCATGCGCCTTGGCGGCCGGATCGGGGTCGAGCCGCTCGACCTGCACGTACGCCCGCACTGCCTCGGCGAAATCGCCCGCGCCCGCGGCTGCCTCGGCCAGCTGCTCGGCCGTCTTGGCCTTCTCGGAATCGGGCGCCCGATTGGCCAGCGCCTTGAGCGCCTGCTCCGCGTCCCGGTAGCGCTTGAGCTGGAGGTCGAGGTCGGCCATGCGCCGGCGCGCCTCGTCGGCATGGGGATCGAGCGGGTAACGGAGCAGCAGCGACGCGTAGCCCTCGCGCGCCTGCGCGGCGCGTCCGGCCTGATCGTCGGCCTGCGCCTGGCTCCAGAGCGCGGCCTCGGCCGCCGCGTCGTTCTCCGAAGGGGGCGGCGGCGCGGCCGTCCCCTCGGCCGCCGCATGGTGCGCGCAGCCACCGAGGACCAAGACCACCGCGAGGGCTCGGCGCATGGCCTCGATGTACAAGGCGGGCCGAGCGCCGTCAACGAAAGCGAGCCCCGGGAGGACGGGCCGCGGTCCGCTCGGAGCGGTGACCGCGGACTCGCCTGGGCGCGCGAGGCCCTCCGTGATGCCAACCACTTGACCCCGGTCATTTGCAAACGCGGCCCCGTTTGCTCTATACGGGGCCGCGACGGGGGGAAAGCCCCGCCAGGAGGTACCCGCCCATGCTGCGCTACCGCTCCGACATCCGCACGCTGGGCTACCTGGCCTTCGCGACGGCGCTGTTCCTCTGGCAGTGGCACCAGCCGGGCCTCGCCAACTGGTGGCTCTACCCGCTCTCCCTCTTCATGAGCCTCTCGACGGCCATCATCAGCCACAACCACAACCACCTGCCGACCTGGAAGAACCGCTGGCTCAACCTCTTCACCAACTACTGGATCGGCTTCTTCTACGGCCACCCCGCCATCGGCTGGGTCCCCACGCACAACCAGAACCACCACAAGTACAACAACACCGAGGGCGATCTCTCGATCAGCCCGCGCTTCTTCAAGGGCGACCACCTGCTCTCGGTCCTCGTCTACCCCACCATCACGAGCCTCTCCCAGACGCCGGCCATTCGCACCTACGTGTGGGGGCTCCGCAAGACCAACCGGCGCCTGTTCTGGGAAGCGGTCTCCGAGTACGTCGTCTTCTTCGGCCTGGTCATCGGTTGCTTCTTCCTGAACTGGAAGAAAGCGCTGGTGCTCGTCCTCATCCCGCAGCAGGCCGCGCTCTTCACCATCCAGGCCTTCAACTACTTCCAGCACATCGGCTGCGACCCCCATTCGGAGTGGAACCACTCCCGCAACATCACCGGCTTCTGGACCAATGCGCTGCTCTTCAACAACGGCATCCACACCGTGCACCACTTCAAGCCGGGCGTGCACTGGTCGGAGCTCCCGAAGCTCCACGCCGAGCATGCCCACAAGATCGACCCGCGGCTGAACGAGAAGTACATGCTGCCGTACGTCATCCGGAGCTACCTGCTGTCGACGCACGGCTCGCCGTCGGTGCTCGAGCCACGGAGCGCCAGCGCTCCGATCGCGGCGTAGACGCTCCACTTCCCGCGCCCCTGACGCGCCAACAGGCTGGATTCAGGTAGCCCGCGACCAGCACGGCGCTTGCATGATAGGCTGGTCCCCATGTCTGCGAAACACGCGGCCGTTCTGGCTCTCCTGACCTTCACGCTGGAGGCCTGCTGCTCGCAGAAGCTCGTCTCGGTGCCCCTCTCGGACGGCGGCGTGGGCACCCTGCTGATCGACGACGAACCCGACGCTGGTCCGGCCGACGCGGGCGAGAAGGACGCCGGGCCGCGGGATGCCGGCGTGGTGAAGGACGGCGGGCACGGCACCACGGGCGGCAGCACCGGCACCATCGTGGGCGGCGGCAACTCCGGAAGCGGCGGCGGCACCACCGGCACCATCGTCGGCGGTGGCAATACCGGCGGCAGCGGCGGCTACGTCGACGCGGGACCCACCTGCACGCAGGATCCGGATCTCAGCGGCGACTGGAGCATGTCGGCGGACTACGACA
>DATJNL010000167.1:0-7323 GCA_035508175.1 Myxococcales bacterium
AGCAGCCCGAGATCCTCGGCGTGTTCGGCGTGGCCGGCGACGGCGGCCCCAACCGCGGCTTCGTCTACGTCTCGCTCAAGGACATCTCCGACCGCCACGGCGCCGGGCACAGCACCGCGGCCGTGCTGACGCGGGTGAGGGGCGAGCTCGCGCAGATCTCCGCCGCCCAGATCTTCGCCTTCCCGCCCTCGGCGCTCCCCGGCGTCGGCGGCCTCGGCGGCTTCGAGATGGAGGTGCTCGATCAGGGGGGCGGCACGCCGGACGACCTGGCCCGGGCGACCCAGGATCTCGTCGCCGCGGCGAACGAGGACCCGCTGCTCTCGGGGGTCTTCACGCAGTACGTCGCCGACGATCCCCAGCTGCTGGTCGACATCGATCGGCCGCTCGCGAAGAAGCTCGAGGTCTCGATGACCGACATCTCGGACGCCCTGCAGATCTACATGGGCTCCGAGTACGTGAACGACTTCGACTTCAACAACCGCATCTACCGCGTCTTCGTGCAGGGCGACCGGCAGTTCCGCCGCGAGCCCAAGGACATCTCGCAGTACTACGTGCGCAGCGCGAGGGGCGCCATGCTGCCCCTGCAGAACTTCGTGCACGTGACGCAGACGGCCGCGCCCATCTCCATCAACCACTACAACCTGTTCCGCTCCGCGGAGATCAGCGGCGACCCGGCGCCCGGGGTCAGCTCGGGCCAGGCGCTCGCCGAGATGGAGAAGGTGGCGCACCGCGTGCTGCCGCAGGGCTTCGGCTTCGCCTGGACGGGCGCCGCGCTCGAGCAGCTCTCCGCCGAGAAGGCCACGCTGATCATCTTCTCGCTCGCGCTGGTCTTCGTGTTCCTGGTGCTCGCCGCGCTGTACGAGAGCTTCGTGCTCCCCTGCATCATCCTGCTGGCCGTGCCCGTGGCGGTCCTCGGGGCGCTGGGCGCCCAGGCCCTGCGCGGGCTCGAGAATGACGTGTACTGCCAGATCGGCCTGGTGATGCTGGTGGGCCTCGCCAGCAAGAACGCGATCCTGATCGTCGAGTTCGCCGAGCGGCTGCGCGGCGAGGGGCGCACCCTGGTGGAGGCGGCGCTCGAGGCCTCGCGCGAGCGGCTGCGGCCGATCCTCATGACGTCGTTCGCCTTCATCTTCGGCATGCTGCCGCTGGTCTTCGCGACGGGCGCCGGCGCCAACAGCCGCCACTCGCTCGGCACGGCGGTGGCCGGCGGCATGGTCGTGTCCACGCTCCTCAACCTCTACGTGACGCCGGTGCTCTACCTGCTGGTGCAGGGCGTGCGGCAGGCCCTGCGGCCGCGCCGGCTGCCGGCGATCGAGGCGGCACCCCGTGGGTAGCGCGCTGGCGCTGGCCCTGGTGCTGGCCTCCCCGGCGGAGCTCGTCCCGGGCCCGCCGGCGCCCGCGCCCCCGGCCGACCGGGTCACGCTGCGGGAGGCCGTGGCGCGGGCGCTCGCGCGGAACCCGACGGCCACGGTGGCGCGGGCCGAGCTGCGGCGGGCCGGGGATCTGGTGGAGCAGGCGCGCTCCTACGCGCTCCCCAACGCGCTCGTGCAGGGGCAGTACGTCTACTATTCCACCGCCTCCGCCTCGACGCCCGGCTCCACCAACCCCACCGGCACCGGCGCCAACTCCGGCGACGTGCTCTACGCGCCCAACAGCTTCTACGGCTGGCTCCAGGTCGGCGTGCCGCTGGTGGCGCCGCCCGCGTGGGTGGGCTGGGCGCACGCGCGCGACAACGCAAAGGTCGCCGAGTGGACCGAGAAGGAGACGCGGCGCGAGCTGGCGCTGGGCGTCGCGCACGCCTACCTCGCCGTCATCGCGCAGAAGCGCGTGGTCGAGGCCGGCGAGCGGGCCACCCAGACCGACCGCGCGCACTACGAGTACACGAAGCAGCGGCTCGGCGGCGGGCTCGGCACGCCGCTCGACCAGATGCGCGCGCGCCAGCAGTACCAGAGCGACCGGGCGTCGTACGAGCAGTCGCTCCTCGGCCTCACCCAGGCGCAGGAGGCGCTCGGCGTGCTCCTCGGCGAGGATCACGCCGTCGACGTCTCGGAGGAGCCGTCGTTCGGCCCGGCGCCCGACCCGGCGGCCGCCCTCGACGAGGCGCGCAAGGCCCGCCCCGACCTGCTCGGCCTCGAGAGCCGAAAGGCCGCCGCGCGGCACGTGGTGCGCGACGCCTGGGCCGACTACGCGCCCACGCTGGGCCTCTTCGCCGCGCCCTTCTACCAGGCGCCGCCCTACCCGGGGCTCTCCCCCTTGAGCTGGGAGCTGGTCCTCACCTTGACCTTCACCATCTACGACGGCGGCCTGCGCTACGGCCAGGAGAAGGAGCGGGAGGAGCTGTCGATCGAGGCCGACGCGGCGCTCGAGGGGGCGCTGCGGCAGGCGGGCGCCGACGTCCGCGTGGGCTACGAGGCGGTCGCCCGCAGCGACGCGGCCCTGCGGGCGGCGGCCGACGCGGCTGCGGCCGCGCACCAGGCGCTCGACGTGGCCAATCTGATGTTCAAGGCCGGCGCGACCACCAACATCGACGTGGTGGACGCCGAGCGGCGCGCCCGCGACGCCGATACGGCCGCGGCCATCGCCGAGGACGCGGTGCGCCAGGCGCGGCTCGATCTGCTCGCGGCCGTCGGCCGGTTCCCGCCCACGTGAGCCGGAATCTGGGCGTGCAAACCGGCGTTGGACTCGTTATTTAGAATGCCTCAAAGGAGAGCACCGACATGTTGACCGTGGGAGACCAGTTTCCGGATTTCAAGCTGCAGGCGACCATGAGCCTCGAGCCCGGCAAGGAGTTCAAGGAGCTCACCGGGCAGAGTTTCCCCGGCAAGTGGCGCGTCGTCTTCTACTGGCCGATGGATTTCACGTTCGTCTGCCCCACCGAGATCGCCGAGTTCGGCCGGCGCGAGCGGGACTTCCGCGAGCGCGGCGCGCAGCTCCTCGGCGCCAGCACCGACACGCACTTCGTGCACCTCGCCTGGCGCAAGCAGGATCCTTCCCTGCGCGACCTGCCGCTGCCGATGCTCGCCGACACCAAGCGCGAGCTCGCCACGGCGCTCGGCATCCTCCACAAGCGCGACGGCGTGGCGCTGCGCGCGACGTACATCGTCGACCCCGAGGGCGTCGTCCGGCACGTGAGCGTGAACGACCTCGCGGTGGGCCGCAACGTCGACGAGGTGCTGCGCCTGCTGCAGGCCTTCCAGACCGGGGAGCTGACCCCCTGCAACTGGACGCCGGGGCAGAAGACGCTCAGCGCCGCCTGAGCTCGGGCGCCGATCACGGCGCCCTCGGAAGCTCGAAGGTGCGTCGCGGCCACTGCTTCTCCGTCAGAGGCCCCCGGTATCCTCGGGGGCAGCTGGTCGGAAAGGAGATGGCCGCATGGCAGCCGCCTTCGAGACGCCTTCCCCCGAACCGGTTTCATCCGAGGACCACGCCGAGGCTCCTCTGGAGACCTCGCCGGCTTCGATCGACGAGCCGCGGCGGCTGCCGCGGGTCGAGTGCCAGGAGCGCTCTCGAAGCTGGCGGCGGCACCGCCAGCTCGTGATGCGCCGCCGGCGGTAGCCAGGCCCTGCCTCCAAGCAGTTCGGACTCTCTCGACGAGCCTTGCGCAGGTTCGCGTCGCTGCGTGTCACCCGGGTGGGCGAGCAGCCAGAACGGCCGTTGCCGAGGCTGCCGTTTTCGGCAAACCGAACCGGGAGAACCAAGACATGGTGATCGAGACGGCAGTGGCGTTCGCATTTTCGCTGGCTTCCACCGCTGGCAGCTCGTGCCAGACTCCGAACGGGGCCTGTACCGAGGTGTCGCGGCGACTCTCCGGAGACGATCTGGCCGCGTTTCAGGGCGACTGCACGCAACAGAAGGGGACCTACGCCGACGGCCCGTGCCCCCAGGCCGCCCGCCTCGGGAGCTGTGCCCTGAAGGCGCGTTCCGGCCCCAGCAAGGGGAAGGCCTTCGCGATGGTGTTCTACCCGCCCGCCACGCAGGTCAACGCGCTGACGACGTGCTCGCTCTCCGGCGGCAAGTACCGGCAGTCGGGCCCGCCCAGCAAGGATCCCGTGACCGTCGGCGCGAAGATCGTCCTCGAGGGCCACGCGAAGCCCTACGATGCGATCTACCGCCGGCTCGTGGCGGCGCTCGGCAAGCCGGCGCAGGCCGAGACGAACATGGTGACGTGGTATGCCCTCGACGACCAGGGCGCCTGCAAGACGTTCCTGATCGGAAAAGACGGGAAGCACGCGATCTTCTACTCCCCGAGCGACGCGAAGCCGACCGACTGCCAGGGAAAGTGAGCCGCTCGCACGGCGGCTGGCCACGCGGTGAGTGGCTGCGCTAGGCTGAGCAACGGATCGTGAGACATCCGCTCTTCTTCCCGGCTTCGCTTCTGGTCCTGACGCTGGCCGCCTGCTCCGGACCTCCGTCTCCGGATGCCGGCTGTCCGGGCGTCGGGACCGCGTGCCTCTCCAGCGCGGATTGCTGCCCGGGGCTGGGCTGCGGCGACGGCGTGTGCCTTTCCTGCGCCGGCGTCGGAGGAAGCTGCAGCCCGAACGGTTGCTGCCCGGGGCTTTCCTGCGATCAGGGGCTCTGCGTCACGCCCGAGCCGGCGGGCTCGAGCAGCGGGGCCTCCTCGTCGGCCTCGAGCGGCAGCACGGGCCGGGCGATCGCGGGAATTTCGAGCGCCGGCGGCTCGAGCGGCTCGTCGACCGGCGGCCAGACGGCCGGATCCTCGAGCGGCACCGCCGCCGGCAGCAGCGGGACGGGGGCCGCCGCGAGCACCTCTGGCGGTGGCGAGACTGCCGGAGGGAGCTCGACCGGGGGCAGCTCGACGGCTGGCAGCTCGACCGGGGGGACATCAACGGGAGGGACCTCGACCGGAGGGACCTCGACCGGAGGGACCACGACCGGAGGGAGCGGGACGGGCGGGGGCGACGGGGGCTGCGCCGCCGACGGCCAGGACTGCAGCCAGTCGTTCTGCTGCGAAAATCCCACGAGCTACTGCGTGCTCTCCTCCCAGGGCTCGCTGGTCTGCCTGCCCTGCGCCCCGACGAACGGGGACTGCAGCCAGGGGAACGCCTGCTGCGACGGCACCGACGTCTGCGACGGCACCGACTGCCTCGCCTGCGCGCCCACGAACGGCGATTGCAGCCATGGCAACGGCTGCTGCAACTTCACCGACAGCTGCAACGGCACCACCTGCCTCCCCTGCGTCGATGCCGGCGAGAGCTGCGCGGCCGGCAACGGCTGCTGTCAGAACACCGACAGCTGCAACGCCGGGGTCTGCTGCGTGCCCCCCGGCGTGACCTGCACGAGCGACTCGGACTGCTGCAGCCCCGCCACGTGCACCGCCGGCGCCTGCGAGATAGCACAGGGCGCACCCTGCGTGACGGGCGCCGACTGTGCGTCGGGCTGCTGCGCGCCCGCGGTGAACGGGGCGGGTGCGCCGGTGGGGCCGTACGTCTGCAAGGTTCAAGACTGGGGCGCCTACGACTGCTGTGGCTTCGGCGGCTTCTGCGGCAGCGGCTACTGCTGCTTCACGGACGGGAACCAGAACGAGTTCTGCTCGGCGCCCTGCACCTCCAGCTCCACCTGCGGCGGCGCGCAGTGCCAGAGCTACGGCAACTTGTCGACCACCTGCACGCAGACCGAGGGCTGCGGACCATGAGGCGAGCCGCGTGGCTGGTGCTGCTGGCGGGCTGCTCCGCCGGCCCGGGAGCGGGAACGACGGGCGGAAGCTGCCACTTCGCGGGCGGAAGCTGCGCCACGAACGTGGACTGCTGCACGGGCCTCTTCTGCGAAGCCGGTGCCTGCACCGCCCCGGGAAGTGGCCCGGGCACCGCGTCGGGGGGCGCTGCGTCGGGCGGCACGGCATCGGGAGGCAGCGGATCCGGAGGCGGTGCGTCGAGCAGCGGCGGTTGCGGCCTCTTCGGCTGTCATGGCACCTCTGGCGGTTCGGCGGCCGGGAGCAGCACCGGCGGCGGGTCCTCCGGTGGGGCGAGCAGCTCCGGCTCCGGAACGTCGACCGGCGCGACCCTCTGCGGCGGGATCGGCGAGGCGTGCTGCAGCGGCGGCGCCTGCAACGGGAGCCTGCTCTGCCAGGGCGGCCTCTGCGCCCAGCCGCAGGCGGGCGAAGCCGGCCAGCCGTGCCAGAAGAACGGCGACTGTCCGAGCGGCATCTGCCTGCCCGTCGGGCAGCCGCCGGGAGGTCAGCCCGCGGGCCAAGCCGCCTGGACCGGGAACGTCTGCACCACCCCGTGCAGCACGGCCTCGGCGTGCGTCGCGGGCTGGACCTGCGGGCCGCTGCTCGGCCAGAGCGGCAACGTCTGCCAGTGCCAGTACGCTCCGGAGGTCTGCAACGGCAAGGACGACGACTGCGACGGCATCGTCGACGACGAGCCGGCCGTCGACGAGGCCTGCCAGGCCCAGAATCCGCTCGACGCGTGCCAGCAGGGAAGCTGTACCTGCGCAGGCCAGTATTTCTGCCAGGGCGTCTGCGTCAACACCCAGGCCGATCCCGCCAATTGCGGGAGCTGCGGGGCTGCTTGTCCCACGGGAGCGAGCTGCAACGGGGGATCGTGCAGCTGCCCCGCCGGCAGCGTGGCATGTGGCGCTGCCTGCAGCGACACGCAGACGGACCCCGCCAACTGTGGTGGCTGCGGGCGCGCGTGCCCCGCCGGGGGAAGCTGCAGCGGGGGATCGTGCGCGTGCCCCGCCGGGGACGCCGTGTGCGGATCCACCTGCAGTGATCCGCAGACGGATGCGGCGAACTGTGGTGGCTGTGGAAATTCCTGTCCGTCCGACCAGGCTTGCACCGCCGGCACGTGCTGCGACCCCGATGGGGCAACGTGCTCGGCGTCCGCGGACTGCTGCACGGGTCTCGCCTGCGGACCGTTTGCCGTCTGCTGCCTGCCCAGCGGCAGCAGCTGCACGTCGAACGCCGACTGCTGCAATCAGAACTGCTACGACGGTGTGTGCGACCCCTATGGAGCGGAGTGCTCGGCCTGCTCCAGCGCCAGCGATTGTCTGCAGGGGTACGACTGCGTCGACGACATTCTCTACAACCCCTCCGGCCCCGGGTACCCCTACTGCGCAGAGAGCTGCCAGTCGACGTCCACGTGCACCAGCCCGGCCCAGTGCCAGCAGGCCGGCGACACGAACGGCGACACGGTCCAGGTCTGCTACCCCGCGTCCGGCACCTGTTCGGCTGGCACCACCACGCTCCCCATCGGCAGTCCGTGCACGACGAGCGCCCAGTGCGAGTCCGGCTGGTGTCCGCCGAGCGGCACCTGCGGCTGCCTGGGAACGGCTTCGACCTGCAGTTCAGGTGCGTACTGC
>DATJNL010000168.1:0-2453 GCA_035508175.1 Myxococcales bacterium
AAGGCGCAGGAAATCACCCCCGTCTCCGAAAGGTCATGCGGTAACCTGGTAGGCCACCCGTGAATCGCTTTTTCCGCAGCGCCTTCTTCCCGCTCATCGTCATTGTCCTGCTCGTCTGGCTGGCGAGCCAGACACTGATCCCGAAGAGCACGAAGAGCGACAAGTCGATCCAGACCTACTACCAGCTGCAGCAGGCGATCCGGAACAAGCCCAAGGACTTCCAGGAGGTCGTCTTCAACCCGAGCAAGCGCTCGGTCGAGGCGACCGAGACGGACGGCGACAAGGTCACGGTCCACTACGCGACCGACCAGTCCGCCTTCCAGCTCCAGAACCTGCTCGACAAGCAGAGCGTCGACTTCGACTCGAAGGGCACCGGCGGCTTCTCGTGGACGGCGCTGATCGGCTCGTTCCTGCCGTTCCTGCTCCTGATCGGCTTCTGGATCTTCCTGATGAACCAGGTGCAGGGCGGCGGCTCGAAGGTGATGAGCTTCGGCAAGTCGCGGGCCAAGCGGATGGCGCCCGACTCGCCCAAGATCGGCTTCAAGGACGTCGCCGGCGTCGACGAGGCGGTCGAGGAGCTGCAGGAGATCAAGGAGTTCCTCGAGAACCCGAAGAAGTTCCAGGCGCTCGGCGCGCGCATCCCGAAGGGCGTCCTCCTCTACGGGCCGCCGGGCACCGGCAAGACGCTGCTCGCCCGCGCCGTCGCCGGCGAGGCCGGGGTGCCGTTCTTCTCCATCTCCGGCTCCGACTTCGTCGAGATGTTCGTCGGCGTCGGCGCCTCGCGCGTTCGCGACCTGTTCGAGCAGGCCAAGCAGGCGGCGCCGTGCATCGTCTTCATGGACGAGATCGACGCGGTCGGCCGCCATCGCGGCGCCGGCCTCGGCGGCGGTCACGACGAGCGCGAGCAGACGCTGAACCAGCTGCTCGTCGAGATGGACGGCTTCGAGATGAAGGACAACATCATCCTCATCGCCGCCACGAACCGTCCGGACATCCTCGACCCCGCGCTGCTGCGTCCCGGCCGCTTCGACCGCCAGATCACCGTCGACCGCCCGGACCGCAAGGGCCGCGCGAAGATCCTCGAGGTCCACACGCGCGGCAAGCCGCTGGCCAAGGACATCGAGGTCGACACGCTGGCCGGCCAGACCCCGGGCTTCACGGGCGCCGACCTGAGCAACCTCGTCAACGAGGCCGCCCTGCTCGCCGCCCGCACGGGCAAGAAGGAGATCGGGCAGATCGAGCTCGAAGAGGGCATCATGCGCGTGGTCGCCGGCCCGGAGAAGAAGACCCGGGTGATGGGCGAGAAGGAGCGGCTGGTCACGGCCTACCACGAGATGGGCCACGCGATCGTCGGCCACTTCCTCGAGCACTCGGACCCCGTCCACAAGATCTCGATCATCAGCCGCGGCCAGGCGCTCGGCTACACGATCAGCCTGCCGTCGGAGGACAAGTTCCTCACGACGAAGGCCGAGCTCGAGGACACGATGGCCATGACCCTGGGCGGCCGCGCGGCCGAGGAGATCGTCTTCGGCGAGATCACCACGGGCGCGTCGAACGACCTCGAGAAGGTCACGGCCACGGCCAAGCAGATGGTCATGCGCTTCGGCATGAGCGAGAAGCTCGGCCCGCGCGTGTTCGGGCACGACCACGGCCAGCCGTTCCTGGGCCGCGAGTTCTCCGCCGAGCCGGACTACTCGGACGAGATCGCCCGCGAGATCGACGACGAGATCCGCCGCATCGTCGAGAGCGCGCACCAGATGGCCAAGGACATCCTGTCCGAGCGCCGGCCGTACCTGGAGACGATCTCGGAGATCCTGCTCAAGCGCGAGACGATCGAGCGCGAGGAGTTCGAGGCGCTGCTCGCCGGCAAGCCGGAGAGCGAGATCTTCGGCGCCGAGGAGCTGCCGCCGGGCGCGTCGGAGCGCCCCGCGCTGCCGGGCACGGTCTCGCCGGGCCGCGAGCAGCCGGCCCCGCGCGGCATCCCGCGCCCCGGCCTCGCCGGCGGCGCCGCGGAGCTCCGCGGCCTGGATTATCCGGAAAAGCCCGAGTTGGCCTAGCACGGCGGGGCAGCCCCTCCGCCCCACCCCGATCATCCGGCCTTGCGGCGCTAGCCGACGAGCCGGCCGGAGAGCTGCCCGCGCAGGGTGGCGATCTCGGTCACGGCCGCGCCGACGAACGCGGCGTGCGAGCGGGCGATGTCGCGCTCGAGGTCATCCATGTAGGACGGGATGTCCGCGACGCCGGTGTCGTGCGCGAGCGCACGCTCGGCCTGGAGCTCGCGGAGCTGGGTGTGGAGCTCGGAGGCGGTCATGATGCGAGGAGATTCGCACCCGCCGCGTGGACGCACAGTGAGGCGTACCGGCTAAGTGGTGGGGTGGGTGGCCGCACCACCCTGCAGCAGCTGCTGCGCGGCGGTCGAGAGCTGCAGGATCACGTCCTGCTGGGCCTGAGGA
>DATJNL010000169.1:0-2018 GCA_035508175.1 Myxococcales bacterium
CGGCGCGGTGGTCTTCGCCATCTTCCGGCGGCTCGAGGTGAACGGCGACGGGCTTGACCCCGCCGACTACCAGCTCGTCGGCGTGCTCGGCGAGGTCTCGAGTCCGATCCGTCCCGGGGGCGTCGGGGAGATCCGCTACACGCAGGGCGGGACGCGCCGCAGCGTGCCGGCCCGCGCCGCCGATCCGATCGAGCGGGGCACGGAAGTGGTCGTCTTGAAGTACGAGCGCGGCGTGGCGGAGGTACGCCGGCTCGAGGAGCTCGCCGCGGAAGGGGCCGCCGGCGAGCGCAGCTCCATCCCCTAGGAGTCGACAATGACGGAGATGTCCATGGGAATCGTGATGATCGCAGCGCTCGTCGCCGTGACGGCCCTCTTGCTCCTCGGGCTCGTGTCCTCGGCGTACCGCAAGGCCGGCCCGCACCAGGCCCTCATCGTGTACGGCATGCGCGGCATCCGCATCGTGAAGGGCGGCGGCTCGGTGATCCTCCCGCTCATCGAGACGGTGAAGGCGCTCTCGCTCGAGCTCATGTCGTTCGACGTGGCGCCGCAGCAGGACCTGTACACGAACCAGGGCGTCGCGGTGAGCGTCGAGGCGGTCGCGCAGATCAAGGTGAAGAGCGATCCCGAGTCGATCACGACCGCTGCCGAGCAGTTCCTCACCAAGACCGAGGACGAGCGCAACGGCCTCATCCGCCTCGTGATGGAGGGCCACCTGCGCGGCATCATCGGCCAGCTCTCGGTGGAGCAGATCGTCAAGGAGCCCGAGATGGTGGGCGATCGCATGCGCTCCACCTGCGCCGAGGACATGACCAAGATGGGCCTGGAGGTCGTCTCGTTCACCATCAAGGAAGTGCGCGACAAGAACGAGTACATCACCACCATGGGCCGGCCCGACATCGCGCGCATCAAGCGCGACGCCGAGATCGCCACCGCCGAGGCCGACCGCGACGTGGCCATCAAGCGCGCGGAGGCGCTGCGGGCCTCGGCCGTGGCCAAGGCGCAGGCCGACCAGGAGCGCGTGCTCGCCGAGACGCTCTCGGCCGCCAAGCAGGCGGAGGCCCAGCGGGACCTGGACATCAAGAAGGCGCAGTACCTCGAGACGGTGAAGAAGCAGCAGGCGACTGCGGACAAGGCCTACGACATCCAGACCAGCGTGATGCAGCAGCAGGTCGCCGCCGAGCAGGGCAAGGTGCGCGTGGTCGAGAAGGAGCAGGAGGTCAAGGTCCAGCAGGCCGAGATCCAGCGCCACGAAGCGGAGCTGATCGCCTCGGTCCTGAAGGGCGCCGAGGTCGAGAAGCAGCGCATCCAGATGCTCGCCGACGCGGAGAAGGGCCGGCTCACGGCCGAGGCGGAAGGGCACGCCGCGGCCACGCGCACCCAAGGACAGGCCGAGGCCGAGATCATCTTCCAGAAGGGCGATGCCGAGGCCAAGGCGATGGATGCCAAGGCCGCAGCGTACAAGGGCTACAACCAGGCGGCGATCGTCGACAAGCTCTTCGCGGGCATGCCGGAGATCGTGCGGGCGCTGGCGGGCCCGCTCTCCAACATCGACCGCGTGACCATCGTCTCCACCGGTGACGGCGACTCGGTGGGCGCGCACCGGATGACCGGCGAGGTCGCCAAGGTGGCCGCGCAGATCCCGGCGCTGTTCGAGACGCTCTCGGGCATGAAGATGGCCGACCTGCTCGGCCGGGTCGCGAGCCTGAAGGAGGGCGACGTCGCTGCACCGCCGGCGGGCAACGTCGCTCAGCCGCCGCCGGTTACCCGCCGCTAGGAAGCACGAGAAGGAGAAGAGCCATGAGCCTGATGGAAAGAGTCGCGACGCTGGTCCGCGCCAACGTGAACGATCTGATCGACCGCGCGGAAGACCCGGGCAAGCTGGCCAAGCAGCTCGCTCTCGACATGGAGAACCAGATGGTGCAGGTCAAGACCCAGCTGGCGATTGCGCTCGCCGACCAGCACGTGCTGCAGCAGAAGGAGAAGGAGACCGCGGAGCAGGTGGCGACCTGGCGGCGCAA
>DATJNL010000170.1:0-2346 GCA_035508175.1 Myxococcales bacterium
TCTGGAAGGCGAGCTGCTCGAGGCCCGCGGTCAGCACGCCGCGGCCGTGCGCTCCCTGAACGCGGCGGACACGATCCTCGCCAAGGGGGTCGGTCCGGAGACCGCCGACCTCATCGACCCGCTCGGGAGCCTGGCCTCCGCCGACGTCGCGCTCGGCCGTTGGAAGGACGCGATCCCGCTGCTCGACCGCGCGCTCGAGATCGCGAAGAAGCACCGGCCCTACGCGGGGCAGGTCGCGGCGATCAACTTCGCCTACGCGAAGGCGATGCTCGCGAAGCACGACAAGGCGCGGGCGAGCGCGCTGCTCGCCGACGCCCGCGCCGAGCTCGAGAAGATCCCCTGGAAGAAGCGGCAGCTCGATGCGCTCAACGCCTGGGCGAAGGCGAAGCGGCTACACTGATGGCGATGTGTCTGAATGAGCAGACGCTCCAGGCGCTCGCGGCGGGGACGCTGCCCGAAGCCGAGCTCCCCGCGGCGCGGGAGCACCTGCGCGGCTGCGAGAAGTGCACGGCCGCGCTGAAGGCCGCGCAGCTCGCGCTCACGAATGCGCCGCCGACGAAGAGTCTCGAGGTGCCGCGGCCCCGGCCGGCGAAGGCCGGCGCGGCTTCGGAGCAGAGCGCGGTCTCGGGCCCGACGCCGGCGCCGGAGGCGATCGGCCCCTACGTCCTGCTCGCCCGGATCGGAGAAGGGGGGATGGGGGCGGTCTACACCGCCTACCATCCGAAGCTCGATCGCAAGGTGGCGATCAAGCTGCTGAAGCCGGAGCACGCGGGCGGGGAGACGGCCTCGGATCTCCAGGCGCGGCTGCTCCGCGAGGCGCAGGCGATGGCGCGCCTGAGCCACCCGAACGTGGTCGCGGTCCACGACGCGGGCGAGTACCAGAACAAGGTCTACCTGGTGATGGACCTGGTGGAGGGGGTGACGCTGAAGGAGTGGCTCTCCGCGAAGACGCGGAGCTGGCGGGAGGTGCTGGACGTCTTTTTGCAGGCGGGCCGCGGGCTCGCGGCGGCCCACGCGGCGGGGCTGGTGCACCGGGACTTCAAGCCCTCGAACGTGCTGATCGGCAACGACGGCCGGGTGCTGGTGACGGACTTCGGGATCGCGCGGGCGGTGGGGGCGGCGCCCGAGCCGATGATCGTCCCGTCGCCGGACGCGGAGACGCAGGAGGCGGGGGTGCTGTCGACGCCGATCACGCGGGCGGGGGCGGTGATGGGGACGCCGCGCTACATGGCGCCGGAGCAGTCGCTCGGGAAGGCGGCGGACCCGAGGACCGATCAGTTCAGCTTCTGCGTGGCGCTGTACGAGGCGCTCTACGGGGAGCCGCCGTTCGAGAAGCCGTTTGATCCGCTGGTGGTGCAGAAGGTGCGCGACCCGCCGAAGAGCAGCGCGGCGCCCCGGTTTCTCCGGCAGCCGGTGCTGCGAGGGCTCTCGCTCAACCCGGCGGAGCGCTTCGAGTCCATGGACGCATTGCTCGCGGCCCTCGAAAGCGATCCGGCTCGCCGCCTGCGCGTCGCCTTCTCGGCGGTCGGGGTTGGCGCACTCGTGGTCGCCGTCGTCCTCCTCGGCGCGCGCGCGCTCCGGCCGGCGCCGGTGGTCGGGTGCGAGGACGTCGGCAAGGCGCTCGCCGGGATCTGGGACGACGGCGCGCGCAAGACGGTGAGCGCCGCGCTGACGCAGGCGGGGGCGAAGGACGTCGACGGGGTGGCGAAGGAGCTCGACCAGTACGCCGCGGCCTGGACGGGGCTGCACGAGGCCACCTGCAAGCAAGCAACCAAGGCTCGAGGAGACGACGCAGCGACTCTCGAGCTGACCTGCCTGAATCGCGAGAGGACCGATCTCGAGGCGCTGGTCGGTGTCCTCGGCCACGCCGACGCCGAGATCGCGAGCCACGTGGGCGTGGCGGCCCACTCGCTGGTGCCGCCAGGCCGCTGCTCTGATCCCCGCGGGCTCGCCCTGCTGCCCAGGCCCACCTCCGATCCGAAGGTGCGCGCCCAGGTGGAGGAGCTGCGGCTTCGCCTGGCGTCGGCGAGCTTCGAAGCCGCGGCCGGCAGCTCCAAGGCGGCCAGCGCGACGCTCGGAACCATCGTCGATCGGGCGCGCGCGCTTGGCCAGGGACAGCTCGAGGCCGAGGCCCTCTACGCGCTGGGGCTCGCACAGTCGTGGCAGGGGGATCTCAAGACGGCCCAGGCGACGCTCCTGGAAGCGGACCAGACGGCGGAAGCCGGTGGCGCCGACCTGATAGCAGCCGAGGCCGCCGCTGGCCTGGCGCTATTGTTCGGCCAAGGAGGTCATCCCGCGGAGTCGAGAGTGTGGCTTCAAAGAGCGCGGTCGCAGGTGGCGCGAGTA
>DATJNL010000171.1:0-12542 GCA_035508175.1 Myxococcales bacterium
CGTAGAGTGGAGAGGCGGGGCGGGCGAGGGGGCGGCTGGGACCGAGCGTCGAGGCCGATGCCACTCGCGACCCAGGGCCTATACGCTGCGGGATCGAGACAGGCGAGGCCGAGCCGCGAGTGGACCGGCCGGCCCCGAACCTGTCCCGCCGCCCCGCGCTCAATCCCCCGCCCACCCGCGCCTCTGATCTCGAGATCAGCTACAGCAGCGGGGGCGCGGGGGCGGCAGCCCCCGAAGAAGAGAGAAACCGTTCGTTGACTTGCGCCCCCGAACCTTCCACAGTCCCCGCGATGGCCCTGGGGAAAAAGCTCGGCATCGTCGGCTGCGGCAACATGGGCGAGGCCCTCGTGAAGGGGCTCCTCGCGGCAGGTCTGTCGAAGCCCGAGGAGATCTGGGCGAGCGCCCCGGGCCAGGAGCGGCTCGACACGCTCTCGCGCACCTATGGCATCCACGTCGATCGCGACAACCGCGCCGTCACCCGCGCGGCCGACGTGGTGATCTTCGCGGTGAAGCCCCAGATCCTCGACGGCGTCCTGGAGCAGTGCGCGCCGGAGGTCGGTCCCGGCAAGGTCGTGATCTCGATCGCGGCGGGCGTGCCGGTCTCCGCCATCGAGCGGCGGCTGCGGCCGCCCGCACGGGTGGTGCGCGCCATGCCCAACGTCGCGGCGCTGGTGGGTGCCGGCGCGACGGGCCTCGCCGCGGCGCCGCACGCGACGGCGGACGACCTGTCGCTCGCCGAGCGCATCTTCGGGGCGGTCGGCACGACCGCGGTGGTCGAAGAGACGCTCCTGGACGCGGTGACCGGCCTGTCGGGCAGCGGCCCCGCGTACGTCTTCCTGGTCATCGAGGCGCTGGCCGACGCGGGCGTGAAGGTGGGCCTCTCGCGTCACGTCGCGCAGGATCTCGCCGCGCAGACCGTGCTCGGGTCGGCGAAGCTGTTGCTCGAGACGCACATGCACCCAGGGCAGCTCAAGGACATGGTCACCTCGCCGGGCGGCACCGCGATCGCCGGGCTCCACACGCTCGAAGCGGGTGGCCTGCGCACGACGTTGATCGACGCGGTCGAAGCAGCGACCCGCCGCGCGAAGGAACTGGGAGACCGGCTGAGGGGGTGAGCGCGGTGCGGCTTCGACTGGCGTCGGCAGCACTCGCTTTGGCGCTCCTGGCGTGCTCGGGACCGCCCTCCTCGCCGGACGCCGGGGCCAGCTCCGCGGGCGGGGCCACGAGCGGTGGGACGACCTCGGCGGCGAGCTCCGGCGGAACGGGCTGCGCAACTTCCTGCGGCAGCGCGAGCTCGGCGGGCGCCGGTACCTCGGGCACGAGCGGCGGCAGCGGAGGAAGCCACGGAAGCTCCGGCACCAGCGGCACCGGCTCGAGCAGCGGCGGCACCACCGGCAGCGCTGCCAGCACCGGTGGCACGGGCGGCGGCTGCGCGGCCGTCGGCGCGAGCTGTGCGCTGGCCAACTGTTGCAGCGGCGCCACCTGCGACCTCGGCACGCAGACCTGTGTCGCCGCAGCCTGCGGACAGATCGGCGGCCCGTGCAACACGGCCTCCGACTGCTGCAGCGGGCTGAGCTGTCAGAACTTCGTCTGCAGCCCGCCCTGCGCCGGCCCCGGCGCGTCGTGCGCCAGCGCCTCGTGCTGCAGCGGTCTCACCTGCACGGTCACCAGCCCGAGCTCCGAGATCTGCGAAGCTCCCCCCGACGGCGGCTGTGGACCGAGCCCACTGGGCGGCCCGTGCCTCACGATGGCCAACTGCCTGCGCGGCCTGGTCTGCAGCCCGAAGCCCGACGCCGGCAGCGTCTGCGCCACGCCGATCACCCCCTCGGCGGCGTGCGTCGCCAACGGGCAGGCATGCGGAGGCAGCGAGCCCTGCTGCGGCAGCTGCGACGGCGGCCTCTGCGTCCCCCGCCGCCCCTGCGCGGTCACGGGCGGCGCCTGCGCGGGCGACGGCGACTGCTGCGCCGGCTTCGGCTGCAACGCCGGCGCCTGCGCACCGACCTGCGGCGCCGCGGACGCCCCCTGCGATCCGAGCCACGGCAACGGCGACTGCTGCCTCACGGAGGGGCTCACCTGCGTCTCGGCAGGCATCGACGCGGGCCGCGCGGTCTGCGCTTACGCCCAGTACGCGGGCCCGAACGGCCCGCTCGATTGCGGCGCCCCGTGCTCCGGCTTCCCGTGCACGCTGGGCACGACCTGCCAGCCGCCGAGCGCGAGCGGAAGCACCGACCCCTGCGCCGCGGCGGGGCTCGTCTGCGATCCCACCTACGACGTCTGCCGCCAGCCGGGTGAGTTCGACGTGTGCCAGCCGGGCGGCCCTCCCTGCCTCCCCATCGCGGGCAGCACGGCCACCGACCTCATGTGCCTCCCGGAGCCGGCGCTCTTCGGCAGCGGCGTCGATCTGTGCCTGCAGCCGTGCTCGCCGAACGACCCGGCAAGCGGCACCTCGGACTGCGTCGACCCCCTGATGATCTGCAGCGCGCTCAGCCAGGGTGCCGGCGACGCTTGCTCCTACGACATCGCCATCGGCTCCTGCCCGCAAGGCGCGGCGTACTTCGCGCCCTGCAACTCCGCCGGCATCGACGACGGCTTCTGCCTGCCCTTCAACTACACCGGCGGCAGCGAAGGCGTCTGCGTGCAGGGCACGCTGGACGGCGGCCTGCCGGGCGATCCCTGCCTCGACGGGAACCGCCAGAACGGCGGCCTGTGCGATCCCTCGTCGCTCTGCCTGGGCGGCATCTGCGCGGCCGCGTGCAACGCCGGAACCGGACTCGCGCCGAGCTGCGCCCAGAACGACGGCGGCGTCGCCATCGCCTGCGTGCCCACCGAGGGACAGACCGGCAACCCGAGCGACATGGGCAACTGCTCGCCCGACTGCGACTTCACGAGCGCCTCCGGAGGCGGCTGTCCGGACACGGCGGCCGCCGAGAAGTGCGTCCCGGAGATCCTCATCACCGGGGCCGACAGCGCCGCGGGCCTCTGCGTCGCCGGCGCGGCGTCCCCAATCCCGGTCGGCCAGGCTTGTACGGCCTCCCCCGACCTCGTGGACCCCTGCGCCGCGGGCGCCCTCTGCCTCGGCAGCCCCTCGCTCGGCGGCAACCTGTGCGTGCAGCTGTGCAACGGCGTGGGCAGCGTCGGCCGCGCCCCTTGCGGCGCGGGCTCCACCTGTGCGCCGCTCGGCCTCGCCATCGGCAACTCCGCCCACGTGGGCTACTGCGCCCTCCCCGACGGCGGCCTCTGAGCCGGCTTTTTTGGCGCCGCGCGCGCGCGTGGTAGACTTCGCGCCATGAAAGTCACGCCCCTCGACATCCGGCAGAAGCAATTCCGCACGAAGTTCCGCGGGCTCGACGGCAAGGAGGTCGAGGCCTTCCTCGAGCTCATCGCGGCGGAGTTCGAGGAGGTCATCCGGGAGAACATCGCCCTCAAGGACGACCTGAAGCGCAAGGTCGCTCGCCTCGAGGAGTTTCACGAGCGGGAGAAGACCCTCCAGGAGACCATGGTCACGGCGCAGAAGATCACCGAGGACATCAAGGACTCGGCGAAGCGCCAGGCCGAGGTCATCGTGGGCGAGGCGGAGCTGCAGGCCGAGAAGATCGTGCAGGGAGCCCACACGCGGCTCGTGCAGGTCCTCGACGAGATCAGCGAGCTGAAGCGCCAGCGGACGCAGTTCGAGGCGCAGATCCGCTCGGCCGTGGAATCGCAGCTGAAGCTGCTCGAAGTGTTCCAGGCGCAGCCGGCGCCCTCCCCGCGCATCGGCGAGAACGTCGAGTTCCTGCAGAAGCAGCCGAAGAAGGCCGGCGCGGCCGAGTAGCTTCGAGGATCCCGAACAACCGCTGGCGGGCGCCTTCGAACGCGCCGGACTCGCGCGGCCACACGTCGGCCCGCGCCGCCACGCCTCGCGCCACCATCAGGGTCTGCGCCGGGTCGCGCGCGTACGCCAGCGCGAGCAGTGCGTGATCCTGGATGGCGGCCCGGAGCAGCTCGAGCCGCACCGTCGGCCGCGGCGGATCGCCGGCCGTCAGCGCCTGCTGCGCCGCGGCCGGCAAGAGCCGGATGCCGCGCACGTCGAGACAGAAGGCCATCCAGCCCAGCGCCCGCAGCGCGCGCCGATCGCCGCCGCGGGCCAGCGTCGGGAAGCGCGGCGCCCCGCCGGACGAGAGCTGCCACCACAGCGGCGGGGGAGCGCCGGCCTCCGCCTCGTCGAGCGACAGGACCTGGTTCGAGCGGCCGATGGGGACGATGACGCCGTCGCCTTCTCCGGTCCGGTCGTCGGCGAGGACGAGCTGCGCCTTCGGCAGCGCCCGGTGCAAGGCGGCGGCGCGCTCGTCGTCCAGACCGCCCGCGGCATCGCCGTACTCCACGACCCTTGCCTCCAGGGGACCGAGGTGCCGCCGCAGCTCCAGCAGCCACTGGAAGCGCTGCAGGTCGTCGAGCCCGTCGAGCCGCGGCAGCACGAGCGCCGAGAGCCCCGGCGTGGCGCTGCCGTCGAGCAACGGCCGCAGGGCGCGGTCGAAACGACGGCCATCGAAGGGACCCGCCGACGCGGGCCCCCACAGGAGCTCCGCGGCCACGCCCCGCGAGGTCGCCAGGGGCACGGCCAGCGCTTCGCGGGGCGGCGCTCCCAGCACGCCGGACGCCGCCGTCACGCGGAGAAGGGGCGTCACCGGGAGCCGCTGGTGCGCTACCTCGAAGACGAGGTCCAGCGCGCCATCGCCGATCCGGAGCCGCTCCCGGTGGATCCCGGCTGAGGTAGCGGGTGGCACGGCGACCTCCACCCACAAGGCCACCGGCGCCCGAGGCGTCAGCGCCAGCGTCCCGGACACCGGAGCCAGTGCATCGCCGCTCCGATCTTCCTCGAAGATCGCCGTCGCCCAGTCGGTCGTGCCGGACCGAACGGGCTCCACCTCGACCGGGGCCGTCCCTGCCGGCCCCAGCACGCCCACTTGAAAGGTGACCGTCTCTCCGCGCAGGCAGTGGAGCACGACGGGCCCCGCCTGGCCCTGCGGCGCCGACGCGGGCGGAGGGTCGGTGGCGGCCTCCCCCCACACCCCCCCCGACCCCCCCCCCGCGACCGCCGGCCAGCCGCAGGGCGCGACGAGCGCCGCCACGGTCAGGCCCAGCCCCCGCCACCGACTGCCCGCCATGCCAGCCCCCGGCACGGGAACGACAGCAATGGCCATGCCGAGCCGCAAGCACTTGGTATCACTGAAGTATGACCCCGGACGGGGGAGACTCGGACGCCGTCTGGGAAGGACTTTTCCCATGAGCCGCCGCGATTTTTCACCGCAAGGCGCTTTCCTCCTTGCTCCGCGGACGCGATTTCACCTATAAGTCTTGGCGAATTCTCGACTCTGAGCGATCTCCCGAGGAGGGCTCCGATTGAGCACCGAGGGCACCTTGCCGGTCGCGCTCGTGGGGCTCGGCGCCATCGGCCGCGACGTCGCCGCGGCCGTGCTCGACACTCCCGAGCTCCGGCTGGTGGCCGCCATGGACGTCGACCCCCAGCTCGTGGGCAAGCCGCTCTCGCAGCTGCTCGACCGTCCGGCCGGCGATCTGCGCGTCGAGGAGGAGAGCCCCCAGGCCCTCGCGCGAGCCGGCGGGGGCGCCCTGCTCCAGCTCACCGGCTCGCGGCTGCCCACGGTCGTGGCCCAGCTCGAGCGTGCCCTCGACGCCGGCCTCAACGTGATCTCCTCGTGCGAGGAGCTGGCCTTCCCCTGGCTCAACCACCCCGAGCTCGCGGAGCGGCTAGAGAAGCGGGCGGTCAAGGCCGAGGTCTCGGTGCTGGGCGCGGGGGTCAACCCGGGCTTCGTGCTCGACCGGCTGGTGTGCACCCTGGGCTCGATCGCCGGCAAGGTCACCCGCATCGAGGCCGAGCGCGTGGTCGATGCCTCGACGCGCCGCGAGCAGCTCCAGCGCAAGGTGGGCGCCGGGCTCACGCGCGAGCAGTTCGACCGCGCGGTGGGCGCCGGCAAGATCGGCCACGTGGGCCTCGTCGAGTCGGCCGCCCTCGTGTCCGCGGGCCTCGGCCTCGGCTGCGACGAGTTCGACGAGTCGATCGAGCCCTTCATGGCCACCCGTTCGGTGGCGGGGCCGGTCCCCGTCGACATCGGCCGCGTGGCCGGCGCCTCGCAGGTCGCGCGCGGCTTCGCTTCGGGCCGCGAGGTCGTCACCCTCTCGGTCACCATCGCCGTGGGCGCACCCGACCCGCACGACGAGATCCGGATCACCGCCGACCCGCCGCTGCATTTCCGGTCGCAGGGCGGCGTCCCCGGCGATCGGGCCACGATCTGGTCGATCGTCAACGCCATTCCCGCCGTGGTCACCGCCGAACCCGGCCTCTTGACCGTGCTGGACCTGCCCGCCGGACGCTGAGGAGCGAAAGAGCCATGACGACGAAGAGCAAGAGTCAGCCGTCCCGGAGCGCGGTGCCGCCACCCGTCGTCCGCCCGCCGGTCACCGATCGGTCGCCGTTCGCGGGGCTGCCGATCGCGTCCACGGGGGGCGAGGGACCGGCGCTCGACAAGAACGGGCCGGCCGGCTGGAGCCGCCCCGCGCTCAACGAGATCGAGCGCGGCGCGATCCGGCGCTTCGCCGAGGCGATCGGCGAGACCAACCCCCTCTTCTTCGACCCCGAGGCCGCGCGCGCGCAGGGCTACCGCGACGTGCTCGCGCCCCTGCTCTTCCCGTTCTCGCTGCGCTCGAGCCTCACGCTCAAGGACGTGGCCCAGCCGAACCGCACCGTCCTCTCGAGCGACCAGCAGGTCGAGGCCTTCGAGCCGATCTGCGCCGGCGACCAGCTCCTCGTGAGCTCGCGCATCGCCGAGCTGACGCAGCGGCCCGGCAACACGGGCCCCCTCGAGTTCGTGGTGGTGGAGGACGAGGGCCGGACGCCCGAAGGGAAGATCGTCTTCCGGACTCGCCGCACGCTGATCATCCGAGCCGGGCGGGAGCAGCCGGCGGCAGGGGGTATCTAGAATGGCGACCGCGCGAAAGGTCTACTACCAGGCGCTCCAGCTCGGCGACGAGATGCCCTCGTGGCAGTGCCCGCCGTTCGACCGGCTGCAGATCGTCCGCTACGCGGGCGCCTCCGGCGACATGAACCCGCTGTACTTCGACGAGCCGTTCGCGCGGGCCGCGGGCTTCCGCTCCGTGCTGGCACCGGGCGCGCTGGCGCTGGCCGCGCTCGCGCAGACCGTGCACGAGTGGTTGAAGGCGCCCTGCCTGCGCCGGCTGCACGTGAAGTTCCTCAAGATCATCTGGCCGGGTGAGCAGCTCGTCTGCCGCGGCCGCGTCGTGGGCAAGCGCCGGGAGGGCGGCGATTACCTCGTCGACCTCGACGTGTGGATGGAGAACCCGGAGGGCGAGATGATGGTGCGCGGCAGCGGCACCGCCGTCCTCTTCTACAGCGCCCAGGACGAATCGCAGCGGCTCGCCGGTGGCCCCCCGCTCATCGTCGACGATCCGGCGCCGCCGAAGCCCCAGGAGCCCGCGCGCGCGGCGAAGTCGCCGGGCAAGGCAGCGCGGGCCAAGCCCGACCGCGGCAAGCGGCCCGCCCCGCGCAAGGCCGCCGGCAAGCGCCGGCGGTGATCTGGCTGCTCGCGTGGCTGGCGGCGACCCCCGCGCCGCCGTCCCCCTCCCCCGGGGAGCAGCTGTTCGCGCAGCGGCTCGATCCCGTCGCCCTCGACCGCGCTTTGGAGGCGCTCGCCGACGAGGCCGCGAAGGATCCCAAGGGTTACCGGCCGCGCGTCCTGCTCGCCCGCGCCGAGGCGTTCTGGACCACGGAGCACGAGGAGGCCACCGCCGAGGAGGCGGCGGCCCATCTGTCCACGGGCGTGCGGGCCGCGGGCGAGGCGCTGGCGCTCGTGTGCCCGGCGTACGCCAAGCTGTCTGCCGAGGGCAAGACGCTGCTCGGCGACCTGTCGACCGTGGAAAAGCCGGGCGCGGAAGCCCTCTACTGGATCGCCGTCGACCAGCACCTGCTGGCCGCCGCGCACGGCCTCTCCTGGCTGCTGCTCGAGGAGGGCGACCTGCGCCGGCTCTTCGAGCGCGTCGTCGATCTCGCGCCGGCCACCTGGTACGGCGGCGCCTACCTGCACCTCGCCGAGCTCGACCTGGCGCTGCCCACTGGCTTCGGCGCGGGGCTCAACCCCGTCGCGGCAGAGCTCGCCACCGCGGCCCGGCTCGGCCCCGCGATGCTCGAGACGCACCTCGCGTGGGCGGGCCGCTGGGCGGTGAAGGCGCAGGATTACCGCGTCTTCCTCCGGGAGCTTTCGATCATCCGCAAGGCGCCGCTCGACCGGGATCCCGCCATCCAGCCCGAGAACGAGCTGACGCGCCGCAAGGCCGAGGAGCTCGCGGCCGGGGCTCCGGAGCTCTTCACCCGCGTCGCGATGAGCAGCGTGCGGGACGCGGGCAGCCCGTCGCGCTGAGCGGGGTCGCGAGGCCCCCTCACCCAGCCTCTCCCCCTTTGGGGGAGAGGGGCGCGGGCAGGGGCGCAGCCCTGCGGTGGGCGAGGCGGCGACGGCCGCGCCCGGTCCTCGCGCGATCGAGACCTCCGGTTCGACTTCGCGACTCCCCTCATGCCTCTAGTGGGCAACGATTCCATACGGTTACCCCTGGCCTTTCGCTTGCTGTTCGTGACCCCATGCGCCCGGTGGGCGCTCGGAGGTCCCATGGCCAGGCTCGTCATGTTCCTTGGAATCGCTCTCGTCTCCGCCTGCGGCAACGGAGTGGTCACCCTCGCCGGCGACGATGCCGGCCTCTCCCCGCCCCCGACTCTGGACTCGTTCGGCCCCGGCAGCCCCAGCCGTCCCCCGGGCGGCGGCGCCGGCACGGCTCCCGAAACGGTCGTGCTCTCCGGCCAGGTGTTCTACGGCCTGGGCCTCTCGGCCCTGGGCGGCGCCACCGTGTCGCTCGATCCCGCGGCGGCTCCCGCCGCCACGACCGACGACGGCGGCAACTTCTCGTTCGCCGACGTTCCCACCGGGAGCTACGTCGTCACGGCCACGTTCCCCGGCCTCGCGACGGGCTCGCAGGCCGTGGTGGTCGCAGACGCGCCGCCGCCGATCGTGATCGGGCTCGAGGCCTCCACCCAGCTCTTCGCCAACGACGGCGGCGACGACGTCCCCTGGCTCGGCTTCGCGCCCGACGGCGGCCCGCTCTACGCCTCATCCGGGACCGCGCTCTGGCAACTCGCGGGCGGCGGCGCGACCCCGGTCTGGGCGGACGGCACGGCCGTCGAGCCGCTCGGCTTCGGCGCCTCGGGCGAGATCGTCTACCTGAGCGACTGCGACGGCGGCGCGCCGAGGAGCTGTAGGCTCGGGTTCGGCGCGGAGGCGGCGGCCGATGGCGGGCGCGTCGAGCTGTTCCCCGACGGCGGCCCGTTCGTCATCGGCGACCAGGTGGTGTACGCCGCCGAGCCGCTCGCCGCGAACGGCACGCAGGCCTGGTCCGCGGCGACCTCGTCCAGCTTCACCGCGCTCGGGCCGTTCTTCGCGGCTCCCCCGCCGGTCGCGGCGGCGGGCGCCGTGGCCTTCCTGAGCCTGCAGGGCGGCCAGGCCGTCACGTACTCCGCGGCCGGCGTCACCCAGGTCGCGGACTTCGCGCAGGCCCTCCCCTATGGCTACGGCGGCTCGTCGCTCGTGCCCCTGGGCCCGGACTCGATCGCGGCCCTATCGGGCAAAAATGGCCAGGGAGCCATCCTCGATGCCTCGGGCGCGGCATCCGTCACCTTCGACCAGGGCACGCGCCTGGCTCCCGGCGCACCCGGGACCGCGATCGTGTCGTACGTCTCGGCCGGGCAGCAGTGGATCTACCGAGTCGCGGCCGGCGGCACGACCGAGGCCGCCTGGGTCATGCTGCCGACCACCGCGTGGCCGCCTCTGCCCTCGCCGGACGGGCGCCGCGCCGCCTTCGTGGGGACGCCGTACGTCGCCGACTTCGCGACCGGCAGCTATGCGACCCTCGCGGAAGCGGCCGCGCTCGCGCAGTTCGACGCCAGCGGGAGCGCGCTCCTCGTGGTCGACGGCAGCGGCAACCTGCACGCGGTGACGTTCGAGAGCGGCGGGGTCGCGGACCGGACTCTGGAGGGGGTCGACGTGACCGCCGCGGCGTTCACGCCCGACGGCCAGTCCGTGGTCTACGCCGGCGGCGACGCGCTCGCGAACGCCGGCGTCTTCGTCGAACCCGCTGTTCCGCCACCGCCGGTCACCCAGGCAACCCCTTGATCTCGGCGGCGCTCCCGCACAAGATGCGGGACGTGACCTGCCCGTCGTGCAACGAAGAAGTCGACGACGGCGCCGCCATCTGCCCTCACTGCGACGCCGTGCTCGACGCCGGAGCGTTCGGGGAGAGCGAGCCGGCGCCCCCGCCGCCGAAGGCCGCCGCGAAGCCCGAGGCGCGCAAGGCGGCCGCGAAACCCGGCGCCGCACCTGCGGCGGCCGCGGCGGCGCCCGTCGCGCCCGTGCTGGTCGGCCGGCGCCGGCGCAAGAAGGTGGAGATCGACTACTCCCCCGACCGCATCCTCGGCGACACCTGGAACGTCATCCAGTCGCTGTTGCCGTTCGATCGCATCGCGCTCTACGGCTGCGCCGGCATGGGACTCGCGCTGTTCCTCCCCTGGCGCTTCACGCAGGCCGAAGGGCAGGAGATCGGCGCGTTCGGCGGAGGTTGGCCCGTGGCGGTGCTGCTCCTGCTCGCGGGCGCGGCGCTCTTCGTCCGCACGAGCGACGACCTGCGCGGCATGCGCGCCGATCTGCTCGCAGGCGGCCAGTTCTGCGCCGCGCTCCTCTCGGCGGCCTACTGCACCTGGTACTACTTCGGCGCGATCGACAACCACCCGTACCGCACGCTCCTCGGCACGACCGATCTCGCGATCTCGTCGCCCTCGATCGGCGTGGAGTTGTGCGCGCTCTGCGCCGTGGTGCTGGGCGCCGGCTCGATCTGGGCCTGGATGGTCGAGCGCGAAACCTAGCGAGGGCGCCGATGGGGGCGCATCTGCTTCGTTGCTCGGTCGCTGCGGTCCTCAGCGTACAGAATCGTACGCTTCCGGTCCTCGCTCGGTCGCGCCTCGCAGCTGCACCCCCCTCGACGCCCTCGCTCACGCGTTAGGCTTTGCCGCTTCGCGGCCGCTGCCCCCTTCGGCGCACTCGCTGACACGTTGGGGGAGAGTGAGGGAGAGCCCCTCTCCCCCGGCGGGGGAGAGGCTGGGTGAGGGGGCCTTGCTTCCCTCTCAGTCGACCAGGCTTTCGAAGTAGCCGATCGCGGCGGGCTCGTCCCACTCGCGGGGGCCGACGAACTTCGCGATGACGCGGCCGTCGCGGTCGATCACGTAGCTCTCGGGGTACTTGACGGTGCCGTAGGCCTGGCTCACGCGCGCGCCCTTGTCGAGGAGCACCTGGAAGGCCGGCCGCTGGCCCTTGAAGAAGCCGTGCACCGCGTCCCAGTCGTCGTCCACCGAGAGCGCCACCATGGCGAAGTCGGGCTTGTCGCGCAGCGCCTCCGCCAGGTGCGCCATGGAGGGCATCTCGTCGCGGCAGGGCGGGCACCAGGAGGCCCAGAAGTTGAGCAGCACCACCTTGCCCCGGTAGTCCGCGAGCGAGCGGGCGTGTCCCTGGTCGTCGGGGAGCTCGAACGCCGGCGCCGCGAAGCCCTCGGGCTCGAAGTCGAGCGAGGCGATCTCCATGCGCCGCTCCACCACGGTCTTCTGGTACCACTCGTTCACGAAGACGCCGAGGAGGCCGGCGGCCGCCACCACGCTGAAGACGACCTTGGTCGTGCGCGCGACCGGCTTGCCGCGCGTGAGCGTGGTGCGCGGATCGAGCGTGCCCATGGCGAAGGCGCGGCCGCGCTCGAGCCGGGTGGCGAAGTCCTGCTCGTCGACGCGGTGCTTGAACGCCCTGCGGCCGTCCACGTACACGACCGGCACGTCGTACTTGAACTGCTCGAAGAGCTTGGCGTCCTGCTCGATGTCGACCTCGATCAGCTCGAAGGGGATGCGCTCGCGCACGCGCGCGAGCACGGCCTTGGCCTCGTCGCAGAGGTGGCAGTCTTTCTTCGAGTAGATCTCGACCTGGATCATCGGCGGCGCGAAAGATAACAGACGCGCGCCGCCCGCGACACTTCATCGCGGGCGGGCCGTCCCTCGTCTGTCGCCGTTAGCGAGCCGGTGCAGGGTTGCCTAGCAGCCGCTCGAGCCGATGCAGGCGCCGACGTACTTCTGCGCCTGGAACAGCGCCTCGCAGGTCTTGCCGCTGGGGCACTGGGTGCCGCTGCCGTCGAGGTTGCACGACTGGCAGCAGAACTGACCTCCGAAGCCGCCGGAGGCGTTGTTCAACGCGAGGCAGAGTGCGCCGGGGACGCAGCTGTCGACGACCACCGGATCTGACCCGCAGGTCTGACCGATCGCGGCTGCCGGAACCGCCGCCTCCATGCAGGCGCCGTTGGGATTGTCGACCCCAGTGAACAGAGCGTCCGGGATGCACTTTTCAGGCACCCCGTCGACCGAGGGCATGCAACCGCCGCCGTCGAGGTTCGTGAAGTCG
>DATJNL010000172.1:0-6766 GCA_035508175.1 Myxococcales bacterium
CGCGCAGACGCGCGCCGCGACCTTTCGCATGAATGGAGAGGCCGCCCCTGAGCTCGAGGCGAGTTGGGAGCGACCGGCCTGGAGCGCCCCACGCGATCCTTTCGAGGCAGCCGTGGCGGTCGTGGACAGGCTGGGGAGGCCGGCAGCGGGCGTGGCGGTGCACTGGAGCGCGGCGACCCGGGCGCTCTCGAACGGGGACGAGTCGGGGCCCTCCGAGCCGCTGGCCGACGGCGCCGGCGTGACTGGGGCCAACGGCAAGGTCAACGTGCGAATCGGGGCGGGAACCGCGGGTCGCGTCATCCTGCGCGCGTCGGTCGAGGACGCCGCCGCCCGGACGGCCGTGGCCGAAGCAGCCGTTCCCCGCGTGCCCGCCCCCGTGCTTCTCGACGTGGAACCCGATCGCCGCGTGCTCAGGCCGGGGCACGGCGGGCAGTTGTCGGTGGACGCGCAAACGCTGGACGGCCAGCCCTTCCGCGGACCGGTCGAGATCACGGTCGCCAGCGCCCACAGTTCCGGGGCGGGCGAGTCGGTGCGAACGCCGGTACTCTCGCGAGAAGTAGAGCTCGACGCCCGCGGGCACGCGTCCGTCACACTTCCCACCGTTCCGGCGGGCTACCTCGACGTCCAAGCAAACCTGCCGGGCCTCGCCGAACCTCTCGCCCGCACCACGCTCTTCGTCACCGAGGCAGGAGGCGACATCCCCACCACTCCCGACAGGCTGGAGCTGGTGCTCGACCGCCGGGAGTATGCCCGTGGCGACGACCTCCGGGCGCTCGTCTTGACCCCCTTCGAATCGGGCTCCGTGCTCATCGGCCTCGAGCCGGCCACCGGACCGGCCGATCAGCTGCTCGCGGTCCGTGGCTACTCCGGCCTCGCCCACCTCAAGATTCCGGCCGCGGCGAGTGGGCTCCGCCTCGTCGCCGCGGCGCTCTCCGGCGGCACTCTTTACCGAGCAGCCGCGGCGGTGCCGCTGGCCGACCGAGCCTCTCCCCTCGCGTTGAAGCTGTTTCCGGAGCGCCCCAGCCACGGCGGTGACCGAGCGGCCCTCACGGTGATCGCCACGGACGCGGACGGTCACGGCGTGCCGGCCAGCATTGCCGTCTGGTCGAGCCCCGAGCCCCTCGTGGCCCCGCCGCTGGCGCGCCTCTTCTCGCTGGATCCGCCTTCGTCCGTCTGGCTCGTGGGCTCGTCGGGCGCTGGCGGCTCTTCCCGGGGCGCTCGCGGCGAGCCCGCGCCTCGCCGCCTCCAGCCCTACGGTCCGACCGGACCCGAGAGCGACGAGGCCCGGACACCGGCCGCCCAGCTCCTCGAGCTCACCGCGGACGACAGTGGTCGCGCGACCGCGAGCCTGCGCATCGCTCCGGGCCCGCACCGTCTCTCCGTCGTCGCTCGCGCCGTGGGAGGGCCCGGCCTCTTCGCAGAGCGCGCCACAGCCCTGCCCCTGACCGCGACGCCGCACGTGGCGATCGACGCGCCGCCGTGGGTGCGGGCCGGCGATCGGTTCTCCGTGGCGGTCCGCCTCGACGAGTTTCCGGATGCCGGCTGCACCTTGGAGCTTGCGGCCCTCGACGCGCGGCTCTCGAAGGACGTCTGCAACCCAGGGGGCGAGCGCATGGCCGACGTCACGAGCAGCGGCGAGGGGGACGTGGAGCTCTCGGCGGCGGGATCCCGGGTGGCCGGGCGGCGCGAGGTCCACGTCGTTCAGCCAGCGTCGAACGCAGCGCCCTCGAGCGCACGGCAGCTCGCCGCGGACATCTCCGGCACGCTGTCCGAGGCGACCAACGGGGAGTGGCCGGACGTGGACTGCGCTGCCGCCCGGGCCGCAGGCGCGCTGCCGCCCACCGAACGCCCGGATACCGCGGCCGTGGTCGCCCGGCTCGTGTCCCGCCAGAACCTCGCAGGCGGTTTTGGCCTCCCGGAGGGGGAGCTGCGGCGAGACCTCGCTGCCTTGAGCGGGCTGGTCTCGCTACAGACCGCCGGCGCGTTCGTGAGCACTGACGCCCTGGCGCGCCTCAGGCAACGGGTCGTCAACCTGACGCAAGGCCTGACCGACCCCGAGGAGCGCAGCAGGGTGCAGCGAATCGCGACGGCTCCTGGGGAGGGGCGTCGAACGCGGCTGCCGGAGGCCGAGCCTCCCGACCTGGACGACTCCACGCCCGCTTCAATCGCCGACTGGCTCTCGGCCCACCGGACCAGCGTCGTGGGCGCCAGGGGCCTGCTGGCTCGGCTGCTGGCCCTGCTGCCAGCCGCCGATCCGCTCGACCTCGCAGAGATCTCGGCGGCGCTGGCTGCCTTACCTCCGGAAACGCCCGTGCCGCCGCAAGCCCCGGGCCTGGCCGTGGCGCGAAGGTTCCTCGCGGTGGTGCGCCGACCCTGGACCCAGGAGCTCTTGGATACCGAAGAAGATCCTCCGGAGGCGGAGCTTCACCCGATCGAAGAAGCGATCCCGCTGGACGCCGAGGTGGAGGTCGCACTCTCGGCAGAGGTTCCCGGCGCCCCACGACTGGCCTGCCTCAGGGACTTCCCACCAGCCGGCCTCTCCCCCATCGGCCGATCGGATCACCTGCCTCGCGGCCTCCTGTTGTGCGGGCAGACGAGTCATGGGCGTCTGGACGTCTCCTACCTCGCGCGCGCGGTCCGAAGCGGGCGCTTCCTTGCCCCGGGCCCTGTCGCCTCGCTCACCGGGGGCCCCGGTCCAGCCAGCTGGGTAGAGGTGACCCCATGAGGGCGGCTTTGGCTCTCGCCGCGCTTCTCGGCGCCGCGCACGAGGCAATCCGGATCTCATCGCCCGCGTCCGGGTGGACCGCCGCACCCGTCACCCACGTCGTGGCGCAGCTCCCGGCGGGCGACGACGAGGCGAGGCTCGACTGGCTCGGCTGGAGTTGGAGCCTGCTTCCCGCACCGGATGGCCGAGTGTCGGCCTGGCTGCCGCTGCTGGAAGGATGGAACGAGCTTTCGGTGACCGCCCGGAGCCCGAACGGTCGACGCGAGGGGTCCACCGCGCGTCTCTGGCGTCAGATCGGGCCCGAGGGCGCGGATGATCTCGTGGTCGTTGCCGGCTGGCCGGCCGGCGCGGCACGGCTCGACTTGCGCATCACGGATCCTGCCGGAGAAGCGTGCGACGCCAGCAACCGGCGAACGCGAATGGGCGGTTGGCGCCTGAGAGACGACCCGGAGGCACCAGGGCCCCACGTCTTCATGCTGCCTCAGGCCGCGGCGGGCGAGTACCACGTGTCGCTTCTCTGCGGCCGGCTGGTGCCGGGCGCCTTCGTGCCGGTGCACGCGCTGGCGATCCTCTTTCCTGGCACGCCGCGCGAGGAGCGCTTCGATCTCTCGGGAGTCGTGGGGCGCTGCGACATCGAGACGGACCTCGGCACCATCGACGTCATCGGTCGCCTCCCGGGCGTTCACTGAGCTTGGCTCTAGCAATTCCAGATGGTTAGACCCATCGACGGCGCGTCCAGTTGACCGATGGGAACGAGCTCTCGATCCGCGCTAAGCTGGCTCCCAAGAACGGGAGATCGCCATGTCGCGACGAAGTGAATCGGGGCAGGTGGGCGTCGAAACGGCGCTGGTGATGCCGCTCACGGTCTTCCTCATCCTGGGAATCATGCAGCTCAGCATGATGCAGCAGGCGCGGCTCTTGACCGAGTACGCCGCGTTCCGGGCCGTCCGGGCGGGCGCCATCGATCAGATCAACTGCAAGAAGATGAACGCCGCCGCGCTCGAGGCCATCCTGCCGAGCTTCGGGAAGGCCGACGACGCCACGAGCCTCGTCAAGACGTACACGGTGCCGAGCGCGCGGCTCTCCTGGCCGATGATGAACCAGACCGGCGTTCCAGGCTTCAACATCATCGACATCAGCTACGTCGTCCAGCAGCCGAACAGCGCGCCTGCGGCCCCCTACACGGCGCAGGACTTCGACGATCCCGACCACCCCCAGACCCTGGTCGACCTCGTGGTGTACAATTACGAGCTGAACATCCCGTTCGCCGACTCGATGATCTACCACATCTGGACCGGCACCGAATTCGTCTCCGGCAACTTCGACGTGCTGATGCCCGCGACCAACGGCCAGAAGAACCTCCGCGACCTGGGCACCATGAGCGATCGCGTGACGACCTTCAACGGCGACCCCAACGACCGCCACAACGAGAAGACCAAGGCCGCCGCGGCCGCGATCCTGGGCCGATACTTCGTTCCGATCCGCTCCTCTTACACGATGCGCATGATGTCGAACCTGCCGAGCGGCGTCACCGCCAACTCCGTGCAGGACTGCTCCTCGTCCGCCCAACTCCCGTGAGCCCCATGACCAGAAAAAACGCTCGATCGAGGCGAGGTCAGTCCATCGTGCTGATGGCCATCACGTCGGCCATCCTGGCATTCACGCTCTTCACGACCTTCTCGATCGGCAGGGCCATCAAGGAGCGCATCCAGCTCCAGAACGCCGCGGACGCCTCGGCATACTCGCTGGCGGTGATGGAGGCGCGCGCCTTCAACTTCTACGCGTACACGAACCGGGCGATCATCTCCCACTTCGTCGCGATGATGGCCGTGTATGGCCACATGAGCTACCTGGCCTACTACCAGGGCGTGCTCTACGACATGGGCAGCGCCTGGGGCTGCAGCTGCGGCGGCAGCGGGTTCAACATCCAGGACCAGCTCTACGCCTGGTGGGGATTCTGGTGCGGCGTCTGCATAGCCTCCTGGGGCAGTGATTGCTCCCAGTGCTTCGGCGACGCCGACTGCGTGCCCAACGAGATCAGCTCGATCAACGACACGTGCAACAACCTCTGTAACAAGCTGAACGACGTGAACAACCAGGTCGGGTACCCCAATTCGACGGGAAACTGCTTCGAGAAGCTGCACGACATCGCCAAGCAACACCGGGAGGGAGCCAGCGCCAGCGTCGGATCGTTCGCGGCCGGGACCGGATTCAGCCTCACCCTGCGCAACGAGCAGCAGGCGATGGACAACGACGTGCTCTCGGCGATCGGATCGCCGCTGTCGCTGCCCCCGGGCAAGGGCCAAGATCTCACGAAGCAGATCGCGCAGCAGTTCGATCCCCATTACGGCGTCGGCAAGGACGCTGCTCACGCGCTCCTCGTCAGCGCTCTGAGCCTGGCCGGCGTCGCCGGGGACAGCGACACCGCGGGCTACTGCAAGACCGGCGTCACGGGCAACGGTGCCGTCACGAGCCCGCTGTGCCTCGGCAGCTTCACCTCCCTCAGCACGCAGCAACAGGCCGCCAACGCCAGCCGCTATGGACCTGCCACGCTAGGCAGCTCGGACTGGCTGCGCGACCGGCCCGACGGACTCCTGAGCCCGATCAATGCCTTGATCCTCGCGGAATGGTGGCACGGCTATCCCCGCATCTCGGCGCTCACCGGCGGCACGGGCATGGATCGAGAGACGGCGGACCCGAGCAGCGGCGCGCTCAGCGTGATCCACAGCAGCCAGCAAGGCGGCTACAGCGGTAGCTCGGGCGGCGGCGGCAGCACGAGCCTGGCCGCCGAGGATCACGGCACGCTGATCTCCAGCGACTACGCCTGCATCTCGGACCTCACCTTCGGCGTGTACTGGTCCAGCCCCCAAGTCTGGGTCTACTCCATGCCGCAGAGCAAGGGCCCTTCGGTCGTCCACTGGGCGGACGGCAGCGAGACCAAGACCGATGACTACGACATGGGCGCCTGTACCGGCTCCCAGTGCGGCGTGGGCTATGCCACGATCAACTTCAACCCCAGCTCCGACTCCGCCGGCCTCTTCAACGAGCCGCACACCTGGGCGGTCGTGACCAAGTCGTTCAACGACGCCAACCTCACGGCAGCGCCGACGGGCCGCAACTACAGCGACACCACCGACCAGGGCCCGTATGCCATGAAGCGCACCTTCACCGGGTTCGGCGGCGGCGGCACCGGCTACACCTACAACAACGGCATCACGCAGTCGGGAGTGGACGGCCGCGACGCGATGTACGCCATCGCGCAGGGCCTCACGTACTACCACCGCCCCGGCAACTGGGAGGAGCCGCCGAACTTCTACAACCCGTTCTGGCGCGCGAAGCTGCACCCGATGCAGATGGGCAACTCGACCTCGAAGAACGGCAAGCTCGACGTCGGCGAAGCGATGATCGCCGCGGGCTACCCCGCCGCTTCGGCGGCGCAGCTCTCCCTCCTCCCCGTGACGGAGTGATCCCGATGACACCTGCCACCGTCCGAAAGCACCAGCGCGGTTCGGCCATGATCGAGCTGAGCATCACCGTGGCCGTCTTCGTGGTGCCGGTGATGCTCTACTCGAACTACATCAGCGAGGCGCTCTGGTACGGCCTCAAGGCCCAGGAGGCGACGTCCGCCGCGGCGTGGAGCTTCTCGGGCCGTCTCCTGCACGACTACCAGAACTACAACCACATGACGAAGTACTCGGCGGCCGCGATCTCCGTGCGCAAGGAGATCAACGGACTGTACAAGGGCCTCGACGCCTGGGCCGTCGCCGGCGAGAACAAGACCACCAGCGGGTCCCAGGGGATCGCCGTGAAGGCCCAGCTCATGGCGAGCTCGGTCTGCGATCCAGTCACCAACCCCTCGAACGTGACCGACCCCTCCGATCTGAGCAAGAGCTCCGATCCGCTGATCATCCTGGGCAAGTCGCAGATGAGCACGGTCGGCAAGGATCTGCACACCGGCGGCCTCATCGCCTGCCAGACCCAGGTGCAGGTGACGAACTGGCTGCTCGGCAAGGCCACGGGCCAGAACACGATCCCCCTGCC
>DATJNL010000173.1:0-17732 GCA_035508175.1 Myxococcales bacterium
GGATCGACTGCGGACGAGGACGAGGTGATGGTGCTCGGGGCCGGCGATCTGCTCGTGCCCTTTCTCGGCTGCTTCGGCGCTTCCTGCTGGGTCGAGATGTCGCTCATGGTGGTTCGGGGCGGGAGCGGCGGCGTGGAGGGACGCGAAGCTGCCACCGTCCTGCGGGGGGTCGTGCTGGGGGCGTTGTTTCTCTATGCCGGGCTGGTGAAGGCCCTCCGGTACTGGCGCAACCCCAACCACTACTCGCGGGGCAGCAGCGTCCGGATGCCCTGGGCGCCTCCGCTCGTGGGGCTCCTCGGCGGGCCGGCGGTGGCCTGGGCCTTTCGCGCCTGGGCGCGGCCGGACCTGGCCGCGGGAGCGGCCTTCGCGGCCACCGTCGGCATGGGCTGCGCGGTCCTGGCCATCGGCTGGGTCGTCTCGCGGTTTTCGTACCACGACTTCATCGAGCCCAATTTCGACGAGGTCGTTCACGTTCAGGCCGCGCCTGCCCCAGCTTCGCCGGAGAACCCGCCGCCCACCCCGCTGCCGGGCGAGGACGGGCAGGAGCTCGCCTTCTACGCCGACCTGCGCGCGAGGAGCCTGCTCGGCTTCCTTGTCCTCGGGGCAGTCGGGACGTTCGGGGTCATCCGTCTGGCGCTCGGGAGCGGCGAGCAGACGCAGCACCTGCGTCTGCTCCGGGGCATCAGCCAGGATCCGGCCTACGCGGTCCTCGTGCTCCTCGTCCTCGCGGCCTCCGTCCATGGAGTGCGGCTGGCGCTGCGCACGCCGCTGATTCGCCTGGGGCCCGGCAGCTTCGACGTGCCGAGCCTGCGGGGAACGTGGGCCCGGGAGGGCGGCATCGTCGTGCCGTACGACGACGTCCTGCGGTTGCGGGAAGGGAAGAGGCTCGAGATCGAGACCCGCACCAATGGCCGGGTCGAAGTGAGGACCGACCTCCTCGCCGGCCCGCACCGCCGGCAGCTGCGAGACGCGCTGCGCGCGCGCCTGGGTTCCGCGGGCCGCTGATTCTCGCGCGCGGCCCTCGCCCCTGCCGGCTGCCGCTGGTAACCTCCCCCCGTGTACTCCGGCCACTTCGCCGCCGGGCTGGCCATCGGCGCCAAGGAGCGCCGCGTCCCGCCGCTCGCCATCCTGATGGGCGTCGGCTTCCTCGATCTCGTCAACGGCGTCCTGGTCATGGCGGGCATCGAGCACGTGCGACCGGCGCCCGCCGAGCCGCTGGCCTTCGATCTCGTCTTCATCGACTGGGATCACTCGATCGCGATGGCGCTCGTCTGGTCGGCGCTCTTCGGCGGCCTGGTCTACCTGCTCTGCCGCCGCGATCTCCGGGCCGGCGTCGTCGGCGGCCTGGCGGCCCTCTCCCACATCGTCCTGGACATCCCCGTCCACAACGGCGACCTGGCGCTGTGGCCCGGCTCGTCGATGCACCTGGGCTTCTACCTGTGGCACGACTACCCGGTGTTTTCCTACGTGCTGGAGTTGGGCCTCGACCTCGCCTGCGCGGCGTACTTCGTGCGGCGCGAGCGCGCAGCGGGAGCGCGGGGGGCGCGCCTGGTGTGGCCGGTCGCGCTGCTGCTCGGTCTGCACCTGCAGCGCTGGCCCGCCATCGACCCGATGCACTGGGTGGCGCACCTCCCCATGCCCACCGCGCAGACGGTCCACGGCCTGCTGGTGTTCGCAGGCTTTCTCGGGCCGGGCGCGCTCTTCGCCTGGCTCGTGACTCGGGCGCGCCGGGGCGCGCTCCCCGCGAGCCCGTAGGCCGCGTCACCCCTCCTCGTACTTCTTCCGCTTCCGCCAGAGGGTCGACGCGTCGATCCCCAGGATGCGCGCCGCCTCCTCCAGGCTCGGCGCGCGCGCCACCACGCGCTCGACGTGCTCGCGCTCGATCGTCTCGAGCGTGAAGTCGCCGCCGAGGAACACGCCGGCGCCGGCGGCCTCGGTGAGGCGGTCCGGCAGCGCGGTTACGTCCAGGATGCGGCCGGGCTCGAGGATGAGCGCGCGCTCGAGCACGTTGCGCAGCTCGCGCAGGTTCCCGGGCCAAGTGTATTCGACGAGCGCCTTGCGGGCGGCGTCCGACAGCTCGGGCACGGCACGCCGGGCGGCCCGCGCGAGGGGCACGAGGAAGGCCTGGGCCAGGGGGAGGATGTCCTCGCGCCGGTCGCGCAGCGGCGGCAGCGCGATCTCCAGCGTGTTGAGCCGGTAGTACAGGTCCTCGCGGAACCGGCCGGCCTTCACCTCGTCCTCCAGCTTGCGGTTGGTCGCCGCCACCACGCGCACGTGGGCCTCGCGCGTGCGGCTCTCGCCGAGCCGCTCGAACTGCTTGTCCTGCAGGAAGCGCAGGAGCTTCGCCTGGAGCCCAGGAGGGATCTCGGCGATCTCGTCGAGGAAGAGCGTGCCGCCCTCGGCGGCCTCGACGCGGCCTTCCTGATCGCGCACCGCGCCGGTGAAGGCGCCCTTCGCGTGGCCAAAGAGCTCGCTCGCGAGCAGCTCCTCGGAGAGCGTGGGACAGTTGACCACCACGAACGGGTGGTCGTGGCGGGGGCTGGCGGCATGGAGGGCGCGCGCGAGCACCCCCTTGCCGGTGCCGCTCTCACCGAGGAAGAGCACCGGAGCGTCGTGGGCGGCCGCCTTGGCGATGAGGTCGAGCGCGGCTCGCATGGCCGGCGATCGGCTCTCGACCGCGGCCTCCGGCGCCGCCTCGGCCAGCCGGGCCTCGAGCTCGTCGAGGCGCCGCTGCGCGCGCAGCTCCCGGCCGAGCCGCTCGACGATGGCGCGGATCTGCGCGGGGCTGAAAGGCTTCGCGAGGTAGTCGCGGGCGCCGCGCCGCATCGCCTCCACGGCGCTGTCGATCGTTCCGTAGGCCGTCACGAGGACGACCTCGAGGCGCGGGCTCTCCTCGAGCAGACGGCTCAACACGGCGAGGCCGTCCTCCGCGCCCAGGCGCACGTCGAGGAACGCGACGTCGAAGCGGCGCCGCGAGAGCTCCTGCAGCGCGGCCTCCCCGTTCGAGGCCTCGGCCACCTCGCAGCCCACGCCCTGCAGGCACAGCGCGAGCGTCGTCCGGATGTTCTTCTCGTCGTCGACGACGAGGACGCGCAGCGGGGGCGCCGGCCGTTCCATTCAGCGGCTCCGGCGGGCCTGCCGAAGGGCCGCGGGCAGGTCGGCGGGGTCGGTCAAGGGCGCCAGACAGGCGCCGTCGCGACACACGAAGCAGGTGGGAGCCGAAGGGTTGGTGCGCCCCTCCCACAGCTCTTTCGCCAGAGGCGCGGCGGCCGCTCCCGGCTCGACGTGCGCCAGCGCGCGGTTGGGCAGCCAGACGCTCCGCGCGGCCGCGAGCAGCGCCTGCGTGCGCGGGTCGGCGAGCGCGCCCGCGACGACCACCTCCACCGGCCCGCGCAGGTGCCGATCGAGTCCGCAGAGGAGGTTGCCGAAGCCGAACGGGTTCTCGACCATGGCGTCGACGTGCCGCCGCACCACTTCCCCCGCCGCCTCCCGGTAGCGCGCCTCGCCCGTGAGCCAGGCGAGCCGCTGCCAGGCCTCGAGCGCGGCCGAGGTCGCGCCCGGGATCGCATTGTCGTAGAGACCGATGGGCCGGTGCACCAGCGGCTCCGCGTCGGACGCGGCCACGGCCACCGCGGCCTCACCGGCCACGAAGAAGCGGTCGAGGAGGGCGTCGCCGAGGGCACGGGCGCGCGCGAGGTCCCGCGGCTGGAAGGCGACCTCGTACAGGTCGAGGTGTGCGATCGCGAGGAAGGCGTGGTCCCCGGCGAAGGCAGGCACGCTGCCGGGGCCGTCGAGCCACGAGCGGCGGAGCTGCCCGTCGACCGTGAGCCGATCCCGCGCGAAATCGGCCGCCGCCCGCGCAACCTTCAGGAGCTCGGAGGAGTTGCGGCCGCCCTCCGAGGGCGCCACCGCGGCGCGCGCGAAGGCCGAGATGGCGAGCCCGTTCCAGCCCGCGATGATCTTCTCGTCGCGGAACGGTTTCGGCCGCTGCTCCCGGGCGGCCCACAGCGCGCGCCGCCCCTCCTCGAGCTCCGGCGTGGACGGCGTGGCGCGCGTGAGCACGTTCTCGCCGCGCTCGCCCTCGAAGTTGCCGGCGGCGGTGATGCCCAGGTGCCGGCAGAGCGCGCCGGCGCGCTCCGGTCCCACCACGGCTTCCACCTGGCCGGGGGTCCACAGGAAGAAGCGGCCCTCGTGGCCCTCGCTGTCGGCGTCCTGGGTGCTGTAGAAGCCGCCGGCGGGCGAAGCCATCTCGCGGGCGGCCCAGCCTAGCGCGTCCTCGCCGGCCTCCCGGAGGCGGCCGTCGCCGGTCTCGAGAAACGCGGCGTGGTAGAGCGGCGCGAGCAGCGCATTGTCGTAGAGCATCTTCTCGAAGTGCGGCACCAGCCAGCGCTCGTCGGTGGAGTAGCGGTGGAAACCTCCGCCGAGCTGGTCGTGGAGCCCGCCGTCGGCCATGTGGTGGAGCGAGCGCAGCACGGCGGTTCGCGCGTCCTCGCGGCCGTCGAGCACGGCGGCACGCCACAGCACTTCGAGGTCCATCGAGTTCGGAAACTTGGGTCGGCTGCCGAAGCCGCCGTGCTCCGGGTCGACGCGCGCGAGCAGGCGGCCCACGGCGGTGGACCACGAGGCGGGCGTGACCAGCCCCGCGGCGGGCGAGGGGGCCGTCACCTCGGACAGCGTCCGCAGCAGCTCGGCGCCGGCGCCCTCGATGTCCTTGCGCCGCGTGCGCCAGCTCTCGGCGACGCTCTCGAGGATGCGCCGGAACGACGGCATCCCGTAGCGATCCTGCGGCGGGAAATAGGTGCCGCCGAAGAAGGGCACGCCCGCGGGCGTGAGGAACACCGTGAGCGGCCAGCCCCCGTGCCGGCCGAGCAGCTGCACCGCGTGCTGGTAGACATCGTCGAGGTCGGGCCGCTCCTCCCGGTCGACCTTGATGCTCACGAAGCTCGCATTCATGAGCGCCGCGGTCGCTTCGTCCTCGAAAGACTCGCGCTCCATCACGTGACACCAGTGGCACGCGCTGTAGCCGATCGAGAGCAGGATGGGCCGGTCCTCGGCCCGCGCCCGCGCGAGCGCCTCGGGGCCCCACGGGTACCAGTCGACGGGGTTGCCCGCGTGCTGCCGCAGGTACGGGCTCTTCTCGGAGGCCAGACGGTTGGGCATGGAAAGAAAAAAGCCCCGAGGCGGAACGCCCCGGGGCTTTTCCAGTGAACAGAGGAAGCGACTTACTTCGCGTCGCCGCCCTCGGCCGGAGCGGCCGCGTCTTCCTTCTTGGCCTTCTTCGCCTTCTTGTGGTGCGACTTCTTGGCCTTCTTGGCCGGCTTGGCCGCGTCGGCACCGGCCGCGTCGTCCTGGGCAACGGCCACACGGGCGAAGGAGATACCGCAGAGAACGAGCAGGGGGAGCATCAGCTTGCGCATGGGACCTCTCCTTTCAAGAGGTTGAGTTTGCGGGAGGTTACCCACCCGCGTTCGGGAGTCAAGCGAATTTCCCAGATCGGACGTCGTCCGGCTTGTGATAATCCCAGCGCGTGGCCGACGGCTCCACACGGCGCGACGCGATCGGCCGGCTGCTCACCTGGCTCCTGGGTGGGGCCGCGGCGCTCCTGGGCCTTGGGCCTCCAATCGCTTCGGTGCTCGGCGCGGCCGGCGTCGCGGGCGTGCGGGAGCCCACCGGCGCGTTGCCGCTCGGTCGGCTGGACGAGCTCGGCGAGGAGCCGCGCGAGATCGGGCTGACGGGCGAGGTCCGCGACGGCTGGATGAAGCGCACCGAGGCGCTGGGCTCCGTCTGGGCCAGCCGCGAGGGCGCGGGCGTCCGCGTCTTCTCGTCGACCTGTCCGCACCTCGGCTGCGCGGTGGACTGGGACCCGTCCGCCCGGCACTTCGTCTGCCCCTGCCACGACAGCGTGTTCGCCCTGGACGGTCGCGTGCTGTCGGGGCCGTCGCCGCGGCCGCTCGACGAGCTGCCGGCGCAGATCGACGCGGCCGGCCGCGTGACGTGCCGCTGGCTGCGCTTCGCCCCCGGCGTTCCGGCGAAGCGGAGCGTCTGAGTGCGCCGCCTCGGCGATTGGCTCGACGGGAGGTTGGGGCATCGAGCGCTGGTCGCGCGGCTGCTCGACGAGCCGGTGCCGGGAGGCGCGCGCTTCGCCTATGCCGCCGGCAGCGTCCTCGTGGTGCTGCTCGGGTTGCAGGCTGCCACCGGCGCCGCGCTCGCGTTCGTCTACACGCCCTCGACGGCGGGCGCCTGGGCGAGTCTCGTCTACCTCGAGCACGCCGTGCCCGCGGGCGCGCTGGTGCGCGGGCTGCACCACTTCGGCGCCTGGGCGATCGTCATCGTCCTCGGCCTCCACCTCGTGCAGACGGCGCTGTTCGGGGCGCACCGCGCGCCGCGGGAGCTGACGTGGTGGAGCGGCCTCGGGCTGGGGGCGCTCGTCTTCGCCTTCGCGCTCACCGGCTACCTCCTGCCCTGGGATCAGCGCGGCTACTGGGCGACGCGCGTGGCGACCGACATCGCCGGCGGGCAGCCGCTCGTGGGCCCGTGGCTGCGGCGCCTCTTGCAGGGCGGCAGCGGCCTCGGGAACCTCACGCTGACGCGCTTCTACGCGCTGCACGTGCTGGTGCTCCCGGCCGTCGCGCTCGCGCTGCTCGCCTTCCATCTGGTGTCGTTCCGGCGGCATGGGATCACGCCCGGCTGGCGGGTGAGGGAAGGGGACCCCGTCGGCCGCTTCTGGCCCGACCAGCTGTGGCGCGACGCGGTGCTCGCGCTCGCGGCCGTGCTGGCGGTCTTCTTCGCGGCGCGCGGCGGAGCGGGGCTGGGGCCGCCGGCGGACCCGGCCGGTCACTTCGAGCCGCGGCCCGAGTGGTACTTCCTACCGCTGTTCGAGCTGCTGCGCCTCGCGCACGGGCCGCGCGCGGTGTGGCTCGCCTCCCTCGCCCCCGCCCTGGCCGCCCTCTTGCTGGCGGCGCTGCCGTTCCTCGATCGCGGAGTGAGCCGCGCGCCACTTGCGCGCTGGCGGCCCCTCGGAGCGCTCGGGTTGCTGCTCGCGGCCACCGCCGGGCTCGGGCTGGCCTCGGCCGCACAGGACCGAGCGGATCCCCGCGTGGCGGCGGCCGACCGTCGCGCGGACGACGATGCACGCCGGGCGATCGCGCTGGCGCGGGACGGCGTTCCGCCGGAAGGGCCCCTGGCCATGCTGGCGGCAGACCCCGTCGAGCGCGGGCGCCGCGCGTTCGAGCGCCGCTGTGCCGGGTGCCACGCGCCCGAGAGCGGCCTGGCCAAGGGACCCCGGCTCGACGGCTTCCTCTCGCCGGCCTGGATCGACGGCCTCTTGAAGAACCCGGACGCCGCGGCCTACTACGGCCACACCAAGGCGGCGAAAGGAATGGACGGGTACGCCTCGATGGCCCCCGCCGAGCTCGCGCGCCTCACCGCGTTCCTCGCGTCCCTAGCTGCCCACGACGGCCCGCCGGCGGTCCTGCCGGCCGCGCTGCAACCCGGTGCGGCCGCGTTCGCGGCGGCGGGCTGCGACAGCTGCCACTCGCTCAGCCCCGGCGAGGCGATGCCCGGCCCGAACCTCGCCGGCTACGGCAGCGACCGCTGGCTGAACGAGCTGCTCGACCGGCCGGGCGGGCCGCTCGCGTACGGCGACGTCAACGGCATGCCCTCGTTCGCGGGCAAGCTGGCGCCGGACGAGCGCGCCGGCTTGCTCGCCTACCTCCACTCGCTGCGCTCCGACGACGGACCCGTGAGGTAGCATCGCCGCGCCGTGAAGCCGCTCCCCGACCTGATCCTCGCCGTCCTGCGCGACGCGCGCGGCAAGCCCGTCGGCGTCCGCGAGATCGTCTCGCGCGCGGCCCTGCACCCACGCTCCGGTACCGAGGTGAAGCGCGCGCTGCGCGAGCTGGTGCGCGACGGCAAGGTGGAGAAGGAGGCGAAGCGCTACCGGCTGCCGGGTACCGCGGAGGCGCCACCCGCGGAGCTGACCCCCTCCAAGCCGGGAGCGCGCCCCGCGAGCGCCGCCACCGTCGAGAGCCTGCTCGCGGGCTTCAGACCGGCCCCGCGAGGCAAGGGCAGGGGTCCGCGGCGCGTCGTGGGGGTCCTGCGCAAGAAGCCGGCCGGTTTCGGCTTCCTGCAGCCGCTCTCCGCGCGCGACGAGGATCTCTACCTGCCCGCCGCGCAGCTCGCGACGGCGACCGACGGCGATCTCCTGATCGCCGAGGTCGTCCCCGGGCGCGGCGGCCGCACCGCGGGCCGGCTCGTGGAGGTGGTGGAGCGGCGGCGCACCCACGGCGTGGGCATCTACCACGCGCGCGGCCGCGCCTCCGCCGTGGAGCCGCTCGCGGGCGACGAGGCCTGGGCGGTGCCGGTCGAGCGGCACGACCGGGCGCGCGACGGCCAGGCCGTGCGCTTCTCCTGGCCGCAGGGGCCGCGCGACCTCGGCCGCATCGAGGCCGTCCTCGGCGCGGCGGACGCACCGGGCCTCGAGTCGCTCGCGGTCGCGTTCGACGCCGGCTTCTCGGACGTGTTTCCCGCGGAGACCGTGGCTGCGGCGGAAGCGTTCGGCGAGGTCTCGGCGGCCGACCGGGCCGGCCGCGTGGATCTGACGGCGCTGCCGCTCGTCACGATCGACGGCGAGGACGCGCGGGACTTCGACGACGCCGTGTACGTGGAGGGCGCGTCGCGCGTCGCCGGCTCCGCCGGCGGCCGGGCGGAGGCCGCGGGCCGGAGCGCCGATCGCCTCATCGTCGCGATCGCCGACGTGTCGCACTACGTGCGCGAGGGCCAGCCCCTCGACGTCGAGGCGCTGCGCCGCGGGACCAGCGTCTACCTGCCGGACCGCGTGCTTCCGATGCTGCCCGAGCGGCTCTCGAACGGCCTCTGCTCGCTCGTCCCGAACGAAGACCGGCTCTGCCTCGTCGCCGACATGGTCATCGACGACGAGGGGCAGACCTCTTCGGTGAAGCTCTACCCGGCGGTGATGCGCAGCGCGGCGCGCTGCACCTATACCCAGGTCCAGGCCGCGCTCGACGGCCAGGACGTCCCGCTCCCGCCGCGGGTGACCGAGCGCTTCGAGCGCATGGCCGCCCTCGCCGCGCGGCTCTCCGAGATGCGGCGCCGCCGCGGCGCCATCGACTTCAACCTGCCGGAGGCCAAGGTCGTCCTCGGCCCCGACGGCCGCGTGGCGGAGATCGCGCGGCGGCCGCGCAACGCGGCGCACCGGCTCATCGAGGAGTTCATGCTCGCCGCCAACGAGGCGGTGGCGCGCCACTTCGCGGAGGCCGGCCTGCCCACGGTCTACCGCGTCCACGACGAGCCGGACGACGAGAAGCTCGCCGACTTCGCGGCGCTGGCCCGCGCGCACGGCTTCGAGGTCGATCCGGGCGACGACGTGGACCCGCGCGCGCTCCAGGCTTTCCTGCGGCGTCTCGAGGGACACCCGGAGGAGCGCGCCCTCAACAACCTGCTCCTGCGGGCGATGATGCAGGCGCTCTACAGCGCGGAGAACATCGGCCACTACGGCCTCGGCGCGCGCACCTACTTGCATTTCACCTCGCCCATCCGCCGGTACCCCGACCTCGTGGTGCACCGGTTGCTGCGCCGATCCTGGCAGGGGAGGGGCCCGGCCGAGGGGGACCTCGGGGCCGTGGCGGCGCGCTGCTCCGAGCGCGAGCGCGCGGCGATGGGCGTGGAGCGCGAGGTGGACGCGTACTACGCGGCGCTGCTCATGCGCGATCACATCGGGGAGAGCTTCGAGGGCACCATCGACGCGGCGGTGGAGGCCGGCCTCTTCGTGGAGCTCGACCGCTGGCTCGTCTCCGGCCTCGTGCCCGCCGCGGAGCTCGGGGAGGAGGCGGTGCTGGAGCGCGAGAAGCAGCGCTGGGTGCTCCCGCGCAGCGGCCGCGCCTTCCGCATCGGGGGCCGCCTGCGCGTCACGGTGGCCTCCGTCAACGTGGGGCGGCGTCAGATCGACCTCACCCTGGCGGAGCCGGTAATCTCCCGGGGCATGGGCGGCGAGAGGAGGCGGCGTGAGCGCTAGCGCGAGGCGGGCCATCATGGTGGCGGCGGGCGTGTGGGCTTGGCTGCTCGGCGCTTGCTGCGGTCCCGGCCCGACCCCCCTCGACGGGGGCGGCGGCACGGGGGGCCAGGCCTCCGTCGGCCCCTGCGCGCTCGACGGCGGCTGCCCCGGCGGAGCCTACTGCCTGCCGGAATACCACGAGTGCGGAACGGAGACGGGCGTCTCGGTGCAGATCGGCGCCGGGAGCTGCTACCTCATCGACCCCTGCTCGAACGGCGACTGCGAGGGCGATTCCTGCACGACGGATCTCGACTGCGGCGAGGATGGGGCGTGCGATACCTCCGGAACGTGCTGCACTCCCGGCCCCAGCGGCAGCTGCTCCATCTTCAGCACGGGAGGAACGTCCGGTGGCGGTCTCGGGCCGCAGTGCTCGACGACGCCCTCGCCGTGCCCGGCCGGCTGCGCCTACACGACGCCGCCGCACGAGTGCCCCACCTGCCTCTGCGACACCTGTCCCCCCGCCGCGCCTCCGGATGGAGGTCTGGACGGCGGTGAGGACGGTGGCCCGGACGGCGGTTGAACGCGCCCGCCGCCGAAAAGCTGAGAGGCGAGGCGCGGCGGCTCCAGGCGGCCGCGGCGTCGCTCGGCCTGCCGCTGCCCACGCCTTCACCGCTCCAACTCGCCGAAGGGTTGCCCGCACCCTGGTCGCGCGCGCGGCTCTGGGTGAAGCGCGACGACCTCCTGGGAACCGGCGGCACCAAGGTGCGCAAGCTGGCGCACGCGCTGGCGGCGGCGAAGGCGGCGGGCGCGCAGACGGTCTTGACCTTCGGCCACCTGGACAGCAACCACGCGCTGGCCACCGCGCGTGCGGCGCGCGCGGCGGGCCTGCGGACCGAGCTCTGGCTGCAGGAGCGCTCGGCCGACGAGCTGCCCGAGCGCCGGCGCGCCATGGCGGAAGCCGCCGAGCGCGTCACCTATCGCCGGGGAACGGTCGGCCTGGTGCTGGGAGCGGCCGGTAGCTTCGCGGCGGCGGCCGTGCGCGGTCGCCCGCCGTGGGTGATGCTGCCCGGCGGCACGTCGCCCGCCACGAGCGCCGCGGTCGCACCCCTGGTGCTCGAGGTGGTGGAGCAGCTGGCGGTGCTCGGCGAGCCGCTCCCCCCGCGCTGGGCGGTGGCCGTCGGCAGCGGCGGCACCCTCGCCGGGCTCTGGGCCGGCGTGCGCGGCCTCGGTCTCCCCGTGAGGCTCGTGGCCTTCCACGCGAGCGATCCCTGGCTCACGCGGCGCTCGCTGGTGGCAGCGCTCGCGAACGCCGCCCTCGACCGGCTCGACCTGCCCGGCCACGTCGGCGCCGACGAGATCGAGCTCTCCGCCGCGCAGTTCGGCCCGGGCCACGGCGTGCCCACCGAGGCGAGCCGGCGCGCGCGCGAGGAGTGGGCCGCCGCGGGCCTGCCCCTCGATCCCACCTACGGCGCCAAGGCCGCGGCCGGCCTGCGCGAGGCAATCGAGCGAGGCCCCGAGGGCGATCGCTGGCTGTTCGTCTCGACCGGCACCCAGGTCGGCCCCTGATCCTGGCAGAACGACCCTCTCCCCTTTCAGCGGAGAGGGCAGGGTGAGGGGACAGGGATGCCAATCGCTACGAGTGCCGGCCACCGGAAGCTGTCGGCGAGCGCGAGGCGGGATTGAGATCGGCGGATCAGCGCCACCCGCACAGCCGAGCCGCTCTGCTGAATCTCGTCGCCGGCAGCGGTGCGTGGGGGAGGTCCCCGCCGCGCGAGTTCCGCAGCGCGCCCGACCACCATCCTTTTCGCCCGTACGATTCTCGCGCGAGGACTGTCTGAGCGCGGCGGGGACCTCCCCCGCGCGCCGCGGCGCTCACGAGCGGGTTCGGAGGCGCCGCTCAGTGAGAGGGTGAGAAAGGGCGAACCCCCGACTCCCAGCGCTACGCGGCCTTGCGAGTCAGCCACACTTCGTGCAGCAGGTGCCGCCACCACGGCTCGCCGAAGGCCTCCGGCGGCAGCGCGCGGCGCGCCTCTTCGCGCGGCAGCACGTGGTAGCTGAACGAGCCGTCGTCGGCCACGGCCACCACGCGGTGGTGCCGCTCGAGCGGCCCGAAGAAGTGCTCCCAGCCCACGCGCCGGTAGCCGCTCTCGTCGTCGCCCGCCTGGGCGAGCCGCACCTCGGAAGGGTCGTTCACCTTCTGCAACGGGTAGGCGTGGTGACCGCCCGCCCACTCGATCACCGCCCGCCGGTTCGGCAGCACGCGCATGCCGTACGTTTATCTCGACGGGCCGGCGGCGACAACGGGCTCGCGCCAGGCCACGTCGAGCCGTTCGAGGAGCTGCGCTCTCAGCGCGATGCGGCGCGCCGGCGTCACGTCCACCTCGGTGGCGCTCGGGACCCACTCGGCGGCGAGCCGGTCGGCGAAGGCTCCCTCGCCCAGCTTGCGCGCCAGCGCGAGCTCCTCGAAGTCCTGCAGGCCGTCGCGCACCAGCTCCAGGCGGATGCTCTCGACCGGCACGTCGGTGCGGCCGCCGATGCGGTCCGGCGTGCCCGGGTAGAAGAGCGTGCCGTCCCCGTTGCCGCCGAAGCGGTACACCGACCGCCAGGGGTCGCCGTCGCGGTAGGCGCCGACGGTGTCGTAGTACAGCTCGCCCTCGATGCCGTAGCGGTAGGCGAGGGGGCCCATGGCGCGGTTGCGGCTGCCCGGCACGTCGATGACGAGATCGGGCCAGCCTCTGAAGTAGTCGCGCGCCGAGCGGGGAATCGCGCCGCCGCAGCCGTGGCTGCTGCACGAGAGGTACCACCACAGGCTCTCGCCGCCCCGCAGCCGCGGCGCGTAGTCGGCGAACGGCGCGCGCAGCGGGCAGAACTCGGCGGGGTCGTCCTTCACCACCAGGCAGTTCACGTTCACGGTCCAGATGTCCACCGAGCCCTCGAGCGCGCGCTGCAAGGGGACCGTCACGAGCACGCGCAGCTCGGGGTCGGCCTCGTGCGCCAGCCGCGCCAGCGCGACGACCTTCGGAAAGTCCGGCGGCGACGGTTCGTCGGCGGCGTAGAGAAAAGCCCGATCGAGCCAGCCGCGCGATCGCAGGTGCTCGGCCGTGGCCCGCAGGTACGCGATCTTCTCGGCGTCCGTCGCGAGGCCCGGCGCGAGGCGGACGTCGGTGGAGGTGAAGCGCGCGCCGGAGCGCACGGCCGTGCCGTCGAGGAGCGGGCCGAGCTCGCGGTCGTAGCCGGTGAAGTCGAGCTTCAGGCCGCCCGGGCCGCGGGTGAACGGCGGCGGCCGCAGGCTGAGGGCGTGCAGCGACAGGCGGTGGCGCAGCGCCGCGACCGCGTAGCGGCGCAGCAGGGCGTCGGCCTCCGCGGGCGTCGCCGGGTGGTGCTGGGCCAGCAAGGACGGCAGCGAGAGGCCGAACGACGTCGGCAGCGTCGAGGTCGCGGGGATGGCGAACCGGTGCACCCGCAGCACCACCGGCACCTCCGCGAACCCGGTGCCTGCGGACTCCAGCACGACCGACGCCCGGCGCTCGCCGGGAGGCGCCCCCTGCGGCACGCAGACCTCCGCCCAGATGGCCAGGAGCTGTCCGGCCGCCAGCGACACCGGGAATGCGTTGCGACGCTCCCCGACGTACGCATCGACCTGCGGGATGAGCGGATCGGGCCAGTCGCCGGTGGCCCCGTCCGGGCCGCTCGGGCGGTCGAGGTGCAGGGTCACCTCGCGCGCAAGGGAAAGGTGGGCGCCCAGCGCGGGCCGGAACGACCCCGCGTCGGCCGTCACGTCCGGGAGCCCCTCGGGCCCCGCGCGCACCGCGATCTGGAAGTCGGCGCATTCGCCGCGGCCGGCGTCGAGAGAGGCCGCCTGGTCGGTTCCGGGCAGCGCGGAGGGGCGAAGCTTCAGATCGGGTGGCGCGACCCAGACGACCGGCGCGAGCGCGAGCGCGGCGAGCACCCGGCAAGATGGGCAACCGGCCGCCACCCCGCCAGCCCCTGCACGGAGTGCCCGGCTCACGCTCCCGACGAGACCGCCGGGGGCCGCCCTCGACAGCGGCGGCGCGTGGGTGCTAAGGGGCGCTGAGGTGAGAGTCGATCGAGCGATCGCCGGCCTGGTGGCCCTTTTCGGGTGTGCGGCCTGCTGTCCCGCGGCGCCCGCGGCCGGGCCGGACGGCGGCGGAGGGCTCGTGGGCTCGGCCTGCACGAGCGACCTCGATTGCAACGCGCCCCAGGTCTGCGACGCCGGCGCGTGCGTGCCGCCTCCCGCTTGCAGCGGACCCGCGTGTCCCTGTGGCGACGGCGGCGCTTGCCCGGTGGGGGAGAGCTGTGGTGCCGGCCGCTGCAACCCGATCGCGTGCGGGGGCGAGCTGAGCAGCTGTCCTGCGGGTTTCGTCTGCACCGACGGGATCTGCGCCCGGCCGGACGCTGGCTGCGGCGACACCGGCTGCGGCAGCGGAGCCGGTGGGGGGAACGGCGGCGGCGGCAACGGGGGCGGCCACGGAGGTTGCGTCGACGGGGGCGTGGGAGACGCCGGCTGCGGCAGCGGTGGCGGCGGCGGGGTGGGCACGGGCAGCGCCGGGGGCACGGGCGGGGGAAGCACCGGCAGCGGAGGCGGCACGGGCAACTCCGGGGGAGGCGGCGGCTGCGCGGACGGCGGCGTCGCATTCGACGGCGGCTGCTGCGCGCCCCAGTGCTCCGCCGCGACCTGCGGCCAGCCGGATGGCTGCGGCGGCACCTGTCCCGCCTGCTGCACGCCCCAGTGCACCGACGCGACGTGTGGCCAGTCCGACGGCTGCGGCGGCACCTGTCCGGCGTGCTGCTACCAGTGCGTCACGGGCGCCTCGAGCTGCTCGCTCGCGACCGCGGCGATGGACGGCGGCGCCTGCCCCGCCGGCTACTCGGCCACGCAGCCGGCCTGCAGCCCCTGCTGGTCCTGCGACAACTATGGCATCGGCTACTGCACCTCGTCGAGTTGCTGCGGAACGTGGACGACCACGGGCAGCGTCCATCCCGGCTGCACGTGCTACAGCAACGACGGCGTGCCCGGCGTCTCGACGCTCAGCGAGAACGACGCGTGCTACCAGTCGCAGCTGAACACGCTCGCGCTGCAGCCCAACCAGGGCGGCTGGGCCCCCTGGCCTTCGGGCGCCAACACCGTCTCCTGCGGCTACGACGGGGAGAACAGCGGGATCCCCTACAGCCCGCCCGTCGCCGCCGGCGGCTGTGTCTCCTGCTCGTTCACGTGCGGCGGCGCCTGCTGCCTGCCCTACGATTGCATCTCCTCTGGAAACCAGTGCTCGGTCTCGACCGCCTCCCAGTGCTGCAGCGGCCAGGTCGGCACCTGCTTCGGCGGCACCGGGAGCAACTGCTGCCAGTGAGCGCAACGGCTTGACTTGCTTGCGTAAGTGCGGTTTACGAGGCTGACGGGCGAGAGCCCCTCGCGATCCCTTTCTCCAGGATACCGCATGCCTCGCACCCTCCTCCTCGCGGACGACAGCATCACGATCCAGAAGGTGGTCGCCATCACCTTCCAGAACGAGGACTTCGCGATCACGGCGGTCGACAACGGCGAGGACGCGCTCGCGAAGGCCCGGGAGCTCCGACCGGACATCATCCTCGCCGACGTGGTGATGCCGCGCCGCAACGGCTACGAGGTTTGCCAGGCGGTGAAGGCGGACCCGGCGCTGCGCCACATCCCGGTGCTGCTGCTGGCCGGCACCTTCGAGCCGTTCGACGCCGGCAAGGCGGCCGTCGCGCAGGCCAACGGCCACCTGGCGAAGCCCTTCGACAGCCAGCACCTGATCGACGCGGTCAATGCGCTCGTCGCCGGGCAGCCCATGCCCGCCGCCGTCGCTGCGCGTCCTGCCTTCAGCGCCCCGGCGCCGGCCCCGGCGCCCGTTCCGCCCGCGCCGCCGCCTGCCTTCGCGGCGCCGCGCGCGCCTGCGCCCGCCCCCGCGGCTCCGCCGGCGTTCGCGATGCCGCGCCCGCCCATGCCGGTCGCGCCCCCGGCGCCACCCTTGGCCGCGCGTCCCCCCGCTCCCATGCCCGTCGCCCCGGCCGCGAGACCGCCCATGGCCCCGCCGCCTCGGGCGCCCATGCCCCTCGTTCCCGGGGCGTCGCAGCTGCCGCCGACCTTCGTCCCCGGCGCGCCGGCTCGGCCCCCCGGTGGAACGCCGACGCCCATGCTGATCCCCGGAGGCCTGCCGCCCCCGGGGCGGCCGCTCACCTCGCCTCCCGGGCTGGGCGTGCCGCCCGCCAACCCCCTCAACGTGCCCGCGCCCGCGGGCATCCGCGTGGCCCCGCCCTCGCGTCCGCCCACCGCGCCCCCTTCACCCGTTCCGGCACCGCCGCGGCCGGCCGTGCCCACGCCCGTCTCGGTGGCCGCGCCCTGGGCCGTGCCGGGCGCGGGCGCGCCGCCGCCCCCCGCGGCGCCCGTGCCGGTGCGCACGGCGACCACGGCCTGGTCCCCCGTCGACGTGGCCGCGGCTCCGGCCCCGGCCGGCCAGCCCTTCCGCTCGCCCGTGGTCTCTTCCCCGACGCCCACGCCGTCCTGGGGCATCCCGCTCTCGCGGCCCGTTCCCTTCACCACGGAATCGAGGCCCGCGAGCCGGCCCCCCTCGCCCCCCAGCGTGGTCGTGGACAGCGGCGCGGCGAGCCCCGGGGAGCTGGCCCTCGACGTGGCCGTCGACGACGATTTCGGCGGTCCCCCAGCCGCCGTGCGGGCCTCGGCATCGGTCCAGCTCGACATCGAGGACAGCGCCGAGGGGCTGATCCAGACCTCGCCGCTCGCCGACCTGTCGCAGGTGGGTCCGGGGCTGGCGGCCGGCGAGATCGAGATCGACGCCGACGGCAGCCCCGGCGACCAGGTGGAGCTGGCCGCCGCCCACGAGTTCATCTCGCCCGCGCCCCCGGGGCCGCGCGCGCCGGCCGCCCCGCCCAGGGCGCCGCCGCCTCCCGCACCCGTCGCGCCCGCGCCCGTCGCGGCGCCCGCGAAGCCCGCCGACGGCGGCGAGGCAGCCCTGCGCGCCGCGCTGTCCTCGGCCTCGCGCGAGGTGATCGAGCGCATCGCCTGGGAGGTCGTGCCCCAGCTCGCGGAAGTGATCGTGCGCGAGCACGTGGAACGGCTGGCGAAAGAGCGCGGCGCGAAGTAGAAGCAGCGGCCCATGGCGGAGGCGACGGCAGCGCGAGGCGGCGAGCCTTCGGCGTACGATCCCCGTACGGTCGAGGCGCACTGGTACGCGGTCTGGGAGAAGGCCGGCTACTTCCACGCCGACGAGCGCACCCGGAAGCCCGTCTTCTCCATGGTCATTCCCCCGCCGAACGTCACCGGCGCGCTGCACATGGGGCATGCGCTCAACTACACGATCCAGGACTTCCTCTCCCGCTGGCACCGCATGCGCGGCGACGAGAGCCTCTGGCTGCCCGGCGTGGACCACGCGGGCATCGCCACCCAGATGGTGGTGGAGCGCGAGCTCAAGAAGGAAGGGCTCGACCGCCGCGAGATGGGGCGCGACGCGTTCCTCGCGCGCGTGTGGGAGTGGAAGGAGCGCTACGGCCACCGCATCACCGAGCAGATGCGCGTGCTGGGCTTCGGCCCGGACTGGGCCCGCCAGCGCTTCACGCTCGACGAGGGGCTCTCCCGCGCGGTGCGCCACGCCTTCGTCCGGCTCTTCGAGGAAGGGCTCATCTACCGCGCCGAGCGGCTCATCAACTGGTGCCCGCGCTGCGA
>DATJNL010000174.1:0-23962 GCA_035508175.1 Myxococcales bacterium
AAGATCCGCCCCCCTGGGAAGTCCCACACCCGCCCACCGCCAAGGCCGCGACGATTCCGATCCAGTGTCCATGAGACGTTGCCATGACGACCTCCGGGAGCGTGGGGTGCCCCCCTGCCAACGAACGGGGCGGCCGGGCTCGGCAAGTGCAGCCCGAGACGTCGTGCGCCCTTGCCGCGACCTGCGAAGGTCAGCAGCTCGGGCGACGGACCTGATTCCGTCGCCCGAACGACGGGACCCGCTCACTCGCTGGTGAGCAGGATGGGCTGCAAGCTAGCGGGCACCATGCCGCCCTGGATTGCGATCGGCGGATCACCCGCCAGATCGAGGTAGTGGCTCCAGCTCCCGGCCGGAGCGGAAATCTGCGTCGTGGAACAGCCGGACGGGTCGCAGGTCGACGCGCTGTCCCACAAGGCCAAGGCGTTGCTTCCGTCGGCCAGCCTGAGGCCGCAGGTCCAGTAGCTCCCGGACGCCTTCGCGCAGGGCGCCGTGAGGGTCGCGCCGCCGAGCCAGCCCACCACCGTCGACCAGGCCGTAGCTCCCGCCAGAGGCTGCGACGCGCTCGGATCGTAGAGCCCCCCTGTCGAGGGAATGTCGTACGCGTACCAGAGGGCGTGGCCCAGGCCCGCCGATGCGGCGAGCAGGTAGTAGCGTCCGAGGTACGCCGCGCGCAGCGGGCCGTCGGCGCCCGCCGGGATCGACTTCCCCCAGCCGCCCTCGGCGCTGAAGAGAGGCTTCGCCTTCTCGGCCGGCTCGAGGGCCGCCGCGATGTTCTGCTCGTAGTAGGCAAACGCCTCTTCGAAGGAGACGTCGCCCCCTCCCTTCGGGTTCTTGCTGGCGCAGGACGCCGCCCCGCTTCCGTTCAGATCGCTGCAGTAGAGGTAGAACTCGAAATTGATGCCGTCGACGGCCTCCGCCCCGGCGCTCCCCGTCGAGCAAGGCTCGAGCCCCGCGTCCGGGGGCAGATCGCAGTAGAGGAACTGCCGGACTACGCTGAAACCCACGGGGGGTACAGCCGAGCCCGCCGGGGACAGGACGAAGGACCCCGGTGCAACCGGGGCCGAGAGGCCCACCGACGCCAGCACCTGCGCGCAGCTCTCACCCGTGGCCAGGATCGTTTGCGTGTGGCCGTTCAGGATGCAGCTCGCGTCCTGGTAGACGCGGACCAGCTCCTCGAAGCTGCCTTCCCAGCTCATCTCCCCGTCAGCCGTCTCGGGCGTGATGGCGCTCGCCTGCAGGAGTGTGGAGCTCCGGTAGATCTCGTCCCAGAGCGTCCAGTAGAGCGGCGTCCCCGGCGGCAACGCCTGGTAGATGTGGGCGCCGATCTGCGCCACGGCGTTCCGCCAGATGTGATCCGCGCCGCCGCCGTCCCAGGCGACGTCCGACATCGGGTAGCACTGGCGCGGGCCGCCGAGATCCTTGTCGTAGTTGCAGCTGATCGAGCCGCCGTCCGGCAGGTACTGGTCCTGCGCCGTCGCAGCCCACTGCGGAATCCGCATGAACGTGTAGAGGACGTCGTGCAGCGTGCCGGCGTCGATGTCCGCCGCGACCGGACCCAGCCAGTGATCCAGCGCCCCCCAGACGAACGCCCCGCCATCCGGTTGCAGCATCGGCCACTGCGCCTGGTCGTCCCAGATGCGCCAGGTCCCGAAGGGAAGCTCCGGTTGGGTGTCCGCCTGGGCGTTCACGATGAACCCGAAGAGCGCCGGCGACAGGCCACCGTCGACGACCTGCCCGCCTCCGGAGGTTCCGGCCGAGTCTCCCGACCCACCGCCGCTCGAGCCCGCACCGCTCGTACCGATGCCCGCCGTGGCGGCGCCGCCCGACGAGGGACCGGCTCCGCTCGAACCCGAGGCGGCGCCGGTCGACGAAGCCCCTCCGCCCGAGCCGGACGCGCCGCCGGTCGATGCCGTGCAGCTTGCGCCGCTCGAGGCCACCGCCCCGGTCGAGGCAGCACCCGTGCCACCGCCCCCGCCGGCGGCGCAGGCCGCCGCCCACAGCCAGACGCAGCAAGACGACGAGGTGAGCCGGCTCATCGAGGCCTCCAGAGCGATCCCATCGGACTCGACGAACGCGCCGCCGGAAGTCGGCAAAGGAACGAACCCAGCGAAATCAATTCGGCGTCAGCAGGATTGGCTGCAGGCTGAGCGGCACCTTTCCTCCCGTGATCGCCGTCTTGTTGCCCTCGAGATCGCGGTAGTAGAGGTACCCGCCGCCGGCCGGCACGGGGACCGGCGTGCTCGTGCAGGCGGTCGAATCGCAAGTCGATCCCACGTCCCAGGCCACCAGCGCCGGCGTCCCGTCGGCGAGCGTGAGCCCGCAAGTCCAGTAGGACTGCGCCACGTTCGCGCAGGGCGTGGTCAGCGTCGCGCCGGCCAGCCAGCCGTAGATCCCGCTCCAGCCCGCCGCGCCGTCCAGCGGCACGCCGGCCTTCGGGTCGTAGAGGCCGCCGATGGCCGGCTCGTCGAAGGCATACCAGGTCGCCGACACGACACCGTAGGTCGCCGCCATCAGGTAGTAGCGCGCGATGAAGGCCTCGCGGTACGGACCGAAGCCCGCGTCCGGCTGGATCGAGGAGCCCCAGCTCCCCTCGGAGCTGATCAGCGGCTTCGCCAGCTCCGAAGGCTCGAAGTAGCCAGCGTCGCCGATGAGCTGGAAGTAGTCGGCGAACGAGGACTCGACCGGGTTCGGCTCGGCCTGGCCCGCCTTGAGCCCGTTCTCCTTGATGTAGAGCTCGACGTTCAGCCCGTCGACGAGCTGGGCGCCGGCGTTCCCGTTGCTGCACGGCGCGATCCCGGCGTCGGCAGGCACGTTGCAGTACAGGAACTGCTGCACCACCGAGAAGCCGTTCGGTCCGGCCACGGCCGACGGGGCCATCAGGTAGGAGCCGGGCGCCACCGGGCCCGAGAGCCCCACCGTCTGCTGGACCTGCGCACACGTCTCCCCCGTGGCCAGGACCTTCTGCGCCCGCCCGTTGAGGAGGCAGCTCGCGTCCTGGTAGGCGCGGAGCAGCTGGTCGAAGCTGCCCTCCCAGGCGCGCGTGCAGTCGTCGCCCGGCTGGCACGGCGGCAGATCGGTCGTCAGGGTGGTGCTGCGGGCGATCTCGTCCCAGAGGCCCCAGTACAGCGGCGTCCCGGGCGGCAAGCCCTGGTAGATGTGCGCGCCGATCTTGGCGACGGCGGTGCGCCAGAGCAGGTCCGGGCCCCCGCCATCCCAGGCCAGGTCCTTCATCGGGTAGCACTGCCGCGTCCCGCCGACGTCCGTGTCATAGTTGCAGGTGATCGGGCCTGCGTCGCCGCCGTTGCTCGGGTTGTACTGATCGGCGGTGGTGGCCGCCCAGGAGGGGACGCGCATGAAGGTGTAGAGCACGTCCTTCACGGTGCCGGCGTCGAGACCGGCCTGGATGGGCGCGAGCCAGTGGTCGAGCCCGGTGAAGTCGAAGGCGCCGCCGTCCGGCTGCAGGTAAGGCCAGGCGCTACCATCATCCCAGAGGCGCCAGGTTCCGAAGGGCAGGTCCGGGTCCGTATCGCCCTGGTTGTTCACCACGAAGCCGAACAGGGCCGGTGACACGTAGCCACCGGCATCCACGGGGCCTCCGCCCGTGGAGCTCGTCGAGCCCCCCGTCGTCGTACCGCCGGTCTGGCCACCGTCCCGGCCGCCCGTCGTCGCCGATCCCGTCGTAGCGGCGCCCGTGGTCGAAGCGCCCGCGGTCGTGGCCCCCGTCGTGGAGGCACCCGCGGTCGTAGCCCCCGTCGTGGAGGCACCCGTGGTGCTCGAGCTACCCGCGGTCGCTCCGCTGCTGCCGCTCGCGCCGCCCGAAGAGCTCGCCGCAGCCCCCGAGCTGCCGCCCGCTCCACTGCCGCTCGCGGTCGTGGGACCGCCCCCGGTACCGGAGGAGCCGCCTCCCGGCGACGATCCGCACGCCGAGCATGCGATCACCACTGCCATGCCGAACACGAGCCCACGTGCCGATGCCATGACGACCTCCGCGAAAGCAGTCGACCCCTTCTCGACGACCCAGGCCGCCGAGCTCGGCAACGCCCAGGGGCGTAGGGGCTGAATCCAAACGCGCGGAGATGGGCCGATCGCTCGCCCGTACTCCTTCCCCGCTCACCCCCCCGGCGGAGGCGGCGGGCAGTAGCGGTTCGTGTCGTCGCCGCCCTGCCTCGGCCAGGGCGCGCCGGCGGGCGGCTGGTGCTGCCCGGCGAAGTAGGCGGTGACGCCGTTCAGGTTGGAGACGAGCAGCTGGCCGGTGGCGCTCAGCGCGAGCGAGGCCGACTGGAATTCGCTGAGGCCGTAGTTGGGGTCGAGGCCGAGGTCGGCCTGCCACAGCAGCGTGCCCTGCGTGGTGTCGAAGCCCAGGAGGTAGTCGTCCGGGTACTGGCCCTGCGCCATCGTCACCACGAAAAGCGTGTCGCCGTCGCCGAGGGCGGGCAACGAGATCGGCAGCTGGCCGCCCGGCAGGGTCGCGCTCCACGCCAGCGAGCCTGCCGAGGTGACCGCGGCGATCGTGCCGAACCACGCGCCAACGTTGGGATTGCCCGCCCCGACCGTGTAGATCACGCCGTTCGCGTCCACCACGCTGCCCAGCGCGTCGCCCAGGATGTCCATCGGCAGATCGACGGTCGCCCCGAGCTGGACCCCGTCGAAGCCGAAGCTGGTGAGGCCCGCGCTGTAATAGTACCCGCCCGTGAAGCCCTGCAGGGTCACGATGTCGTTCGGTCCGACGGCCTGGGGCGACCCAGCGACGGAGGCGAGCGCGAAGCGCAGGTTGCCCGTCGGATCCACCGACGCGAGCCACGACCCGCCGTCGGGGTAACCCGCCGGCGCCTCGTCGGTGCCCGCGAAATAGACGTCGCCGGCGAAGTCCGCCAGCAGCCCGGTGCTGTCGAAGGGGATCTGCTGCGTCCACACCGGCGCGCCCGTGTCGTCGAGCGCCAGCAGCAGATCGTACGACTGGTAGTCGTAGTTCGCGCCGAACACGAGTTGCCCCTGGTTGGTGGCCACCATCGAGGTCGTCTCGAGCAGGCTCCCGTCGGGCAGCCCGGTGGCCTGCGCGGCCAGCGCCGCGAGGTCGGTCTGCCAGAGCACGGCGCCGGTCGCGGGCAGCAGGCCGGCCACCTGCGATCCGTTCCAGGCGATGAGCTGCCCGTCCACCAGGCTCGGCGCCGTCTCGGCGAAGTTGACGTCGGAGACCTGCCCGAGCGGCACGTCCCAGCGCGCCCGCCCGCAGGCGTCGAGCGCCATCCAGCGCAACGTCTCGGTGCCGTCCTTCGCCTGGTATGGGAGATAGGTCGTTCCCGCGCCGTCCACCGCCAGCGGGGTGTCCCCGTAACCCCGGCCCACCATGTAGCCCGCGTCGACCCAGCTCCAGAGCTCTTGCCCCGGCGTCCAAGCGTCGGCCGTCGGGCTGTCGCAGCTGCCGCCCTTGCAGGTGGCGTCGGTGACGCACGGTGCCCACCAGAGAGCGCAGGGCGTCCCGCTCGGCACGGCCGTGCCGATGCACGCGCCGGCCACGCAGATCGTCGCGGTCTGGCAGCTCTCCTTCGAGCTGCACGGCGTGCCGTCCGGCGCGGCACTCGACTGGCAGCCGGTCTTCGGATCGCAGGAATAGATGCGGCAGGGATCGCTGCCCTGGCACTTCGCCGATTCGTCCTGCGTGTGGCAGCCCTCGCCCGGCACGCAGTAGCTCAGCGAGCAGGCGTCCCCCGCGTCGCAGCTGTTCAGCTCCCCCAGGCACTCCCCCGAGACGCACACCGTGTTCACGAGGCACACCTCGCCCGCATCACACGCCGTCCCGTCGGCGACCGGCTGCTGGCTGCAGATACCCGTCTGAGGATCGAAGGCCGCGCTGGCGCAGGGGCCCTGCGCGTTGCACGGCGGCCAGGCCAGCGCGTTGCCCGTCAACGTCACCCCGGCGGACCCCTCGCTCCAGGCGAAGGTGATGGCGGCGCTCGCCGGGCCCGGCTGCGTGGGCGCGAACGTGAACGGGATCTGCAGGGAGGCGCCGGGGGCGAGCGACAGGGCGCCTGCGTCGGAGGAGAACGGCCCGCCGCCGTCGCCGATCCAGCTCCACGTGAGCGTGTCCGGCGCATCGCCGCTGTTGAGCGCGGTGACGCCGCGCGTGGGCGTCGCCTGCACGTACACGTTGCCGAAGTCGAGCGTCGCCGGGATCACGCTCACCGCCGACCGAGCCTGCTGCAACCCCGACCCCGAGCAGCGGCAGCCCGCCAGCGCCAGCGCCACGAGCGCCGCCCTCCTCGGTCCGATCATGCCTGGTCCATAGCGCAAGGCCGGCAGGCGCTCCACTCCGCGGCGGCCTGGCGCCTCCCGGGACGGCAGGGGAACCCGCGTGGAACCGTGTAAGGTTGTCGCCCCGCCTGCCCCGAGGAATCAGCCCCGGAGGGACGCCATGATCCGCTCGGTTGCCGCTGCCGCCTGCTTCTGCCTTTCCGCCGCCGCCCAGGCCTCCGCCGTCTCGGGTGGCTACTCCCTCCAGCTCGTCGACGCCCGCGGCCGGCGCCTGCCCACCTTCCGGCAGGGCGGGCACACCTACGTGATGGGCACGGCGGGCCAGCGCTACGAGCTCAGGTTGCGGAACCTCACCGATGGCCGCGTGGAGATGGTCGCGGCGGTCGACGGTCGCGACGTGGTGGACGGGCGGCCGTCCACGCTGCGCAAGCGGGGCTACGTGCTCGGCCCCCACAGCGAGGTCCGGATCGAGGGCTTCCGGCTCGGCGAGGAGCACGTGGCGGCGTTCCGGTTCGGCAGCGTGAAGGACTCGTACGCCGTGCGCATGGGCGGCGACGCCTCGGACGTCGGCCTGGTCGCGGTGGCAGTGTTCACCGAGGCGGCGCTCCCCGCGGTCGCCGAGGACGACGGGCAGCCTCCCACCAGCGGAGCCCCGGCCGCCGACGCAGCCGAGACCGCGTCCGCGCCTCGGTTCGAGAGCGGCGGCGGCGGCGCCGCGGGCCCCGCTCCGGCGGAGCAGAAGGTGGCGCCCGCCGGCGAGGTGGCTCCCCTGGCAGCGGCCACGCCGCCCGCTCCCGCGGCGGTTCGCATCGCGGGTGTGAGGTCGGTCGTCGCCGAGCGGGCCCGTCCAGCGGAGCAGGTGCGGGCGCCGGTCCAGCTCGGCACGACCTTCGGCGAGGAGCACCGCTCCCACGTGGACGAGGCCGGCTTCCACCGGGCCTCGAGCCGGCCGGCGGCATTCCTGAGCCTGCGCTACGAGAGTCGCGAGTCGCTCGAGGCCCTCGGCATCGACGTGGACGCGCGCCTCGCCGCCTCGCGCGAGGCCCGCCGCCGGCAGACCGCCCAGCCGTTCCGCCGGAACGAGCCGGATGTCGAGGAGACGACGGGCGTGCTCGCGCGGTAGCTGCGCCCCGGCCGCGGGAACCGCTCACGGACACTGGTTCAGGAGCACGCTCACCGTGTCGCCCAGGGAGGCCGTGGCGTAACCATTGTTGGCGACGACGAGATCTTGGCCGCCACCGTTCTTCAGAACACCCACGGCGATCGAGATCGGGCTGCTTCCGACGATCATGGGCGGCTGGACGGCAAAGCTCCCATTCCCCGTTCCCAGAAGAATGCTCACGGTGTCGTCGGTCAGCGGCGGCGGACCTGCGCCGTAGGAACTGAAATCGTTCTGGGCGACCGCCAGATCGAGGTAGCCGTCGCCGTTGAAGTCTCCGGTCGTCGCGAAAGCCAAGCTACGGGCGACGCCCAGAGGATAGGCCATCGCGGTCGTGGAGAAGGTGCCGTGGCCGGTGCCCAGCAAGACGTAGACGTCCGAAGAACCGAGGGTGACGATGGCCGCGTCGAGCCAGCCGTCCCCGTTGAAGTCCCCAAGCGCCACCCCAAGCGCACAGGCATCATCGTTCGGTCCGAGGGAATACTCGGTCTCCGGCCCGAGATTACCGTGACCGTCTCCGAGGAGCACGCCCAGGACATTGGCCCCCAGTGGCGACGAGCACTCGGCGAGAACGGCGTCGAGGTTCCCGTCGCCATCGACGTCCCCCAGAGCGATCCCCGAGGGGGTTCCGGCGGCGAAGGTGTTCGGGCTCTCGAAGCTCCCGGTGCCGGTCCCGAGCAGGACGCTCACGCCCCCCGTGAACGCCGTCACGAGATCGGGCCGCCCGTCGCCGTTGAGATCTCCTGCCGCGAGGGACCCGGAGCCGGGAACGGGGAAATTGGTCCAGCTGCCGAGACCTCCGCCGCCGCTTCCCAGCAGCACTCCGATCCCGGCATCAAGGTATCCGTTGGTGAAGGCGAGATCGGTGACATGGTCTCCGTTGAAATCGCCGGTGACCAGGTCCCCCAGATCGAAACCACCGTCGGTCACCAGGGCCGTGAAGGACCCAAAACCGCCCGTGCCCGTTCCCGGAAGGAGCCCGATGCCGTCGCCGTAGGAAGCTGCCACATCGAGAAAGCCGTCTCCATTGAAGTCGCCGAGGGCTACGGAAACCATTGCGATGCCCACCATGTCGTCCACGTAGACGGCCTGCGGACCGAACAGGTTCGGGCCGCAGCTCGTGTTGCAGCTTCCGGCGGTGCACGCCGTGCCGCAGAGCACTTGGCCCGGCGGGCAGGTGCATCCGCCGTCGAGGCAGACCTCGCCGGCTCCGCCGCAGGGCGTCCCCTCCGCGGCGGAATTGGGCCCGATCTCCAGGCAGTCGGGGACCCCCTGGCTGCAGTCGATCGCCGCGGCGCCACAGGGAAACGCCGACGGGCAGCTCGCTCCCTGGTCGCAGGCCTGACAGGCCCCGTCGTTGCAGACTTTCCCGGGACCGCACGAAGCACCGTTGGAGGCGGGGCTTCCCTCGCCGGTGTCCTGGCAGGTGACCCCGGTGGCGCAGCTCAGTGTACCGTAGTCGCAGGGGTTCCCGGTGGGAGCCCAACAGGTGTCGCCGCAGTTGAGGCAAAAGCCGTCCCAGCATGCCGTTCCACCGCTGCACGCCTGTCCGTTCATCGAGGGATTGGGCTCGAACGTGTCGACACAGTTGCCACTGCAATCGGTCTGCCCGAGGTCACAGGAGTCGGCTGGCGTGCAGCTCGCGCCCTGGCCCGCACAGCCCGTCGAGCCGCCGCCGCTGGAGGTCGACCCGCTACCTCCGGCGGAGGTCGAACCACCAGTCGAGCCACCCGAGGTAGGGCCCGCCGTCGACGTCGCACCGGTGCTGCCGCCGGTCCCGCCGCCCGTGCCGGACGTCGAGGCGCCCGTGGTGGAGCTGCCCGTGGCATGGGCGCCGGTCGTGGAGGCGCCGGTCGAGCCCCCCGTCTGATTGGCCAGCGAACGGCAGCTGCCGCTCTGGCAGGAGGCGCCGGTACAGCAGTCGGCCGAGCTGCGGCAGGGCGCTCCGGCGTTTCCGCAGGCGCAAGAAGACCGGCAGAAGTCGTCGGCGCAGCAGCTCTGCGCGGCGGGACAGTCGGTGGACACCGTGCAATGGAACTCGTCGCCCGGGCCCTCGCTGACCACCTGGCAGCCGCACAAAGCCGAAAAGCCGGCGAGCAGAGCGATCGCTTTCGTCATCGAGACCACCTTCATCGACTGCGCCTCCTGGATGTGAACCGAACTGCCTGAGAACCCACGCGCGTGCCACAAAGTGAAAACGGAACTGGCAGCTGCCGAGCAGCAATCCGACGGTGTCGCCGGCTCCGGCAAGGAGCTCGAGCCTCGGCGGGGAAACCCGGCCCGCCGCCCTCGGGTGAAGCCGCGACGGCAGTTTTCACTTTCGTCGGGCGGCTCGTGTTCCCTCGACGTGAGTGAATCATGACGACCCCGCTCGAACAAACCGATGCACACCCGGTCCCACCGCTGGACGAGGACCGCTGGTTCGCGGAGCCCTTGCCCACCGAAAGGGCCGCGCTGCCGCCCTCCCCGGCGCGCTGGCCGCGTCCGCTCGCGGCGCTCGTTGCGTGCGTGGTCCTCGGCTCGGGGCTGTCGCTGGCGTGGCGCAGGCCCGCGGGGGTGAGCCCTCCCCGCGTGGAGACGCTCGAGCCGATCTCCGCGGCGGCCCCCGCCCTCGCGCCACTCCCCCGGTTGGCCCCGGCCAAGCAGCGCCGAACGCATGCGACGGCCGTCAGCCGGAGAACGCCGCCCCCAGCGAGGGCAGACCGACCTGCGGCGCGTCCGGTCCGGAGCGGTACCTACGACCTCGTCGATCCCTTCCCGGAGGACCCATGACCGCCGTCGCCCTCTCCCTGCTGCTCGCCGCCGCCCCCAGCTTCGCCCGCACCCACGCGCGGGAGCTCTACCAGTCGGGGGCGAAGGCCTACACCCTGGGCGACTTCGCCGCCGCGCTCGCCGACTTCGACAAGGCGTACGAGTACGACGCGGCCCCGGGGCTCCTCTTCAACCTGGGCCAGTGCCACCACCAGCTGCGCCACTGGGAGAAGGCCGAATTCTTCTTCAAGCGCTACCTCGAGGCGCTACCGGGGGCTCGCAACGCGGCGCTGGTGCGCGAGCTCGTCCAGCAAGACGAGGCCCACCTGGCTCCCCCGGCCGCCCCTCGCGCGAGCCCGCCGCCCGCGGTGCCCGTCGTCGTGGTGATGGACCAGCCCCCCGCGCCGAAGGCCCCGCCGACCCCGGCCGCCGCGTCGAAGGGACCTCCCCCGGCGCCGCCCGCTCCGGCCGCGGCCCTCACGAGCGAGGCTCCGCGGCCCAGGCGGCACGTCGCCCCCTGGCTCGTCGGCGGCGTCGGCGTCGCCTGCCTGGCCACGGGCGGCGTGCTCGGCGGGCTGGCCCTCTCCAACGGGGACCAGACCCGGGCGGCCGTGGAGGCGGGACACGTCCTCACCCAGCACAGCGACACCTACGCGCAGGCGAACCAGGCCAACGCGCAGGCAACCGCCGGGCTCGCCGTGGGCTCCGTCGGCGTCACGCTCGTGGTGGCCGCGGTGGTGTGGGTGCTCACGGCCCGCCCCTGAACGCGCACGCCAATGCATGCTATGACGAAGCCCCGATGCCCGAGAGCAGTGACGCGAGGCTCACCGAGCTCTATCGACTCTATGGCCCGGTCATCTACTCGCGCTGCCGCAGGATGCTCGGGGGCGACGCTGCCGCGCGCGACGCCACCCAGGAGGTGTTCCTCCGGGTCTGGAAGAACCTGGCCCGCTCCCCGTCGCAGGACGAGATCCTCGCCTGGATCCACCGCATCGCCACCAACTACTGCCTCAACCAGCTGCGCGGAGGCAGCCTCCGCATCGAGCCCCGCGCGGAGCTCCCGGAGGTGGCGGTGGAGCAGCTCGAGGCCCGGATGCTCAGCCGCGACCTGCTCGAGCGGCTGGTGCGGTCGGCGCCCGAGAAGCTGCAGGAGGTGGCCTGGCTCTACTATCTGGACGGTCTCAAGCAGGAGCAGGTGGCAGACGTGCTGGGTTGCACGCGGCGGACGGTGATCAACCGGCTGGCGGCCTTTTCCCAGGCCGCACGGGAGATGGCGGCGCGATGACGAACGAGCCCTCGTCCCATTTGACCTCGCTGGCCCTCGACGCGCTGAGCCTGCCCACCGCGCCGGCGGCGCCCGAGCTGCAGAGCCACCTGGACGGCTGCGAGAGCTGCCGGGCCGCGCTCGACGAGCGGCTGCGCGATCGCGAGGTCTTCCTGCGCGAGGTCTTCCCCGCCAGCGAGCCCGCGCTGCAGGAGCGGGCCCGGGGAGGCTCGTGGCTGCGGTGGGTGGGCCTGGTGGCCGTGCCGGCCGCCGCGCTCGCCGCGGTGCTGGTGTTCCTGCCGCTGCACGACCCGCTGGACGGCTATGCCGCCAAGGGCGGGGCGCGCTTCCAGACCTACGCGCGGCGCAGCGGCGGCGTGTTCGAGGTGCACGACGCCGACGTGCTGCGGCCCGGCGACGAGCTGCGCTTCGTCGTGGATCCCGGTCCCGCGCGCTACCTGCTCGTCGGCTCGATCGACGGCGCCGACCACGCCAGCATCTACTACCCGTACGACGGCCAGCGCAGCGCGGAGCTGGGGCCCGGACGCCACGAGCTCGCGGGGAGCATCGTGCTCGACGACGCCCCCGGCCCAGAGCGCCTGTTCGCGCTGCTCTCGCGCGAGCCGCTCGCGGCGGACGCCGTGCGCGCGGCCCTCGAGCGCGTGGGCGCGGGCGGCGCCGGGGCGATCCGCGAGGCCCGCCGCCTCGACGTGCCCTCGGTGGCCCAGCTCACGCTACACTTCGAGAAGGTGGTCCCGTGAAGAGAGAGTGGGCTTTCACCCTGGCCGTCTGGCTCGTCGCCTGGCCGGCCCTCGCCGAGACCCACCGCGTGGCGGTGGTGGTGGGCAACAACGCGGCCACCGGCGAGAGCGCGCCCCTGCGCTTCGCCGAGGACGACGCGGGGAAGTTCGCGCGCGTGCTCGCGGAGCTCGGCGGCGTCGCCCCCGACGATCTCTTCCTCGCCGAGGGGAAGCCGCTCGGCGCGCTGCGGGACGTGCTCGCGCAGGCGAAGGCGCGCGTGGCCGCGTACCACCAGCGGCCCGAGGATCGCGTGCTGCTCTTCTTCTACTTCTCCGGCCACTCGGACGGCGAGGCGCTGGAGCTGGGCCCGGACCGCCTCGCCTACGGCGATCTGCTCGCCTGGCTGCGCACCACCGGCGCGGACGTGCGCGTGGTCGTGGTCGACAGCTGCCAGAGCGGCGCGCTGCTCGCCGTGAAGGGCGGCCGGCCCGGTCCGGGCTACCGGATCCGCCTCGCGGACGACCTGGCCACGAGCGGCCAGGTGCTCCTCGCGTCGAGCGCGGCCAACGAGGCGGCCCTGGAGTCGAGCCACGTGCGGGGCTCGGTGTTCACGTACTACTTCATCGCCGGGCTGCGCGGCGCCGCCGACGATTCGGGCGACGGGCGCGTCACCCTCGGCGAGGCCTACCGCTACGCCTACCAGCACACGCTGGCGACGAGCGCGCAGACGCTGATCGGCCCCCAGCACCCCGAGTACGACTACCGGCTCTCCGGCCAAGGCGAGCTCGTGCTCACCGACCTCTCCCGGCCGAGCGCGGTGCTCCGCCTGCCGTCCGGCTTCTCCCGCATCTCCGTCTTCGACGTGCGGCGCGATCAGCTCCTCGCGGATCTCGGGCCCGACGCGCCCCGCCGCCTGGCGGTGGAAGCGGGCGAGTACGCGCTGCGCGCGATCCACGGCCACGAGATCGTGGCCGGCCGCGTGCACCTCGACGACGGACAGCAGCTCGCCGTGACGGCCGCCGACCTCACCGCCGTCGAGCCGCTCGATTCGGCGGAGAAGGGAATGCTCGGCAGCGCGCCGGCAGCGGCGGTCTCCGAGGAGGCGCCCCCGCACCGCTCCTCCGCGCCGTGGTGGACGGCCGGAGCCGGCGGGCTCGTGCTGCTGGGGGGAGGCATCCTGGGCGCCGTGGCGATCTCGAACGGCGACAGCACGCACCCCGCCGTCGTCGGGGGGCAGCCGGTGACCGAGCACTCGCTCACCGCGGCGCAGGCGAGCGCCGCGAACGCCGAGGCCGACGCGGCCATCGGCCTGCTCGTCGCCGGCGGCGTCGCGCTGGCCGTCGGCGTGGTCTGGGGCCTGGTCGCCCGGTGAGCTGATCCGGGCCCTGGCCGCGCGGCATGCGCTGAGGCCCACGCGTTCGCGCCGCCGCGGGGAGTCTACCGGAGGTCCACCGTGGTGCGGTTGAGCACCACGCCGCTGATGCCCAGCGCCTCGAGCACCACGCCCACCCCGAAGGTGACGCCGCCCGCGGTGTTCCAGAACTGCTGGTCGCTCGGGGAATGGCCGTTCGCCGGGGCCACCACGAACGCGGAGAGCCCCGCGAGCACCAGCGGGATGCCCAGACCGATCGCCGCCCAGCCCAGTCCTCGCCAGGTGCTCGAGCCGGTGCGCACGTGGATCTCCACGTTGTCCTCGAGCGGCAGCATGAAGGTGCCGGAGCTCACGATGCCGTCGCCCCCGATGCGGTAGGGGAAGTCGAGCGAGAGGCGCCGGCCGCAGGGAACGCCGCACACCGGCTCCCACTCGCGGTACTGCTTCGTCACCGTGGTGGCCTGCGCCGATCCGGTGCCGGGCGACGCGTGGGCCTCGTTGAAGTTCTGCGTGGTCTCCACCCCCGAGGGCTCGCCCAGCCGCAGCAACAGGGTCATCGGGTCGTCGGAGAAGATCCTGACCTGTGGGTGCGGCTCCTGGGCAGCAGCGGCCACCGGCAGGGAAGCGACGGCCAGGGCTAGAATGGCGATCTTCACGTGGGCGACCCTCCGGGAAGAGGGCCTTTCAACACGCGGGGGTCGCGCCGTCAAGGCGAGGCGGCGCACACGTCAGGGTGGTGGCGGTCACGACGAATGTCCGCTCGCGCGGCAGAGCCCGCCGGCTCCAGTTCAGGTCCACCGCTGGAACGCCGCCAGCACGTCGGCCGCCGTCGCGTTGAAGCAGATGCGGGAGGCGGGGGCGAGCTCGTGGATCGCATTGATGATGCGCTCGAAGAGCAACAGCGCCCGGGGGTTGGTGCGCAGGCCCGCGCCCACGTTGATGCACGCGAACGACTGGCCACGCAGCTTCTCGCGCACCACGCTCTCGGCGGTCTCGCCCAGGTCCAGGAACAGGTTCTCCACCTCGAAGCCCGCGGCCCGGAGCCGTTCCTGCTCCCGCGCAAGGGCGGCGAGGGTCTCGTCGGGCGGCGTCATCTGCGCCGCCTTGAACTCCGGCGATCGGGCGACGAGCGCGGGGTCGAAGCCGACCATCAGCACCTTCTTCATCGTGACCTCCATCGAGTCCGAGGGCCGGCAAGTGTAGCCGAAGGCGCGGGGGAAGCCGCAGGCGGTCGTTGCCGGCGCCCCACGGCCTGGACCATAATCGCCGGCGCGTGACGACGAACGCCGCAGCTGGCCGTTGGCCATGGATCGTGGGCGCCCTCGCGTCCGCGGCCCTCGCCTGCTCCTCGAAGCCGGCCGCCGACGCGGGGTCCGCCGCGGCCGCCGCTCGCGCGGCGTGCCAGTTCGGCGCGGGCGACGTGCCCGCGGCCACCCTCCCCGACTACCCGGTCGGCGCAGCCATCCCCATCGACCACGTCGTGCTCGTGATGCAGGAGAACCGGACCTTCGATCACTACTTCTCCTCGTTGACCGTGCCGGGCCAGACCGTGGACGGTGCGTCGCCCGACGCGACGAATCCGGATCCCGAGCATCCCGGGGCGCCGATCTCGCGCTTCCACCAGCCGCTGCTCTGCTTCGACGGCCCCGCGGCCGGCTGGACGATCAACCACCTGGACCTGGACGACGGCGGCATGGACGGCTTCACCACGCAGAACGTGGAGCCCAGGGACCCCTCGGGCGCGCGCGCGCTGGGCTACTACGACGGCACCGACCTGCCGTTCTACTACTCGCTGGCCAACGCGTTCGCGATCTCCGACCGGCACTTCTGCGCGGTGCTCTCCACCACGTACCCGAACCGCCTCGTCTACATGGCGGGCACGTCGTTCGGCGAGACGAGCAACCTGATCCCGCCGGAGATGGACGACGCCGGCAACGGCTACCCGAACGTGTTCCAGCGCCTGAACGACGCGCAGGTCGGCTGGACCTTCTACTACCAGTCCGATCCCCCGTCGGCCGGTCTCTTCCCGAGCACCTGGGCCGCGAACCCCACCCACTTCGCCCCGCTCTCGCAGTTCTACTCGGACGCCGACGCCGGAATCCTACCGTCCGTCTCGTGGGTCGAGGCGTCGGATTTCCTGGGCGGCGTCAGCCCGGCCGAGGAGCCGCCCTGCGACCCCCAGCCGGGCGAGGCGTTCGTCGAGAGCGTCGTGCGCTCCGTCATCGCCTCGCCGGAGTGGCCCAGCCTCGCGCTGTTCATCACCTGGGACGAGGGCGGCGGCCTCTACGACCACGTCGACCCGCCCCCGGCCTGCGTGCCGGACGGCCTCGCGCCCATGATCCCGGACGGCGGCTTCCAGGCCGCGTTCGATCAGGACGGCATGCGCGTGCCGTTCTTCGTGGTCTCCCCGTACGCGAAGCGCGGCTACGTCTCGCACCAGGTGACCGACCACGCGTCGATCCTGCGCTTCGTGGAGGCGCGCTTCGGCCTGCCCGCGATGACCCACCGCGACGCCAACGCCGTCCCGCCCTACGACATGTTCGACTTCTCGAGCCCTCCGGATCTCTCAGCCCCCACGCTGGCGCCCTCGGTGGTGGACGCGGGCGGCGAGGCGAGCTGCGCCGCGCAGTACCCCGCGCCCTGAGCCGGAGCCGTTCCACCCACCGGCGCCTTGTCCCCCGCGGCCGCGCCTGCGAGAGTCGTCGCAGCAGGCCACGGGAGGATCTCCATGCGCCGCCTCGCTGCCCTCACGCTGACTCCGTTGCTCTGCCTCGGCGCCTGCGCCGGCGGCGCGGGCAGCTCCGGCAGCACCGGGACGTTCGTGGGAAGCAGCACCGGCTCGCGAACGGGCCGGGGCGAGAGCAGCGGTGGACGGGTGGGCGGCACCAGCTCGGGGGGATCCTCCTCGGCGGGAACCACCGGCGGCGGAGCCAGCAGCGGCGGCGGCCCTTGCGCTCCCGGCGCCACCTGGGTAGGCCACGTCTGCGCGCTCGCCGCCTGCTCGCCAACCGTGGCGGGCGCGGGCTGCCTGCTGCCGGACGGCGGCGTCGGGGCGTGCGCCGACGCGGAGTGCCTCGACGTCGGCAACGATTCGCTCAACTGCGGCTTTCCGGGCGCGCACTGCGCCGCCGGCTTCTCCTGCATGCAGGGAATCTGCGCCGGCAGCGGACCGGGCTGCAGCGGACCGGCCGGCTGCGGCCCGGCCGGAATCTGCGGGGGCAACGGGAGCTACTGCATCACCCGCTTCTGCGACGGCGGCGAGCCCGACGGCGTCGTGTGCTCGTACGGGTCGCCCGGGATCTGCTGCGGCTCCGTCTGCACCGGCCTCGATGCGACGAACTGCGGCGCCTGCGGCTCGCCCTGCGGCGCAGGGGAGGTGTGCGAGTCGTCGTCCAACGACGCCTCGGCGCTGGTCGTCGGCGAGGCCGCCGGGGATCCCGCGCAGACCTACGGCTACCTGGCGACCGCGGCGTGCGTGCCGGCGCCCAGCTGCGTGGGCATGGCGGACAACGCGCCCTGCCCCGGCGGCTTCTGCTGCGACGGCGCCTGCCTGCCCAGCTCCAACGCGGACCCTCTCAACTGCGGCGCGTGCGGCGCGATCTGCCCCTCGGTGGACGGCGGCGCCGCCTCGTGCGCCGCCGGCATCTGCGCCGGCGATTGTTCCGGCTGCCCTGCCGGCGACGGCTGCGGACACCGGACCGTGATCGTGGGAGGCCTCGGGCTCGGCGGCTCCGGCGACGGCGGATCGTCGAGCGAATCGGAGCTCTGCCTCGCGCCGTCCTGCCCGGCGGGTCACGATGGCCTGTACTGCGGCAGCGGCGACGGCGGCGGCGGGACGTGCTGCGGCACGGCGTGCCTGGACACCACGGAGCTGAACGGCGACCCGCACAACTGCGGGGCGTGCGGCACCGTGTGCCCGCCCGACCTCGTGTGCGCGGGGGGCGCCTGCACGCAGGAGCCGCCCTGCTCGCTGAGCTCGGAGGGCCACGCGTGCCTCGTCGACGCTGGCATCGGCGGACTCTGCTGCGGCGGCCAGTGCGTCGACGCGACGAACGACCCGCTCGACTGCGGCCAGTGCGGCGTCCATTGTCCCCTCGCCGGCGGCTGCAGCAGCGGCGCCTGCACGCCGACCGCCTGCCAGAGCGCGTCCGACTGCCCCGCGGGCGACGGCTGCACGGGCGGGACGTGCTGGGCTCCGTGCAGCGCGCTCGCCGACGGCGACGCCTGCGGGCCCGGGGAGATCTGCTGCGGCGGCAGCTGCACCCTGCCACAGGCCGACGACCAGAACTGCGGCGCCTGTGGCGTCGTGTGTCCCATTGGCTACCACTGCCGGTCCGGCCTCTCCACGACCTGCGCGGGGGCCTCGGGTGGGCTCAGCTGCACGGGCCAGAACGTCACCTGCCCGCAAGGGTACGGCTGCGTGGAGGTCGGGTTCTTCTTCTTGTCTTCTGCCGGCTGCCTGCCCCGCGACTGCTCCGGGCGCGCGAACGGCGAGCCCTGCACCAACGGCCCTTACGCCCTCGGCTCCTGCTGCGGCGGCAGCTGCGTGAGCGTGCGCGAGGACCCCGCCAACTGCGGCGGCTGCGGCTTCGCGTGCCCCGCCGGCGTCGCCTGCCAGGACGCGACGTGCGTCCCGCCGGACACCTGCTCGCCCCCCTGCGCCGCCGGCCAGATCTGCGCCAGCGGCCTCTGCGTCACCTCCCTGTGCAACAGCCTCACCTGCGCCGCGCCCGACGGCCAGCCCGGCAGCTGCTGCGGCCTCGGCTGCTTGGATCTGAAGACCGACCCCCAGAACTGCGGCGGCTGCGGCCAGGCCTGCCCGAGCGGCGAGGCCTGCCAGGGCGGCGCTTGCCAGGGCGACGCCTGCTCCGACGCCGACGAGGGCCTCTACTGCGCCCTGCCCGATGCCACCCAGGCCTGCTGCGGCAACGCGTGCGTCGACGTCACGAGCGACCCGGCCAACTGCGGTGGCTGCGGCTCCGCCTGCCTGCCCGGCCAGGCGTGCAACGAGGGGCTGTGCCAGTGAGCGCCCAGCCCGCAACGGCTCCACCGAGGCTGCCGCGACCGATGTGCACGGGGACGCTGGTCGTGCTGCTACTCCTCGGCACTGCCGCGCGGGCCCAGGCGGTCGCTCCGGACGGCGGTCCGAGCGACGTCTCCGCGCTGACGGCAAGCTTTTCGGATCTGCTGGCGCTCATCCAGGACGTGCCGTCGGATCGGTGGGCCGGTGCCGCGCGCGCGCGCTGCCACCCGGTCCCCGGAGAAGGCACCGTGGACTCGCCGCTCGAGCACCCGAGCGAGCCCTACTGCTCCCTTTGCGAGGTCGAGGCGGGGAGCTGGCGGGGCTCCTACTTCTTCTACGCCGACCTCGACCGAGACGCCTGCACGCTGCAAGGCGCCGTGCTCGTCGGAACGCTCGGCAAGGCCGACCCGCAGGCGGCGCTCGACGCCGCGCAGCCGCTCGTGGGGCGCCGGCTCGCGGGGCTGGGGCCCGGCGCGGAGCTGCGCCACCGAACCTTCCTGGAGCTCGGCTCCGCCGGCTGGTCTCGAACGTGGCACTGGGGAAAGCAGGGGGCGACCGACGCCTACCTCTACCTCGCCGGCTTGCAGCCGTCGCCGCTCGTGCGGGCCCCATCCCTCGGTTTCCAGTGGCGGCGCGTCCCCGAGGACATGCGGCCACGCCCGCGCCCGAAAGCCTCGAATGCATGGCCGGACCTGCTCTCCGCCTGCGCGGAGGTGGGAGTGAGCCACGGCGACCCCTCCGACCCGGCCGCCGTCCGCAAGGCTCTCGACGACGCGCTGGCGGCGCTCCGTGGCTCGCGCACCCCCGACGCCCGCTGGCCGGCGCTCGCGGCCTGCACCTGGGCGCTGGCGCAGCGGCTGGTGGAGGCCACGCCGGAGGCGGACCGCAAGCGCCTCGGCAAGACGCTCGGAGACCCGCGGCTCGGCCTGTCCTACGAAGAGCTCGGGGCCAGCTGGAACGTCGACCTCGCCCTCCCCCGCGAGCTCGCGCTGAAACGCCCGGACTCACGGTGGGGCCAGCGAGCGTTCCTCGCCATGCTGCCCAGCGGCTTCGCGGACGGCTGCTGCTGCGCCGGGGGCGCCGATACGTTCCGCCCGATGATCAGCCATGGCGAAAAGTTCCTGGCAGCCTTTCCCCGCTCCCCCGTCGCGCCGGACGTCGAGAAGCTCGTGGCCGAGGCGTACGAGACCTGGTGGAGCCTGCACCTGGTCACCCACAGCCAGTACGTGTCGGCCGGGAGCTACGCGAGCGGAGCCGAGCACGCCCGCCTGGAAGCGTTGCGGCACTTCGACAGGCTCGCGAAGCCCTGGTCCCGCGAGCTCCGGCTCGCCACCTTCCTGCTGCGCCACCGCCTCTATGCGGGCGCCCCTCACTACTGCATCTACGACTGAGGGCTCGGTGAGCGGCAGTCGTGCTACTGGAACGAGCCGATGTCGATCTCGCCCGTCGAGGTGAGCGTGTAGTCGATGGCGCCCGCGATCGAGTAGACGTGGCCTGCGAACAGCGGGAACTGGTGGACGTGCGCCCGGGCGATGGGCAGCGACGCCACCTGCTCCCAGGCTCCCAGCGAATGGTCGGCGGCGATCGGCGCGCGCCACATGCCGTTCTGGATCACCGAGTTGTCGATCCCGCCGCCGGTATAGAGATAGCCGCCGTAGGTGAAGGCCCCCTGGGTGCACAGGGCGTCCGGCAAGGCCGTCATCGCCGTCCAGCCGCCGAGCGTCCCGTTGGCCGCGACTTGCCCCCGCCAGACCTCGCCGACGACCGGGGCGTTCTGGAGCGCCGACTGGTCGAGGCCCCCCACCAGGTAGACGAAGCTCTCGACCACCGCGATGCCGAAGTGCGAGTGCGGATCCGGCAGCGAGCCGGCCGCGCTCCAGGCGGAGAGCGTGCCGTCGGCGGAGACCGTCGCGGCCACCACGTCACTCAGCACCGTGGAGGTGTTGAAGCCGCCCAGGACGTAGACGGTGCTCCCGTACGCGAAGGCGCCCGCGTGCATGCGCGCGTTCAAGGTCGACCCGGCCGCGGTCCAGGGGCCGAGCGAGCCGTCGCTCTGGACGACCGAGCTGTAGCTCTGATCCGTGTAGCTCTCGCCGCCCGGGTCGCCGCCCGCGATCACCGCGACGTTGCCGACCAGCGCACCGGCCATCCCGGCCGTCGGCTGGGCAAGCGGGGCCATCGCCGACCAGGCGCCGAGCGAGCCATCGGCCTGGAGCGCCGCGCGGTCGGCGTTGGCCAGGATGGAGCTCCCGTTGTAGCCGCCCACCGTGTACAGGAACGCGCCCGCATCGACCTGCGCGATGAACGAGAACTGGTGGTTTCGCAGGCGCGAGACGACGCTGCTGGTCGTCCAGCCGAGCGAGCCGCAGGGCATGTCCGGCGTCGCCAGCGGCGAACCACAGTCGGGGCCCGCGTCGAAACCAGCGTCGAGCCCGGCGTCCCCGTGCGCGCCCGCATCGCCGCCGTCTTCGAGCCCGGCGTCCTCGAGGCTCCCCGCGCCGCTCCCGGCGTCGAGGCCTCCGTCGACGGCCGGAGGCGTCCGGGACGCGGCGTGGGCGCAAGCCAGCAGGCCGAGGCCGGTGAGCGTCGCCGCTCCGAGGATGAATCTCGACATGTGCCACCTCCGCGAGAGCAGCTGCGCTCGCAACCGTCTAGCCGGCGGGCGCGCGTCGAACAAGCAGTCGCCCCGCCGGCGCCTGCCACCGCGGCGAAGCTCGGCGGATCGCCGGGCGCTTGAAGCTCCGGGCTCGCGCCGCCCACCAATGCCGGAGCTCCGTGAAACGGTCCGGCCAACCATGGTAGGGGAAGCGCAGCATGCTCTTGAAGGTCGCGGCGATCTGGGGGGCCTCGCTGGCGGCGACCGGTCCCGTTCGAGCGCTGCGCGTCGACCTGCGCGCTGCGGGGGCCTCGTGCCGTGCCGACGACATCCTCGCCTCCCTGCGGCTGCACCTCCCGGGCCTCACCATCGCCGAGGGTGTCGGCCGAGAGGATGGCGAGGCCACCCTCGCCCTTCGCTCCGGCGCACGCTGGCGGCTGCGCATCCGCGTGGCTGGAGAGCCCGCGCTCGAGCGCGACCTGCCCGCCCCGGGGCCGAGCTGCCTGTCGTTCGCCGAGCGGGTCGCCCTGGTCGCCTCTCGCTACCTCGAGGATCTCCACGCGTCCGGCGTCGCCGCCCCGCTGGAACCGCTGCCGCCGCCACCGCCGCCGCCGCGCTGGCACCTCGACCTCTCGGCCGGCGCCACCGCCGAGCTCGGCCTCGTGGGCGTCGCGCCCGCCGGCGCCCTCGACCTCGGCGTGCACCGCGGCCCCTGGCAGGTGGAGCTCTCCGGCGCGTGGTTCGGCGGCTCGACCGTCGCGGTCGTGGGGGCCGAGAACACCCCCGCGAGCCTGAACCTCGGGGAGCAGCTCCTCGCGCTGGCGGGAGGCTGGCGCTGGAGCACCCGCGTCGGCGCGCTCCGCCTCGAGGGCGTGGTCGGCGGCGAGCTGTTCGAGGCCTCCACCACCGGCGGCCTGCTCTTTCACCGCTCCAGCGACACGGCCGTCGCCCCCTTCGTGGGAGCACGCGTGGCTTACGACTTCTGGCTCTGGCGCGGCCTCTTCGTGGGGCCCCGCCTCGACGCGCGCGTGCACCTCGGCAGCGTCACGGTCGACGTCGACGGCGTCGCGCCGGTGACCAAGGTCGCGGACGGCAGCCTCGGCATCTCGGCAGGTTACGTCTTCCTTTGACGGATTGGAGGGCCGTGGCCGTTGAATCCACCAGAACGATGGGCCAGCCCGCGGAGGCAGAGGATGAGACCGCCCTCATCTCCCAGGTCCGGTCCGGCGACACCTCGGCGTTCCATGCGCTCTACGAGACCCACGTGGACGACGTCTTCCGCCTGGCCCAGCGCCTGGGGATGCGCGACGGGGAGGCCGAGGACGTGACCCAGGAGGCCTTCGCCACCGCGCTGGAGAAGCTCGACCGGTTCGAAGGCGGCGAGTTCGGCCACTGGATACGCCGCATCGCCACCAACCTCGTCCACGATCGCCACCGCAAGCGGAAGGTGCGCAGGTTCTTCGGCCTCTTCGGCGCCGCGGGGGACCTCGAGCCGGCGGCCCTCGAACCGGGCCCCGAGGCGCTGGCGGCGCGCGCGCAGGCCACGGCCCACGTCGCCGCCATCCTCGCCGAGATGCGGCCCAAGCAGCGCGAGGTTTTCGCGCTCTTCGAGCTCGAGCGCGTGCCCGCCGAGGAGATAGCGACCCGGCTCTCCCGCCCGCTCAATACCGTGTACAGCCGCCTGCGCCACGCGCGGCAGGCGTTCGTCCGCATCGGCCGCGAGCGCGGCTACCTCGAGGTCCCGTGAAGCCCGACATCCGACCCCTGGGAGAGGGCGGCGCCACGAGCGCGGAGGAGCGAGCGGCGGCGGCGTTGCTCGCGGCGCGGCTTCCCGAGCGGTCGCTCTCGCCCCACGCCCGCGGCCGCCTGTGGCAAGGCGTCCTGACTCGGCGGTCCCGGCGCCCGGCCCGGGCCCTCTGGCTCGGCTGGGCCGGCGCCCTGGCCCTCGCCGGCACGACCGCGGCGCTGCTCGTCCTCGCTCCCCGGCAGCCGCGCACGGGCACGCTGACGTTCGCCACCGGCTCGGTGGTCGCGTCGCGGGCGAGCTCGCAGTGGGTGGCCGCGGGGGCGGGCGCGACCTTGCCCGAGCGCAGCACCCTGCGGACCGCGCAGGGTCGCGCGGTCCTGGACCTCGGCCGGGCCAGCGTGCTGCTCGATCCCGCCGGCTCGCTGCAGCTCGCCAGCCTGGATCGCCACCTGGAGCTGCGGCTCGACCGCGGGCGGATCGTCGCGGACGTCGACCCGCGCCGAACGGGAGAGTCGTTCGCCGTGCAAACGCCGCGCTACCGCGTGACCGTGAAGGGCACGGTCTTCTCCGTGAGCGTGCGATCGCCCGCGGACGTGGAGGTCAGCGTGCGGCGCGGGCTCGTCGAGGTGACGGGCCAGGGCGAAACCTGGGAGGTCCCCGCCGGCCGCTCCTGGCGAAGCCTCTCCACGGGCGTGGCCGCGCCCGACGACATCCCGGAGGGAGACTTCGAGCTCGTCGACCGGCGGGTCGAGCGGGAGGTCTCCGCCGCGCCTCCGGCCGGTGCGGCGGCCGCGCCGGCGCCGCCTCTGACCGCGCCACGCCGACCCCCACCGGCCGCTCCCGTTCCGCCGCCCGTGCCCGCCGTCGCGGCCCCCGTTCACCTCGTTCGCCCCCGTTCCATCCCGGTCGCCTCGACCGCGCCGCAGCGCCCTCGCCCCGAGGCCTCGCACCCCGTCGCCGGCTTCGCGCCCGCCGGGGCCCCCGCGCCTGCGGCCCTCCCGTCTCCGCCGACGCTGCCCTCGCCTTCGGCCTCGAGCGCGCCGGTGCCGGTCGCCGC